>JAZUNB010000001.1:0-5695 GCA_045603925.1 Eubacteriales bacterium
GCCAGGGGGCTTGGCAAAAGGCCGCAAGATCCGCGGGGTACGAATACCGAACGCCCTTCCAAAAGGAATGGGCGGCAGGCCCCAGACCGATATAATCGGTGCGCTTCCAATAGGCGGTATTATGCCGCGAGGCATAGCCTGCCTTGGCAAAATTCGAGATCTCATAATGCTCGAGGCCCCGCTCTCTTGCCTTGCGGCAGAGCAACCACCAAAGCTGCTCCTCCAGCTCCTCGTCCATAGGCTCAGCCCGGTCCCCCAGGGGGGTTCCCTCCTCCAATTGGAGAGAATAGGCGGAAAGATGGGTGATGGGGTAAGAAAGGAGGGTATCCAGCGTTTCTTCAAACCGCTCCTCGGTCTGATTGGGCAGACCGAACATCACATCCACGCTCACATTGGTAAACCCCGCCTCAAAGACCATCTCCAGCGCCCTTAAAGCGCCTTGGCGGTCATGGAGCCGCCCCAGCGTTTGAAGCTCTTCATCGTTTAAGGACTGCACCCCTAAAGAGATCCGATTGATCCCCTCTTTCCGGAGGGTCGCCAGCAGCTGCGGAGTGGTGCTTTCGGGGTTCAGCTCCACCGTTCGCTCCGCTTGAGGCGCGAAGGTAAAATGATCCGCCACCGTTTGCAGCAATTCCGAAAGGCGCGCCTCCCCCAAAAGGGCGGGGGTTCCGCCCCCCAGATACAAGGTAGAAAGAGGCCGCTTCTCCTCCGCGGCGGCGCCGCGGATAGCCTCTTTCATGGCCGCAAGATAACGGTCCTTGGGTTCCTCCCCCGCCGCCATGGAATAAAAGGCGCAATAGGCGCATTTTCGGCGGCAAAAGGGGGTATGCAAATAAAGAGAAAGCATCTTAAGAATCCAGCTTCAGCACCGCCATAAAGGCCTCCTGGGGCACCTCTACGCTGCCCAGCTGGCGCATCCGCTTCTTTCCTTCCTTCTGCTTCTCCAGCAGCTTTTTCTTACGGGTAATATCACCGCCGTAGCACTTGGCAAGTACATCCTTGCGGAGGGCCTTCACCGTCTCGCGGGCGATGATCTTGCCGCCGATGCAGGCCTGGATGGGGATCTCGAAAAGCTGACGGGGGATATGCTCCTTCAGCTTTTCTGCCATACGGCGGGCGCGGGGATAGGCCTTATCGGTATGCACGATAAAGGACAGAGCGTCCACGATCTCCCCATTGAGCATCATATCCAGCTTCACCAGCTTGGAATCGCGGTAATCGGCCAGCTCATAGTCCAGAGAGGCATAACCGCGGGTGCGGGATTTCAAGGTATCAAAAAAGTCATAGATGATCTCGCCCAAGGGCAGTTCATAATGCAGGGTCACCCGATCGGCGTCCAGATAGCTGGTATTGACATAAACGCCCCGCCGATCCTGGCAAAGCTCCATAATATTGCCGATAAACTCCTTGGGAGTCAGGATATCCGCCTTCACAAAGGGCTCCTCGGTCATGGCGATGGTGGCGGGATCGGGATAGTTGGTGGGGTTATCGATCTGCAGAACGGAACCATCGGTCTTGGTGACCCGATAGCTGACCGAGGGGGCGGTGGTAATGATATCGATCATAAACTCCCGCTCGATCCGCTCTTGGATAATTTCCATATGCAAAAGGCCCAAAAAGCCGCAACGAAAGCCAAAGCCCAAAGCCACCGAGGTCTCGGGCTCAAAGAGGAAGGAGGCATCGTTTAATTTCAGTTTGGCAAGGGCTTCCTTCAGGTCATCATAGCGGGCACCGTCGGCCGGGTAGATACCCGAAAAGACCATGGGGGTGCAGGGCTTATAGCCCGGCAGAGGCGACTCGCAAGGACGGTCGGCCACGGTAACGGTATCGCCCACGCGGGTATCCTCCACGCTCTTGATGGAGGCGGTGAGATATCCCACCTGCCCCGCCTGCAGAATGCCGGTGGGCTCAAAGCCCAAGGGGCGCAGATAGCCGCATTCCACCACATCGAATTCCGCGCCGGTGGCCATCATCCGAATACGGTCACCGGTCTTTAAGGTGCCTTCCATCATACGGATATAGACGATGACGCCCTTATAACTATCGTAATAACTGTCAAAGATCAAGGCGGAAAGGGGCGCCTTGGGATCGCCCTTGGGGGCGGGGATCTGCTCTACTACCGCCTCCAGCACCGCCTCCATATTGATATTATTCTTGGCGGAAACCCGGGGCGCATCCAGGGCGGGGATGCCGATCACATCCTCGATCTCATGGGCCACCCGCTGGGGATCGGCGGCGGGCAGGTCGATCTTATTAATGACGGGGATCAGCTCCAGATCGTTGTCCAGGGCAATATATGTATTGGCCAAAGTCTGGGCCTCGATGCCCTGGGAGGCATCCACCACCAAAACCGCCCCCTCGCAGGCGGCAAGGGCGCGGGAGACCTCATAGTTGAAGTCCACATGGCCCGGAGTATCAATGAGGTTGATCTCATAATCCTCTCCGTTTTGGGCATGATAATCCAGCCGGACGGCGCGGGCCTTAATGGTGATGCCCCGCTCCCGCTCCAGCTCCATATTGTCCAGCAGCTGATCCTCCATCTCCCGCTTTTCAACGGTGTTGCAAAGCTCCAAAAGACGGTCGGCGATGGTGGATTTTCCATGGTCGATATGGGCAATGATGGAAAAATTCCGAATGTTGTTCTGATACACAAAAGACCTCCGATAAAGGAATGATGACCGACATTTCCCAAGATCTCATGGGTGCCGGAGGCCGCGGTCTCGATGCCCCAAAGGGTGAGGGCGGCAAAAAGAATGATCAATAAAATAATAATAACGGTTCTCATGGAGTTTATCCTACCCCATAAAGAGAAGGTTTATTCCTCTTCCACCTCGGGAATGGAATCCACATACTCATCCAAAAAGGAGAGATCGGGGCTTTCCGGCAGCGCGGGCTCGGCAGGCTTACGCCCAAGGCCCTTCAAGACCTCTGCCGCCAAGGGGAGCAGCATAATGCCATAGGCATAATGGAGCGAATCACCGGGATCCGATACCAAAAAGGCGGCAAAGAGATAGAGAATGACCAGCCCGCAGGCAGTTGCCAGGCGGCCTTTACTGCAGGCGGCACCCGCCAAAACCTTGCAAAGGGAATGGACAAAATACAGCCCCACGCACCAGCCCAGCATTCCCAGCACATTGGCGCTGACATAGACCTCTTTATAAGTCGCCCAGAAATAGATAATGATCTTGGCCGCAAATTGCAAAGTGGGAAGCATCACCAAGAGCCCTGCCTTCTTGGGAAAGAAGGCCAGAGCCAGCCAGCCGAGAGCCCCTGCCGCAAGGAGGCCTCCGCCGATCTTCATCAGCGTGGAGGTGGCCTCCATCCAATAAAAGGCGCCTTCTACTGCCGCAAGAAGACCCAATACCGCGAAATAAAAGCGATGGAGCCGCCCGCTGCCGAAAAGGCTTTCGCCATCGACCTGCTCCTTTCGGCCCCAATTGCCGAAGATGCACCAAAGGGTGCCTGCAAAAAGAAGCCCGATCAGCGCCCATTTCAAAACTACCGCCAGGGGGCCCGCCAGATAATAGCCGTCTTCCCCGATGGTCAGCCAGCGCTCCAGGCCCCGCACCACCGCGGCGGCGATGCCGATCAATATAACTCCCAGCTGCACGGTTTTATTCTTCATCAAACGATCACTCCGTTTTTTCTATAGTTATACAGTATATATTATATATTTATGGAGTGAAAAAGTAAAGAGAAATCTGTTGCAATTAAAAGGAGAATATGGTAATATGTACTTTGGATTAAAGATAAATGAGGAACAACCATGATCATTATTGAAGATTACAAGCAGAAATTCAATGAATTCAAAAAAGACCTGGAGACGCTGGAGAAGGCGCTGAAGATCGCCGACCTTCGGGTAAAGATCGAAGAGGACGAAGCCCTTACCGCCGCTCCCGGCTTCTGGGATGATATTGCCAATTCCCAAAAGGTATTGCAGGTCATCAAGAACAATAAAAAGACGGTGGAAAACTATGAAAAGATGGTTTCCGCCCACGAGGATCTGGGCGCTCTTCTGGAGATGGCCGAAATGGATCTGGAGGAGATGGAGGACGAGGTCATTAACGAATTCAACGCCTATGAAAAGAAGCTGGAGGCCGCAAACCTTCAGACCCTCTTAAGCGGTGAATTTGATCAGAACAACGCCATTCTCACCTTCCACGCCGGTGCCGGCGGCACCGAGGCTCAGGATTGGGTGGAGATGCTTTATCGGATGTATCTGCGGTTCGCCCAGTGCCATGATTATAAGGTCACCGTTTTGGATTATCTGGACGGCGACGAAGCCGGCATCAAGAGCGCTTCCATTCTGGTGGAGGGTCAATATGCCTATGGCTATCTGAAGAGTGAGATGGGGGTGCACCGTCTGGTGCGCGTTTCCCCCTTTGATGCCTCCGGTCGGCGGCAGACCTCCTTCGCTTCGGTGGAGGTTATGCCCGAGATCGATGACTCGGTGGAGGTGGAGATCCGCCCCGAGGATATCAAGATGGAGGTATTCCGCTCCAGCGGTGCCGGCGGTCAGAAGGTCAATAAGACCTCCTCGGCAGTGCGGCTGATCCATCTGCCTACCGGCATTGTGGTCTCCTGCCAGAACGAGCGGAGCCAGTTCCAGAACCGCGATATGTGTATGAAGATGCTGAAATCCAAGCTGATCGAGATCAAGGAGCGGGAAAATCTGGAGCGCATCGAGGATATCAAGGGCGACCAGATGAGCAACGGCTGGGGCAGCCAGATCCGTTCTTATGTCTTTATGCCCTATACCTTGGCCAAGGATCATCGCACCAATTTTGAGATGGGAAATATCAATGCGGTGATGGATGGAGATATCGACGGATTTATTAATGCTTATCTCATCCATCTCTCCCACCAAGGGTAAACCGCTGAAAATGGCACACAACAAAAAGGAGGTACATTCGTACCTCCTTTTTTAGTCCTTTTTCTGCCCGTTCGGCATATCGCATATAGCCGAAGGGCAGAGAAAAGAACTTCTGTATCCATTTTGAGCGGTTTACACATTCAAATATTTTTAAATAGACCGTTCAAAACAGATGAAGATCACCGTTTCTTTTATCCCGACCGCGTACCGTGAGTACGCCGAGGGTAAAAAAACGGTGAAGACATCAAAAAAGCCTCCCTTTCGGGAGGCTTTTCCTTTTATTGTCGGTCTTCGCTGTTTTCAGCGGTCAAGCAGAAATCAAATGAAATAAGTAAAAAACGCAAGCTGATCGGTGCCGCCGTTATTGTAAGCCACAACAACGGTATAGTAGCCGCTCTTATTGCCAAGAGTAAAGGAAGTGCCGTCCTTGGGGCCGTAATAGGTGGCGTTGCTCTGGCGGTTATCGATGTAATCCGCCCAGCTGTCGATCTCTACAGCATCGGTGCCCATATAGCCCACATAGACCTTGCTGACGGTGGCGCCGTTGGCATCCAGGGTCACGGACTTGCCGCTTTGGGTCACCTTGGGGGTACCCAAGGAAAGGTCGGCTTCGTCCACATAGACGGTATAGATGGCATCCTTGGTGGCGCCGTTTACATTGTAGTTGATGACAAACCGCCAATAGCCACCCTTGGTCAGCTTGAAGGCTTTTCCGGCGGGGGTTCCGTAATCGGTGGTGAAATCGGTAGCAGAGGCATTGAAATCATTGAAATCCACATACTTGGAGTTCTCTTCGCCGATATAGCCGTATTAGGTCTTGGC
>JAZUNB010000002.1:0-8199 GCA_045603925.1 Eubacteriales bacterium
AGGAGATCCTTGTTTTAGACGGGAACGCCAAGATCAATGCCCACGGCGGCAAATACGAGGGTATGGACCGCTATGAGGCCCGCAAGCAGATTGTTGCCGATCTGGAGGAAGGCGGCTTCCTTGTTAAGATCGAGGATCATACCCATAATGTGGGCGCCTGCTACCGTTGCGGCTGCACGGTGGAGCCCATGGCCTCCAGCCAGTGGTTTGTTAAGATGAAGCCCTTGGCTGAAAAGGCCATCGCTGTGGTCAAGGAAGAAAAGACCCAATTTGTTCCCGACCGTTTCAGCAAGACCTATCTCAATTGGATGGAGAATGTGCACGATTGGTGCATTTCCCGCCAGCTTTGGTGGGGTCATCGTATCCCCGCTTATTACTGCGACGCCTGCGGCGAAATGATCATCGCCAAAGAGGATGTTCATACCTGCCCCAAGTGCGGCGCACCCATGCGCCAGGAAGAGGATGTTCTGGACACCTGGTTCTCCTCTGCCCTCTGGCCCTTCTCTACCTTGGGCTGGCCCGAGCGGACCAAAGAATTGGAATACTATTATCCCACCAGCGTATTGGTTACCGGCTATGATATTATCTTCTTCTGGGTTGCCCGCATGATCTTCTCCGGCCTGGAGCAGATGGGCGAGACTCCCTTCAAGCATGTATTGATCCACGGTCTGGTGCGGGATAGCCAAGGCCGCAAGATGAGTAAATCCTTAGGCAACGGTATTGACCCGCTGGAGGTCATTAAGGAATTCGGCGCCGATGCCCTGCGCTTCACCCTTGCCACCGGCAATGCCCCCGGCAACGATATGCGCTATTATCCCGAGCGGGTGGAATCCTCCCGTAACTTTGCCAATAAGGTATGGAACGCCGCGCGCTTCATCCTGATGAATCTTAAGGAAGAGGATCTCTCCTTCTCCGCCGAAAACCTCAAGCCCGAGGATGAATGGATCCTCACCCGCTACAACGAGGTTGTGCGCGATGTGACCGAAACCTTGGATAAATTCGAGATCGGTTTGGCTTTGCAGAAGGTCTATGATTTCATCTGGGATCTTTTCTGCGATTGGTACATCGAGCTGGTAAAGCCCCGCCTTTATGCCGGCGGCGAAGAAAGCGCTTCTGCCCAGAAGGTTCTGCTTTATGTTTTCTCCGGTGCGCTGAAGATGCTGCATCCCTTCATGCCCTTCATCACCGAGGAGATCTGGCAGGCTCTGCCTGTTGAGGAAAAGGCCTGCGTTACCGCCCGCTTCCCTGTTTACGACAGCAAGCTTCATTTCCCCG
The DNA here is from genome assembly GCA_045603925.1 of Eubacteriales bacterium. Classification (GTDB taxonomy): domain Bacteria; phylum Bacillota; class Clostridia; order Oscillospirales; family QAKW01; genus QAKW01. The sequence goes on from JAZUNB010000002.1 coordinate 1,276, forward strand.
AGGGCGCCGAAAAGATGGAGCATATTATGGAGACCATCAAGGCCATCCGTAACCGCAGAGCGGAAATGAATGTTCCCCTCTCCAGAAAAGCCTCTCTCTATATTGAATCTGCCCACGCAGAATGGTTTGAAGGCTCCGAGAGCTTCTATCAGAAGCTGGCAGGCGCCGACCAGGTCTTCATTAATCAAGAGATCCCCGAGGGAACCGTTAAGCTGGTCTGCAACGGGGCAAACCTCTATATCCCCTTCGCCGAGTTGGTGGATATTGAAGGAGAGATCGCCCGTTTGACCAAGGAATTGGAAAAAGCCAAGGGCGAGCTGGCAAGAGTGGAAGGCAAGCTGAGCAATCAGGGCTTCATCGCCAAAGCGCCTGCCGCTCTGGTGGAGGCCGAAACCGCCAAAAAGGAAAAATTCCAAGGGCTGATCGCCTCCCTCACCGAGAGCATTGAGGAACTGAAAAACAAATGATCACCTACGAGCAAGCCTTAACATTTATTCATAACCGAAAGATCCACGGTTCCAGACCCGGTCTCCATCGGATCAAGGCATTGCTGGAGCAGTTGGGCAATCCTCAAAAGGGATTGCCCTTTCTCCATATTGCCGGAACCAACGGAAAAGGCTCCACCGCCACTATGCTGGCATCGGTGCTGAAGACCGCCGGCTATAAAACCGGATGCTTCACCTCCCCCTTTGTTTTTGACTTTCGGGAGCGCTTTGCCATCAACGGCGAGATGATCCCCCAAGAGGATCTGGCGCGGTTGACCGAGCAGGTAAAAATCGCCTGCGACTCCTTAAAGGAGACGGAAACGCCCACCGAATTTGAGATCGTTGCCGCCATCGGCTTTCTTTGGTTTCAAGAACAATGCTGTGATATCGTTGTATTGGAAACGGGCTTGGGCGGGCGCTTTGATGCCACCAATGTGATCGAACAGCCTCTGGCATCGGTTATCTGCTCCATTTCCTTGGATCACACCGCCTTTTTAGGCGATACCATCCGGCAGATCGCCTTTGAAAAAGCGGGCATTATCAAAAAGAATTGCCCCATCATTCTCTATGCCGCCAATCCGCGGGAGGCCATTGACGAAATCCGAAAGCAAGCCGATTTGATGAACGCCCCCCTAATTATGGGAACGCCGCTTAACGGCAACTGCAACGCCAACGGATGCACCTTCACCTATAAGGGCGCGGAGTATTCGATTTCTCTCTGCGGCGCTCACCAGATCAACAACGCTGTTACGGTATTGGAGACCCTCTTTTATCTGAGAGAGACAAAAAAGATCGCTTTCACCGAAGAGCAACTGAGAGAAGGGCTTCTCAAGGCCTATATTCCCGCCCGCCTGGATCGGATCTGCAACGATCCGCCCATCTTCACCGATGGCGGGCATAACAAAGACGGTATCGACAGTTTGGTCGCCGCCATGGATCAGCTCCCGCAGCTGCAACGACCGGTCATCATTTTCGGAATGCTGAAGGATAAGCCTTATCAATACGCAGTGCAGAAATTAGCCCTGCGCGCCAAAGCCTTTCTGACAGTCTCCCCCGCTCATCCGCGGGCCATGACCGCCTTTGACCTTAAGAATATGGCCGATCTTTATTGCGATGATTGCGTTGCCTGCGATACCTATGCCGAAGCCGCGCGGCTGGCAAAGGAAAAATGCGACGGTGCTATTTTAGTGGCAGGCTCTCTTTATATGCTGGGCGATATGACCCGCGAATTAAAAAAGCTGTTTCAATGACCTATTTCGACAAAAAAGATAACGACCCTCTGTTACAATAGCAGAAGGTCGTTATTTTTTATATAAGGAGGCACTATGAATATTACATTTCAGGAAAGTTTCAACGAATTGGAGGTAAAACTCAACGGCGAAATTGATCATCATTGCGCCAAGGGTCTTTCCGACAGTATTGATTTCAAGATCCGTCGCCTGCGCCCTGCCTTACTGATTCTGGATTTCGGCGGAGTCAGTTTTATGGACAGCTCGGGGCTTGCGGTGGTGATGGGCAGGCGCAAGCTGATGAACAGTTTAGACGGTTCTGTGGAACTGCGGCATTTAAACGGTGCGCCCAAAAAGGTATTTGATATGGCGCAGATCTCCCGTTATGTAAAGATCAAGGAGGAAGAAAAATGAAAGCAATCAATCATATCCGCCTCTCCTTTCCGTCCCGCTCGGCCAATGAAGGCTTTGCCCGCATTGCGGTTGCATCCTTTGCGGCTCAGCTGGACCCCACGGTAGAGGAAGTCAGCGAACTCAAAACCGCCGTCAGCGAAGCGGTAACCAACTGTATTGTCCATGGCTACGGCGATACTTTAGGAACGATCTTCATCACAGGCCGCCTCTATGAGGGCGGAAAGCTGGTCTTATCCATCCGCGATAAGGGAAAGGGTATCGAAAATGTGGAGCAGGCCATGGAGCCGCTCTTTACCACCGGCAACGCCGAGGAGCGAAGCGGCATGGGCTTTACCATTATGGAGACCTTTATGGATAAGGTTCGGGTGACCTCCAGACCGGGGAATGGAACCACCGTCACCTTCACCAAATACATACAGCCCAAGGAATAAGATGCCGCCTGTTTTAGACCGCTTGGTGGAAGACAATATGGGTCTTGTAAGAATGGCGGTCAAGCGGTATCGGGGATTTGGAGTAGAAGAGGATGATCTGATCCAGATCGGCTCGGTGGGGCTGATCAAGGCGGCACGGGATTTCGATGAAACCAAGCAGGTGCAATTCTCCACCTATGCCGTGGCCAAGATCATCGGCGAGATCAAAACCTATCTGCGGGATAACAGCAGCGTTAAGATCTCCCGCAAGTATAAGGAGGACAAGCTGCGGATCGACCGCGCCACCCGGGAACTGACCCAGCATTTGGGGCGGGAGCCCCGCCTTTCGGAATTGGCGGATGCAACCGGTCTTTCTCCCGAAGAGATCCTGACCGCCACCGAAGCCACCCAGCCCACCCTCTCGCTGGATCTTCCCCCGGAAGAAGGGGGAGTGACCCCCAGCATTGATTCTCCCGAGGAGCAAGCCCTCAATCGGGTCGTAACGGCAGAGATCTTGCGCTCCTTGCCTTCCATAGAACGCAAGCTGATCATCCTGCGCTTTTTCAAGGATCAGACCCAAAGCAAGACCGCCCAAGAATTGGGTCTCTCCCAAGTGGCAGTCTCCCGCTTGGAAAAACGAATCCTCTGCAAACTGCAGGAGCAGTTTGCAGAGGAACCGTAAAGCGTTTACTTAATATTGAAACGGTGAGCAGTTTTCTTCTCGCGATATTGACGCGGCGAAATCCCCTTGAGGCTTTTGAATACACGGTTAAAATCCTCCTTAGAGGAAAAGCCGGATTCATAAGCGATCTCAACGATCGGGGCACTGCTTCGCGACAGCAGATCGCAAGCATAAAAAATGCGCGCCTGTCGGATCTCATTCGTCACCGTATTTCCATACGCCTTTTTGAAAACGCGCTCTAAATAGCTTCCGTTATAACCCAACGCCTGCGCGACATCGAAGGAGGATATTTTACCCTGAAAATGGGTGTGAATATATAATTTGGTTTGAAATGCCAGCGCAGAAACAGAAGACTCTTCTACAGAGGAGTCCGCGATTTCATAGAGCATCAAGCGAATCATTTCATCTTTTACCGTTTGATTATTTCGGTTGGAGATATGATCCTCCAGATAACTATGGAGCCATTCCTGCAACCGATAGGGACGCTTCAATTTGCAATACTGATCCAAGCATATATGCTCCCGTTCCGCATCTGCTTCATTTGCCCAAAAATGAAGCCAGTAAAAACAAAGATTTTGATCATAAGGCTTTGTTCCGAAGTGCCCCTTTTGGGGACGCAGGAGCAAACCCTCTCCTTTTTTTACCTCAAAAGAGCTGTCCTCTTCGGCAATATGCAATGTTCCGTTGACTACATAAATAATTTCCCAGCGTTCCATATGGCGCGCAGGATGCTTTCCAAAGCCTGCAGATACAAACAAGCCACAGGTAGACCCTTCTATACTATTGGGATCTAACAACACTTTATTCATAATATAATCACCCAAAAACATTGTAGCAGCAACGCCCTATAAAATCAACAAAAAGTCAAAATCGGTTAACAAAAATGCGATCCTTCTCATTCCCTTTGGTTTTTACTTTTGATATAATATAATCAAAAAATCTTAAGGAGTTTATTATGAGAAAAAAATCTCTATGTATCCAAAGTATTACTTTGATCATATGTATAATTTTGTTTATTCAATGTATTTCATCTGTGAAAGTGACTGCTGATGTGACAACCAATTTTATTACCACAAAAACTGATATTGATTTTCTTCTGAATAGACCGTATGAAACCAATGTTCCCACCGGTTTCAGCGATATGATCTTTGCCTTACATTCGGTTGGATGGGGCTTTGATTCCGATTCCATTTATCGTACCGGTCTTTCAAAAAAATATGGGATGGAGTGCACCATCAAAATTGAAGAGCAAACGGTATCCCCTGCAAAAGGAACCTATATGCCCAGCCATGTTTCGGTAACCCTCGGTGAGAGCGGACAAACCAATCTCTCTTCAAACGCCAATGTAACTGCAAGTTATACATCAAAATATGATGATTTGACCCAAATCAACGACGGAATTATAAACACCTCCGGTAACAGCCCCCGCAGCCGCTGGACCAACTATTATTCTGCCTCAGCGCCTCGCACCGAAACCGAATGGATCATTTTTGATCTCGGGAAAGAAGAAACCATCGGGCAGATTACCCTTTATCCCTTTTCCGACAGTTCTAACACCGCGATTCCCGCAAAGGTTGAAATTCAGGTCTATACCGACTCAGCATATCAGACCGTTGCCACCTTGACCGATCTGAGCAAAGAAAAAAACGACATATCTTTTTCATTGGTCACCACCTCAAAAATCAAACTATTGGTCACCGCTCAAAGCGGAAAGGCGGCGGGAATCTCCGAGGTAGAGATCCTTGGGAACATTTCCAACGATATACGGATCAGCGAGCAAAAATTCATTACCCCCAATAATATGGCGGTCAGCTTGCTTCATTTTGAAAACATCGGTGCAAAGCAACAAACGATAACCATCAACGCCGATGCATCTATCGGCTGCCTTTCTGCTTGGCAGGATAACGCCTATGTTTTGATGGATGCCAAAGACTTTTCAACCGGCGACAATTCTTTTAATAAAACCATTGTTTTACGCCCGGGCGAAAAAGCCGAAACCCGAATGGCGCTCGCCTTCGCCGCCACCGAAAAAGAAGCGATACATAACATCGACGCCCTCTTTAACGACCCCGATCCTTTGGGAACGCAAAAAAAGACCTATCTTCAGTGGTTTGAAGAGAATGTTCCGTATTTTGAATGTGATAACCCCAACATCACGCAGATCTATTACTTCCGCTGGTTGACCTATCGGTCACAGATCCGCCAAACGACAGACGGCGATTATATCATCTCCGAATTTTTACCTAATGTCAGTTGGGCGGGAACCGATAATGCCATCCCCTGCCCCGCAATGCATCATTTTTATGAGGGACGATGGATCAAGAATACCACCTACCTAAAGGATTATATGGATTATTGGTTCAAAGAAGATTCCGATCCGAGAAGTTACAGTTTTCCCATTGCCGATGCTTATTACGCCAATTATTTGGTGCAGGGAAACGCCGATAATCTGACAGCCTTTCTTCCCCAACTGATGGAAAACTACGATGCTTGGGTCACAGAAAAATACAATGGCGAAGACGGGTTATTCTATCAACACACCAATCAGGACGGAATGGAATACAGCATCAGCGGTGCAGGGTATCGCCCCACCCTCAATAGCTATATGTATGCAGATGCAGTCGCCATTTCTAAAATTGCAAAGCTTGCCGAAGATGAGGATACAGCAGAAGAGTATAAAGATCGGGCAGAACTTCAGAAGCAAGCGGTACTCAGTAAGCTTTGGAACAACGAACACGGCTTCTTTGAAACCGTAAAACAAAATACATTGACCTTTACAAATGTGCGGGAACTGATCGGTTATATTCCTTGGTGCTATAATCTGCCGGAGGACACCGCCGAATATTCTGCAGCCTTTTCCCAACTGACCGATGAAAACGGCTTCAAAGCGCCTTACGGCCCCACTACCGCAGAGCGCAGGCACGAAAAGTTCTTGGCGGCAGTTTCCGGCGGAAACTGCCATTGGAACGGCCCCTCCTGGCCCTTTGCCACCGCACAGACCCTGACCGCCGCCGCAAACCTTTTGAACAACTACACCGCTACCGAATCCTTTAATGCCAATGATTATTGGGAACTTTTGACCACCTATGCCAACAGCCATTACAAAACCTCGACGGTAGATGGCCAAAAGTATTGCTGGCTGGCAGAGGATTTGGATCCTCTTACCGGTGAATGGTTGGCGGATTTTGAGCGAAGTATTTATTATAATCATTCATCCTTTAATGATCTGATCATCACCGGCTTGGTGGGAATCCGCCCCGATGAAAATGACCTCACTTTGACCATCCATCCGCTGATTCCCGAGAAAGGGCTGGATTATTTCGTTTTAGAGAATGTCCAATATCGCGGGCGCACCCTCACCATCACCTATGACCGCAAGGGAGAACGATATTCAAAGGGATTAAGCGTTTATGTCAATAGCAAACTGCAGATCGAAGGATCGGATGCAGAACAGGTGGAAGTAACTCTTCCCTCATTCATTGCAGGAGATCTGAACGGGGATAAAAATATTGATCTTCTGGATGTGATTCTTTTGATTCGCAAACTCAACGGAACACTTTCCAATGAAAAAATCAATCTGAAAGCCGCCAATGTTGTAAATACCCATGAAGCGGAAAACGAGGTCAATACTGCAGACATCGTTTATCTATTAAAATATATCACCGGTGTTTACGAAGACGGAAAACCCATAGAGCTTCTTTATT
>JAZUNB010000003.1:0-5947 GCA_045603925.1 Eubacteriales bacterium
AAGATTCTGAATACCATTTATGTGGCAAGAGATTGTTTGGGGGATCATTAATTTTTATAAAAAGGCGACCCATTCGGGTCTCTTTTTTTAAATATTTACATATTTTTTAAGATTTAGTGGTTCACAAAAGCAAAATCATGTTGTATAATATATTCATTGTATTTCTATTATACGGAGGTATTCCCCATGGGAAAAGGACAACGGGTGCGTGAAAGTCGCGCCGCAGAAAAAGAAGCTAAAAGAATTGAGGCTGCAAAGAAGGCAAAGAAGCAAAGAACCTCGGTCATCGTTACTTCGATCGTTGCCGGCGTTTTGGTTCTCTGCCTGGTTGCAGGATTTATTTATCAGACGGTTTATACCACTGCCTTTAATCGCGGTGATATTCAGCGTAAGACAGTTGTAATGCAAACGGAGAATTATACTGTTGATGCGGCAATGATGTCGTATTTCTTCTATTCTCAGTATAATTCCTTTGCGAGTTCTTATTCTGATTATATCTCTTCGATCGGTCTGGATACCGCAAAGTCCTTGCGTAATCAGAATTGTACCTTCAAATCGGGCTCTACCTGGTTTGAGTATTTCTGCGATGAGGCAGGTTCTCAGGTAAAAGAAATGCTGTATCTTGCCGAAAAAGCAGTTGCCGCAGGGATGACCCTTAATGACGAGGATCAGGCGGAGATTCAGGAAGCCATCGATAGCTATAAGGATTATGCAAAAGAGAATTCCTATAACGAGAAGAAGATCTTCTCTCTGTTTTTCGGTAACGGTGTGCAGGAGAGCGATGTTCGCAAGTGTATGGAATTGTCTACCCTTTCCGGCAATTATCTGGAGTCCTATAAGGATGCTCTGAGCTATACCGACGAGGAGATCGAGCAATATTATAAGGACAATCTGGACTCCTATCGCTATGTGGATTATTACAGCTATCAGATCGAGGCGGAAGATATTGAGGATAGCAAGACTTATGCTGCCGCAAAATCGAAGGCTGATCAGTTGGCTGCGGTTCCTTCCACCGATGCCTTTGCTGCTTGGGTTGAAAATGATATCCGCGCCACGACTAAGATCACCGAAGAGTTTACCAAGGAAGATCTGGAAGAGAATGTAAAGGAGACCGTTGCAGGCCTCAAGACGAATAAGGCAACCCATATTGCCGATAACGCTGCATCCGACTGGCTGTTTAATACTGCCAAGGTTGGGGAGACCTATGTGGACGACGATGAGGGCGGTACTTATACGGTTTACTATCTGACCGCTACTCCGTATCGTGATGAGAGCGACACCAAGACCATCCGCCAGATCATCTTTACCGCAGAGGCGCATGATAAGGATGATGCCGCTGCAAAGGCTGCTGCCGATGAAGTTTTGGCTGAATTGATCGAAGCAAAGTGGGATGAGCATACCTTTGAGCATGCCGCTGCCGAGCATAGCGCTGATACTGCTACTTATGGTAACGGCGGTCTTTGCGAGAACTATACCAAGGCTTCCTTCGATACTGCTGTTGGCGACTGGGCATTTGCCGCAGGCCGCGCTGCCGGTGACTATGAGCTTCTGAAGATCGAGGGCGGTTATGCCATCTGCTACTATGTTGCTGACGGTACCGTTGCTTGGAAGGCAAACTGCATCACTGATAAGAAGAATGATGAGTATACCGCCGCTTATGAGACTTGGACCAAGGAGATTACCTTGACTGAGAATAAAGACGGCTACAGCAAGATCCCTGATAATGTTTAATTTATAAAATAAAAATCCTTGAAATCTGATTTCAAGGATTTTTATTGTTTCATTTTATTCCCAGCAGATCTTGCAAGGGGTTTTGCTTGAGCAAAGCGCCTCTTCTTCGGTCATCTGTACCGCGTTTTTTCCGCCATGCTTTTTGTTGGCGTGATAACGCTCGCCTGTGGGAGAGGCATATACGGTTTCATCGGTCCGTTCGCCGTCGGTTACGGTGATGGCGATCTGCCGCACTTGATCCCGGAAGAAAACGGTTAAAATGCAGGTTCCTTCTTTTGCGGCGGTATAGATGTTGTCTTTCACTTCGAGGCATTCATTTTCGGGAGATACCTGAAAATCAGTGTGATAGACCGTATCGTTTGCAACGGCAAGTCCGCCGCTTTGACCAACGGTAAGGGTCTTTCTGGTCGCGATGATTTCAAATGCATCGGGATCAATGGGTGCTTCGCTCCGAATCAATGCAGGAAGCAGCAACGCGGCGAATACTGCCGCGCCCATCAGACTTAATACGGTCTTTTGCCAGGGCCTTTTATCGGATAAAATCAAGAAGATCAACCCAATGGGAAAGAATACACATAAGGCGCATATCAAAAAGGTGAGATTATCTTTTAGTTTCATTTGATGAGTTCTTTCTTTTTTTAATCAATTCTATCATATTGAGTGTTTAAATGCAACGAGATTTGAGGTTTCTATGGAATTATGGTCTTATTTACAACAAAGTAATAAACCAATCGTCCTTTACGGAATGGGTAACGGCGCGGATCGGATCCTCGATGTTTTGGAGAGCCGCGGCCTAAAGGCGGCGGGTGTGTTTGCCAGTGATGGATTTGTGCGTCATCAGAGCTTCAGAGGATTTACTGTTGGAAGTTACGGAGAGCTGAAGGAGCAATTCGGCGATATGAATGTGTTACTTGCTTTCGGTACTCATCGGGCGGATGTGATGGAAAATGTGAAGAGAATTATGCAGGAACAGGATGTATTTGCGCCGGATGTTCCTATTGCGGGGGAAGAACTGTTTGATCAGGCGTTTTTGCAGGTCCACAGAAAGGAATTTGAGGCGGCATACGCCCTTCTGGCTGATGATAAGTCGAGAGAGGTGTATCAAAAGGTGATCGAAGCGAAGCTGACCGGTGCTATTCGGCCTTTGCTGGACTGTGAAACGGAGCCCCATGAGGCATACGCTCTTCTGGGACTTACAGATTCGGAGCATTACCTTGATATCGGTGCATATACGGGCGATACGGTTTTGCGCTTTTTGCAATGGACCGACGGGCGCTATTTCCGTATTGATGCGGTGGAGCCGGATCAAAAGAATTTTTTGAGGTTGCAAAAGAACACCGAAGGTTTACATAATGTTTATTGCCATCATTGTTGTCTGGATGAAGTAGCAGGGGAGAGGTCCTTTGAAATGGATGGCGGCCGAAAATCCAAGTCATTGAAAGAAGGCGGGATTGCTGTTGCTGCAGAGACGGTTGACCGACTTTGCGCAGGGATGGCTGTTTCGCTGATCAAAATAGATGTAGAAGGTATGGAAAGCGCGGTTTTAAAGGGGGCCGCTCAAATCATCGAAAGGAATAAACCTAAAATGGATGTTGCCGCCTATCACCGCTCGGAAGATCTATTTGCCATTCCGCTCTTGGTTGAAAAAATAATGCCGGGAGCTAAGGTGTATCTGCGCCATTTTCCAAGCCTTCCTGCCTGGGATACTAATTTTTATTTCAGATGGTGATACCAAAAAGCATAGGAATTGTGCCGGATTTCACGGTTTGTTGAATTAATTGTAAAGTCTATATACTTTACGGTAAATTACCTTGGAAATATGTTGACAAGATGCCATATTTTGTTATATTATATTATTATAAATATAAAAGGGGGATGTTTAACCATGAAAGTAATTAAAACCAATAGTTATCTTGAAACCAGTATGCGCGCTGCTGAAATTTTAGCAGAGCAGATCCGTAATAAGCCCGATTCCGTGTTGGGTCTTGCAACCGGGTCTTCTCCTGTTGGGATGTATAAGGAATTGATCAAAATGAATCAAGAGGGAACTCTTGATTTCTCCAAGATCTCTTCCATCAATTTGGATGAATATTATGGTTTGGCTCCCGATAACGATCAAAGCTACCGTTATTTTATGAATACTAATTTGTTTGATCATGTAAATATCCGTAAGGAGTGTACCTTTGTTCCTGACGGGCTTACCAAGGATCCCGAAGCAGAATGTGCCGCTTATGATCGCCGCATTGAAGAAATGGGCGGAATCGATCTTCAGGTTCTCGGTATGGGCCTCAACGGTCATGTTGGCTTCAATGAGCCCGATGATCATTTTCCTGTCGGTACCCATCTGGTCACCTTGGAGGAGTCTACCATTGAGGCAAACTCCCGTTTCTTTGCTTCTAAGGATGAAGTCCCCACTCAAGCACTGAGCATGGGTCTGAAGGGTATTATGACTGCCAAGAAGATCGTAATGATCGTTCATGGCAAGGCTAAGGAAGAGACCCTTAATAAGGCTCTTTACGGCCCTGTTACTCCCGAGGTGCCTGCTTCGATTCTTCAGCTTCATCCGGATGTAACCGTTGTTTGCAGTTTTAATGAGTAATCAAAATAGGAGGCAATGTCAAATGATTCGTTTTGGTACCGGCGGTTGGCGCGCCGAGATCGGCTCTGAGTTTATTAAGAGCAATATTTACTTAGTTGGTCAGGCGGTCTGCGACCTGATGAAAGAAGAGAATAAGATTGGTAAGCCGGTTATTATCGGCTATGACCGCCGTTTCTTGTCTAAAGAGGCGGGGGAGTGGTTGGCTGAGGTTTTGGCCGGCAACGGTGTTGAAGTCATTTTCCTTCGCCGCAGTTCTCCGACTCCCTTGGTGATGCATACTGTTAAAAACCAAGGCCTTTATTATGGCTTGGAGGTTACCGCTTCCCATAATCCCTCGATTTATAACGGCATTAAGCTGATTGTAGAAGAGGGTAGAGATGCCGATGTGGAGGTTACCAACCGCCTGGAGCAGTTGATTGAAAAGGCAGAAGCAAAGTCTATCCCCTTCGCTGAAGGTCTTGAGAAGGGCTTGATCAAGTATTGGGAAAACCCCTTTAATGACTTCTTGGATGATATTTTGGGTGTCCTGGATGTAGATGCGATCCGTAATCGCGGTCTGCGCATCTTATTTGACTCCATGCACGGTAGTGCCACCTATCCTTTGATGACGATTTTCTATACCGCTCGTTGCACCATCGATCTGGTTCATGGTAATAAGGATGCATATTTTGGCGGGATGATGCCTGCGCCGACTCAAAGTACTCTTCGCGAGCTTGCGGATCAGGTTGTAGACGGCGGCTATGATCTCGGTATCGGCGTTGACGGTGACGGTGATCGCTTGGGTATCATTGATCATAACGGTGAGTATATCAGCGCAAATCAGATCCTGGTTCTGCTGTATTACTATCTCCATGAATATAAGGGCTGGAAGGGTCCTGTTGTCCGTAACCTTGCAACTACCCATATGCTGGATGTTCTGGCAGAGGATCTGGGTGAGAAGTGCTATGAGGTCCCTGTTGGCTTCAAGTATATTTCCTCCAAGATCGATGAGGTGGATGCTGTTTTGGGCGGCGAGTCCTCCGGCGGTCTGACAGTACGCGGCCATATTCACGGCAAGGATTCGGTTTATGCCGCTTCTCTCTTCGCAGAAATGGTTTGTAAGACCGGTAAGTCTCCCAGCGAGTTGTTTGCTGAATTGGAGGCAAAATACGGCAAGTTTGAGATGGTTGAATTTAACCTGCCCTTCGCGCCTGAGGCCAAGGATGAGGTGGTCAATAAGGTGATGGTGGAGCGTGTGCTTCCCGAGTTTATGCAAAAGGTGAAGTCGGTCAGCTATGAAGATGGCTGTAAGGTTCACTTTGAGGATAATTCCTTTGTGATCTGCCGCTTCAGCGGTACGGAGCCGTTGCTCCGCATCTTTGCCGAGGGCAAGAGTGAGAGCCAGGCCCAAAGCTATATTGATGCCTGGAAAAACCTTTTGAAACTGTAATTGTATAAAAGAAAGGGGCTGTAAAAATAGTCTGAACCGCAAAGGGCAAGAAAAATAAGGACCTCTTCAATAAGATTCTGCCTTAGAAATCGTAAAAAGGAAGGGAAATATCGAATTCTCGATATTTCCCTTTTATTTTTATGCCCTTTGCTACCTCCAAACCGAGCCACTCGGCATATCACATACAC
>JAZUNB010000004.1:0-24394 GCA_045603925.1 Eubacteriales bacterium
ACAACTCGGTGGTCTTATTTCTTTATTCAAATTGGGTGCGGGAGGGGCGGTGGATGGGGCGGGCGATAAAGACGGTGCGGGTAAGTTGCCGCATTTGCTCCGCCGCCTTTCTGGCGGCGGCCTCCTCCTCAAACAGCCCGAAGACGCAGCTGCCGCTGCCGCTCATCAGCGCCGCTCTGGCCCCTGCTTTCTGCAGGGCTTCTTTAAACTCCCTTACCTGGGGTCTGAGGGCAAAGGTGGCGATCTCCAAAACATTTCCCGCCGCCTGCTCCAGGGCAGAAAGATCCCCCTGCTCCAAGGCGGAAAGTACCCCTTGGGTATCGGGATGATGAGGGATGCCGGTCTCCTCCAGATATTCATAGATCTGCTTGGTGGAGGCCCCTGCCTTGGGCTTGGCCAACACAATATAGTAATTCTTCAGAGGCGGGGCAGGGGTAAGAATCTCGCCCACTCCCTCGGCCAGCATGGTGCCGCCGTATAAAAAGAAGGGGATATCAGCCCCTAAGGGACAGAGGATGCGGACGGCCTCCTCGGTGGAGAAGGAAACGCCGTATAAACGGCAGAGGGCGGAAAAAACAGTGGCGCCGTTGGAACTGCCGCCCCCCAGACCTGCGCCGGAGGGGATGGTTTTTTTCAGGTCGATAAAGACCTGATATTGCTCGATTCCCGCCGCCTTGAAAAAGGCGGTTGCGGTTTTGTGTACGATGTTCCGCTCATCGTTGGGAATGTAGGAGGGTGTGCAGCGGATGCGGATGCCGCCGGCACCCTTTTCTCTGCAAACGCGGATCTGATCGTAGACCGAGATCTGCTGAAAGACCGATTCCAAAAGATGGTACCCGTCTTCCCGCGTGCCGGTCACATCGAGACTCAGGTTGATTTTAGCATAGGATCTTAAGGTGACAGTGTTCATAATAAGGTCTCGTTTCTGTATTGATGATTTCATTTTATCAAGAAACCTCGGGATTTGCAAGGATTGGGATTGATTTTTATAGGAAATATGTTAAAATAAAAGCAATTTAATGTGAAAAGAGGAACTGATCATGAATGCAGTCATTTCGGTGATCGGCAAGGATCGGGTGGGCATCATCGCGCGCCTTTCCAATATCTGCGCCGACAACAATGTAAACATCAACGATATCACCCAAAAGGTGCGCCATGAGACCTTTACGATGATCATGTGGGTCCGTATGGATGAGAAAAGCGAGAAGGATTTTGTTTCCCTCTCCAAAGAGCTGGAGGATGCCGGTAAGGAGATGGGTCTGGTGATCCATGTGATGCACGAGGACGTCTTCGACGCCATGCACAGAATTTGAGGGGTCTGCCATGCTGAATCACGGAGATATTATTGAAACCATTAAAATGATCGATGAGGAGCATCTGGATGTCCGTACCATTACGATGGGCATCTCTCTTTTCGATTGCGTGGATCGGGATGTAAAGAAATTCTGCGATCGGGTCTATGAAAAGATCACCCGCCTGGCAGGAAAGCTGGTGGAGACCGGTGAGGAGATCGCCAAGACCTATGGAGTTCCCATCATCAATAAGCGGGTGTCGGTGACCCCCATTGCCCTGGTGACCCCCGGCTATTCCGAGGATGATATGGTGGAGGTGGCCAAGACTCTGGAGCGGGCCGCTATCACCTGCGGGATCAACTTTGTGGGCGGTTTTTCCGCCCTGGTCCATAAGGCGGCAACCCAAAGCGATCTCAATCTGATCCGCTCCCTGCCCCGCGCCCTGAAGGAGACCTCCAGGGTCTGCTCCTCCATCAATGTGGCCACCACCAAGGCCGGCATCAATCTGGATGCAGTGAAATTGATGGGCGAGATCATTCGCCAATGCGCCGAGGCCACTGCCGAGGAGGATTCCATCGGCTGTGCCAAATTGGTGGTCTTTGCCAATGTGCCCGAGGATAACCCCTTTATGGCAGGGGCCTTCCATGGGGTCGGCGAGGGAGAATGCGTCATCAATGTGGGCGTTTCGGGCCCCGGGGTGGTCAGCAGTGCCATTGCCAAGCATCCCGATGCGGATATTACCGAAATTGCCGATATTGTGAAAAAGACCGCCTTTAAGATCACCCGTATGGGTCAGATGGTGGCCAATGAGGCTTGCCGTCGGTTGAATGTGCCTTACGGCATTGTGGATCTTTCTCTGGCGCCTACCCCTGCGGTGGGCGATTCGGTGGCCCATATTCTGGAGGAGATGGGGCTGGAGCGCTGCGGTACCCACGGGACCACCGCCTGCCTTGCCCTTCTCAATGATGCGGTGAAAAAGGGCGGCACCATGGCCTCCTCCCATGTGGGCGGTCTTTCGGGTGCCTTTATTCCCGTTTCCGAGGATGCGGGGATGATCCGCGCCGCTACCGAAGGGGTGCTGACCCTGGATAAGCTGGAGGCTATGACTGCCGTTTGCTCGGTGGGTCTGGATATGATCGCCATCCCCGGCGATACCCCCGCCTCCACCATCTCTGCCATCATCGCCGATGAGATCAGTATCGGCGTCATCAATAATAAGACCACTGCTGTGCGCGTCATTCCCGCCATCGGCAAGAATGTGGGGGATACGGTGCTGTTCGGCGGCCTGCTGGGCGAGGCGCCCATTATGCCGGTTCATCGGGAGAGCAGTGAGAAGTTTATCAGCCGCGGCGGTCGCATTCCCGCGCCCATTCATTCGCTGCGCAACTGAATAATAAGGCGGTTTACCGCTCGCTCTTCAAAGCGTCCGCTTTTATCATAGAGTTTCCCATCGTTCACTATTCATTAAAATGAAATGGGTGAAAAAATGCGATATTTATTTATACTTTTGGAATTGATCGGCGTCATCGCCTTCTCGGTATCGGGAGCGATGGTGTCGGTCAAAAAGAATTTAGACCTTTTCGGCGTGACCCTTTTGGGGCTGATCACCGCCTTCGGCGGCGGCATCCTGCGGGACTGCCTGCTGGGTGAGGTCCCTCCGCGGTTCTTTACCAATTATTGGATGATTTTGGCAGGGGTGGCGGCCGCCCTTGGGGTATTCTTTGTTGCCCGCCTGCTGAAGGAGCGGTATTTTTCCAATGAGGCCGCCATTGAGAAGATCAATAATGTATTCGATGCTCTGGGGCTGGGCGCTTTTGCGGTAACCGGCGCTCAGATCGCGGTAGAGGCCGGCCTGGAGAAGCAATGGTTTTTGGTCATCTCTATGGGGCTGGTCACCGCCATCGGCGGTGGGCTGATGCGGGATCTGATGCTGAGAGAGATCCCCTTTGTGCTCAATAAGCGGATCTATGCCATCGCCGCCCTGGAGGGCGCCGCCCTTTATTATGTGATGGCGCTTTTAGGCTGCGGGCAGATCGCCGCCGCGCTGGCAGGCATTGCCCTGACCTTCATTCTAAGGCTGCTGGCCACCCGATTTAATTGGAACCTGCCGCATCCGAGAAAAGAGGGTTGAAAGAGAAGGTCTTTTCGTAAACGCAAAAAAGGGGCTGAAAAAATAGTCTGAACCGCAAAGGGCAAGAGAAAACAAGGGTTTTTCAAAAAGACTCTGCCTCAAAACCATAAAAAGGAAGGGAAATATCGAGATTTTGATATTTCCCCTTTTTATTTTATGCCCTTTGCTACCTCCAAACCGAGCCACTCGGCGTATCACATACGCCTTCGGGTGACCCGCCGCCAAAGGCGGCGGCTCGGTTTGAAGGTTTCAAACAATTTTTTCGACCCCCAATAAAGGGGCTGTAAAAAAAATCAATGATTTTTTTACAGCCCCCTCTTTTTTATTTTGCCCCTTGGCGGTTCAGACTATTTTTACAGCCCCTTTTCAGTCTTTAAAATCCACATAAGTATAAATGGGGTTATGGTCACTGCCTTCGGCGCGGTAGACCTCAATGCCGGCGCCGGTTTCTTCGTTCCAATGGTAGCGGAGGGTCTTGGTGACCGCGATATTATCAATGGCAACGGTGGAGCGTTCCCCCTGGGGGAAGGTCTTGATCCCTTGGCCGCAGTCGTTTCCGCCGTTTAAGAGGGCAAAATGATCGGTGTTGAAAAAGCCCTTCATAAGCGGCGGCTCAAAGTTCATATCCCCCACCGCCACCGCATGAGCATCGCGGCTCATGGAGGCGAAGATCTGCAAAAGATTGGCGCGGCGTTCCTCGGGGGTACCCAAGGTGTTGTGGGTGTTGTAAAAGACCAGCTCTTTCCCGTTCACATCCAAAACATACCGTCCGTATTTGCGGGCGTGATCGGTCTTGCCGATGGCATCCATGGGGATCTCCTGCTGTTCCTTGATGGGATAGCGGCTGACGATGCCGTGGCCGTAGGCTCCGCCGGTATGGTCGATCAATTTGCAGAAGGAATAATAGGGATAGCCCAGCTCTTCGGCAATATACCGGATCTGGTCGATGTCGCCGTTGCGGCGCCGGGTATGGTTATCCACCTCCTGAAGGCCGATGATATCGCCCTTCAGTTCCTTAAGGTTTTCAATGATCTTTTCTTTATAAGGACGCAGGTGCTTGATGTTATAGGACACGATCTTGATCATTTTTTTCATCTCCCGTAAAGCTCGGATCGTTTTTTATAGACCGACGGCTCCAATTGGGCAAAGCCCTCCTGAGAGAGGCGGTATTCCCAATTGCCCTTGGCCACGCCCGGGCGGTTCATTTTGCAGTCGGAGCCATAGCCCAGAAGGTCCTGGACCGGCAGGATCACCGTGTCGGCAGGGGAGCCCCAAAGGGTTTGGAGCACCGCTCTGATGGCGGGATTTTTGGCGCCGCCGTCCTTCCAGGTATAGCCGGTATAATGGCAGTAATCCAGGCAATACTGCCGCACCTCGGGGGTCACCTCCCAAAGATAGCCCAGGAGGGTGTTATTGTCGTGGGTGCCGGTATAGGCAACGGTATTGCGGGGATAATGATGGGGCAGATGCATTCCGTCGTCGCGGCTTAAGAAAGCGAATTGCAATACCCGCATCCCCGGCAGGCCTGTTTCTTCCAGCAAGGCCTCCAGCCGCTCATCCCGCACTCCCAGATCCTCGGCAATGAGGGTCTCTTTGGGGACTGCTTGGAATAAGGTGTTGAAAAATTTCATCCCCGGCCCTTCCCGCCAGGCGCCCTCTTTGGCGGTCTTGGCCTCGGCGGGAACTGCCCAATAATCGGAAAAACCGCGGAAATGGTCGATGCGGATACGGTCAAAGAGGGCGGCGGCGCTTTGAATGCGGCGGATCCACCAGCCATAGCCGTCTTTTTCCATGGCATCCCAATCATAAAGCGGGTTGCCCCAGCACTGACCGTCTTCGCTGAAATAGTCGGGCGGAACTCCCGCTACCGCGGCGGGGAAGCCCTTTTCGTCCAAATCAAAGAGATTTTGGTTGCTCCAGACATCGGCACTCTCCAGGGAAACATAGATGGGCATATCCCCGATGATCTCAATGCCCTGCTCCCGGGCATAGGCGTGGACGGCCTGCCACTGGGTATAAAACAAATACTGCAAAAAAACCGTCTTTTCCATCTCGTTTGCCAGCCGCTTTTCGGCTTCTTTCAGCGCGGCAGGCTCGCGGTTTTTAAGGGGCGCCTCCCAATGGAGCCAATCCTTACCGCTCTCCTGCGCCAGCGCAGTATAAAGGGCAAAATCCTCTAACCAGAACTGCTCTTTTTTAAACTGCTCCAGCCGCGCCGAAAGGGCTTCGTTCATACGGGAAAAGGCCGCCTCAAACAGACGCTCCCGCTGGGCATAGACCGCATCATAATCCACCCGATAGGGGCTTCCTACCTGACATTCCGCCAATTCGGCGGCGGTGATGAGCCCTTGATCGAAAAGAGCCGCGGGATCAATGAATAAGGGGTTGCCCCCAAAGGCGCTGATGCTTTTATAGGGGGAGTTGCAGGCGTCGGGAATGGTAAAGGGCAGAACCTGCCAGCTTTTAAAGCCTGCCTCCTTCAAAAAATCAATAAATTGATAGGCTTCCCTGCCGAAGGTGCCGATCCCGAAGGGGCCGGGCAGAGAAGAAATGTGTAATAAAACGCCGCTGCGTCGCTGAGCCATAAACCGAAGAACCTCCCGATGATGATGCTATTAGTTTACCACAAGCGAACCGAATATCAACCGAAAAAAAGATAATTGACAACATGGTGTGGCATAAAAACAACATGATGCTATTAAATCATGGACAAAAGGGTGCTATAATATTATTGTCTATAAATATCTCTATGCCCCGTGGCGGAAGGAGAACGCGAAATGAAAAAAGTATCCAAATATGCAGCGCTTATTATGGTCGTTGTGATGGCTTGCAGTATGCTGGCCTCCTGCGCAGGCGGCTCTACCTATGCAGAGACCGCAGGCGACAGCGGCATCATTACCGTGAAGGATAAGGACCCGGTAGTGATCGTGGAATGGGAAGGCGAGCCCAAGTACAATGATATCGAAACCAGCGATAAGAGCCTGGTGGAGAATCAGGGCGGCAGCAGTGACGATGAGGACGATAAGTCCTCCGGCGGCAATAAAGACAATGCTTCCGGGGACGATAACACCTCCGGCGATGACAATACCTCCGGCGATAATAATACCTCCGGCGGCGATGACGACAATTCCGGTGATGAGCCCCTCAACAATGAGGATACCATGACTCCCATTACCAAGGAGACCAGCGGTACGGTCATCAAGATGCTGAGCCAGAACGTAAAGCACGGCGGTACTACTCTCCACGGAAACAAGGGCGACGGCACCGGTACCAACATTTATAACCGTTTGCGCCGCTTTAAGTCCTTGGTGTTGGAGGAGGATCCCGATATTATCTTTAATCAGGAGGCCCGTCGGTCTGCCATCAACTTCTTTACTGCAGACGATACTTATATGGCCAGCACCTATACTACCATCTATCGCTATCGCGCCTGGAGCGACAGTGATCCCGGTACCGAGGATCTGGGCGGCGACCAGTCGGAGCCTGTTTTGTTTAAAAAAGCCAAGTATAAGGAATTGGACAGCGGCAGTTTCTGGATCTCCGATAACCTGACCAGAAGCGGCAACTCCTTCTGCAACTCCATGCCCGACATTTCTTCCTGGGCCAAACTGCAGGATAAGGAAAGCGGCGAGATCTTCTGGATCATCTGCTACCATCCCGCTCCCGAGCAGAATAAGATCGGTATTCCCGGCATGGCTCTGATCCACGACTGGATGGAGGATCATGTGGGCAAAAAGGAATATTGCTTTGTGGGCGGCGACTATAACCTGCAGTATCGGAACCAGGCGGTTTACGATGCGGCTATGGATTATGAGAAGCTCTTCGACTTCCGCGATATGGCAGTTGCTATGTGGGCAGACGGCCTTTGCGAGCTGGGGCTGATGGCCAGCGGTCATAACCTCTATATGGAGGGCGACAATAAGAAGCCCGAGCCTGAGATCACCTATAATAATCCCACCGTCACCAATCCCCAGATCGACTATGTGATGGCGAAGCCCATGCCCAATATGGCCATTGATTATTATGGTTTCAATTATAAGGTCTATGATTATCCCGATGAGGGCATTTCCCGCGGTCATATCTCCGACCACTTTGGCGTAGTATGCCATGTACGGATCGGTACCAAGGAAGATTATTCCAGATATCAGGATCGCTATGAATACGGCGAGAACCCCATGTACTTCGATCCCGCAACCGTAGACTGGAAATAACATCAATAAAGCCCGGCAGGGATCCTGCCGGGCTTTTTGCGAAAAAAGGAGCATTTTATGAAAAACGTCCGTTTGATCAGTCTGCTGCTGATCCTGATGATGGCCGTCACCCTCTTGGGTGGCTGCAAGAGCGCCGATCGGAGCGATCTGCCTGCCGCCAATGATTCCTGGGTAGAGATCGGGGAATCGGAGGAGCCCGAGGAGGAGCCTTCCGAGGAGAAGAAACCCGAAGAGGAGAAAAAGCCCACCGAGGAAAAAGAGCCCGAGAAAGAACCTGCCGACGAAAAGGAAGAAGCGCCCAAGGAAGAGACTCCCAAGGAAGAGGAACCCTCGCAGGAGCCTTCTAAAGAGGAGGAGCCCGAGGAAGAGAAGCCTCTGAATAATGAAGATATTATGACCCCCATTACCAAGGAAAGCAGCGGTACGGTGGTGAAGATGCTGACCCAGAATGTAAAGCACGGCGGCACCACCCTGCACGGAAATAAGGGGGACGGTACCGGCATCAATATCTATAACCGTCTGCGCCGTTTTAAGTCTTTGGTATTGGAGGAGGATCCCGATATCATCTTCAACCAGGAGGCGCGGCGCTCTGCTATCAACTTCTTTACTCAAGACGATGATTATTTCGCCGCCACCTATACCACTATCTATCGCTATCGCGCCTGGAGCGACAGTCACCCCTATACCGAGGATCTGGGCGGCGATCAGTCCGAGCCCGTATTATTTAAGAAGGCCAAGTATAAGGAATTGGACAGCGGCCATTTCTGGATCTCCGAAAATCTGAAGCGAGACGGAAAATCCTTCTGCGATGCCATGCCCGATGTTTCCTCCTGGGCCAAGCTGCAGGATAAGGAAAGCGGCGAGATCATCTGGATCATCTGCTACCATCCCTATCCCCAGCAGAATAAAATGGGGATCCCCGGCCTTGCGCTGCTGCATAATTGGATGGACGATCATGTGGGCAAAAATGAGTATTGCTTCATCGGCGGCGACTATAACCTGCAGTATCGGAATCATGCGGCCTATGATATCTCTATGGAATATGATCGGCTCTTTGATCTGCGGGATATGGCGGTTGCCATGTGGGCAGAC
The DNA here is from genome assembly GCA_045603925.1 of Eubacteriales bacterium. GTDB lineage: Bacteria > Bacillota > Clostridia > Oscillospirales > QAKW01 > QAKW01. Next base: position 8,727 of record JAZUNB010000004.1, read on the forward strand.
GGTCTTTGCGAGTTGGGGCTGATGGCCAGCGGCCATAACCGCTATATGGAAGGAAAGCTGGCAGAGCCCGAGCCCAAGATCACCTATAACTTTCCCCATGTAACCAATCCCCAGATCGATCATATTATGGCCAAGCCTATGCCCAATATGGCCGTTGATTACTATGGCTTTAACTATAAGACCTATGATTATGCCCCCGAGGGCATCTCCCGCGGGCATATCTCCGATCATTTCGGCTTGGTTGTCCATGCGCGGATCGGCACCAAGGTAGACTATTCCAGATATCAGGATCGCTATGAATACGGCGAGAATCCCATGTACTTCGATCCGGCAACTGTTGAATGGAAGGATCATGCTTAAAGGAGATGGCTATGAAAGCAAACCGATGGATCAGCCTGTTGCTGGTTTTGATGATGAGTATTACCCTCTTGGGTGGCTGTAAGAGCAACCAAGAGGAGGATTTTACCGCCCAAGGCGATAGCTGGGTGGAGGTAGAAACTCCCGACGACTCCGAAAAGGACCTCGCCGAGGAAAAGGACCCCGAGGAAGCGAAGAAGCCCGAAAAGGAAGAGGCGCCCAAGGAGGAAGCTCCCAAAGAGGAAACGCCCAAGGAAGAGGCGCCCAAAGAGGAAGCACCCAAGGAGGAGACCCCCGGGGAAGAGACGCCCAAGGAGGAAAAACCGGCGCCGGTGGAAAAGGAGACCAGCGGCACGACCGTTACCTTCTTAGCCCAGAATATCCGCCACGCAGGCTATCGTCTGGGTACCAAGGGCGACGGGACCGGCAATGATATCTATAACCGCCTGCGGCGGTTTAAATCCCTGGTCAAGGCCAATAAGCCCGATGTCATCTTTATGAATGAGGCGCGGATCGGCCATATGACCTTCTTTGATACCGATGAGTATTTTGCGGCCAACTATGATGTGGTGAGAGAATACGATCTGGCTACCCATCAGACCGATGTGCAGCATCAGGAGGAGCCGTTGCTCTATAATAAAAATAAGTATAAATATCTGGACGGCGGGTATTTCTGGCTCAATGATAATATCAACCAGAAAAGCCCCGGCTTCAACGGCAAGCCCAATGCCGACAACGCCACCTGGGCCAAGCTGCAGGATAAAGCCACCGGCGCGGTCTTTTATGCCTATTGCAACCATTTTAATCCCGATACCGATGTGGTGGGCATTCCCGATATGATGGTCTGGCAGAAGATCATCAGCGAGCTGCCCAAGGATGCGTATGCCTTTGTGGGCGGGGATTATAATGTCTATTATCGGGGCCCCACTTATCTGGGAATGATGGAATGGGATACCATTCTGGATCTTCGGGATGTGGCCATGGGAATGTATGAAGACGGCCTTTGCCAATTGGGCGGAATGATGAGCGGCCATAATCTTGCCTATGAGGCGGATGCAGGCCCTCTGCCGGTGGTCAACAGCAAGACCCCGCAAATCGACTATGTAATGGCCAAGCCCCATCCCAATATGGCGGTGGATTACTATGGCTTTGACTATACTATCTATGATTACCCCGAGGACGGAGTGCAAAAGGGGCATATCTCCGATCATTTCGGGCTGGTGGTAAAGGTGCGGATCGGCACCAAGGCCGATTATTCCCAATACCAGCAAGAGGAATACGATTACGGGGATCATCCCATCTATTTTAACGATACATCAAAGGAGTAAACCCAATGAAAACAACAAGATGGATCAGCCTGTTTCTGATCATAATGATGAGCATCACCCTTTTAAGCGGCTGTAAGAGCACCGAAGAGGAGGATCTTACCGCCACCAACGATGATTGGGTAGGCGTGGAGGAGCCCGACGATACCGAGAAGGCACCCGAAGAAGAAAAGGATCCCGAGGAAGAAAAGGATCCCGAAAAGGAAGAGGATCCCAAGGAGGAAGACCCCAAGGAAGAGTCTCCCAAGGAGGAAGACCCCAAAGAAGAGGATCCCAAGGAAGAATCTCCCAAAGAAGAGGGCTCCGAAGAGGAACAAAAGCCCTCGGTAGAAAAGGAGACCAGCGGTACCCCCATCACCTTTATTGTGCAGAACCTTTACCATGGCGGCAGCTCCTACGGGGAAAAGGGCGACGGTGTCGGCAATAATCAATATAACCGCTTCCGCCGCTTCAAGTCCATGGTGGAAAAGCACGATGCCGATGTGATCCTTACCCAGGAGGCCCGCCGCGGCTGGGTGGCGGCTTTTGAGGATGAGAGCCTCTTTGCCGAGACCTATGAGATGCTCTATCTTTATCGCTCCGAAGACAGCCAGGAGGCAACGCCTCTGCTTTATAAGAGAGATAAATATAAATTGCTGGACAGCGGCCATTTCTGGCTTTCCGAGACCCCCAATGTTTCCTCGCCCTCTTATGCGGAGGATGAGGGCGCCCGCATCTCCACCTGGGTGCATCTGCAGGATAAGGCCACCGGCGAGAAGTTTTATGCCTATTCCACCCATTTCGGCTTTGCGGCCATGGGCCCCATTATGTCCCAGGCGCAGTATATCGATCTCTTCAATGATATGAAAGACAATGAATACGCCTTTGTGGGCGGCGACTGGAATGTGGCCTATCGGGATGCCGATTACCATGCCATGATGGAATGGGAGTCCATTATCGACCTGCGGGATATGGCTATGAACCTCCATGCAGACGGTCTTTGTGAGCTGGGCGGGATGATGTACAGCGGCAACGCCGGCTATAATGATGAGAAGAATCCCATGCCCCATCTGGCTGACTCCGGTACTCAGATCGACTATCTGATGATGAAGCCCAATCCCCATGTGGGGCTGGATTATTACGGCTTCGATTATAATATCTATGATTATCCCGCCGATGGCGTTCAAGAAGGCAATATCTCCGACCATTTCGGTATGGTGATGAAGGTGCGGATCGGCACCAAGGTCGATTACTCTCAATATCAAGCAGAGCACGACTACGGCAACAATCCCATCTATTTCAATGCCCCGTAATACAAAGAGTCTGCAGACTTTTGTCTGCAGGCTCTTCGCATAAAAAGAAAGAAAGGAAAAAGAATGAAGTGTAACAAGGGAATCAGGCGGCGATGTTGATGAACTGACGGTCGATGGGCGCCTCCATGGCGTGAAGCTTTGCCCGCAGGCGTTTATTCTCCTGCCGCTTTGCCAGGATATAAGCGCCGCCGAAAAAGCACCCGCACACAAATAAATACCAGATAATGTTCATAAGAAAAATCTCCTTTCGTTTTGTTCTGACCTCATTATAACGAAAAGAGTGTCCCAAAAAACGGACTTCCAAAAAGAAAGAGGCTGTAAAAAATCATTGATTCTTTACAGCCCCTTTTTACATTAAAAGATCAATGGCGCCGGGTTGCACTTTGATGTGCGCCTCGGTGACCTCGCCGCCTCGCTCGCCGTCTAAGGTCCAGGCCAGAGGCGCGGCGGTTTTGATCCTTACCTCCTCCGTGTGCTTAAAGACCACATAGCGGGGATCATAGCTGCATTGCACCAGCCCGTGGAGGATCTGGATCAGATCGGCAGGGGTCTTGGGGTTGCGGATCAGCATCAGCTCCAGCTCGCCGTCGTCTAAGCGGACATCCAGCTGATTGAGCTTAAAGAGGCCTGCCACCGAGGTGGAATTGGAGACCGAGCCAAATACAAACTCGCCGCTGATGGTCTCGCCGTTTACCTCAATTTCCGCCTCGAAGGGAGAGATATTGCCGATCTCCTTGACCCCCTCCATCAGGTAGGCCGAATGGCCGAACACATTTTTCAGCTTTTGGGGGGTGGAATAAGAAATTTTGGTAAAGGCGCCCAGAGAAGCGATATAAGTAAAGTTGCGGCCGTTGAAGGAGCCGATGTCCAGCGCGCGGGGACTGCCCGCCAGGATCCGCTCGATGCATCTGATGGGCCTTTTCGGCAGCTGCAGGGTGCGGGCGAAATCGTTGGTGGTGCCGGCGGGGATATAGCCCAGAGCCGCTTCGGAGCCGATCTCCAGCATCCCGTTGATCACCTCGTTGAGGGTACCGTCTCCGCCGCAGCAAACGATCAGATCCTTCCCTTTCCCGTATTCTTTCACGAACACGGTGCCGTCGCCGGATTTGCCGGTGGTCTGCGCCGAGACCTGATAGCCCGCCTGAGAGAGATGGTCCACAATATCAAACATGATTTTCTTGGCTTTTTTCATCCCCGCGGTGGGGTTGAGGATGACCAATGCCCGTTCGCCCAATGGAAGACCGCTCCTTTCGATGTTTTCACTAACTATATTATAACTTTTTTGGTAAAAAATTCAATGGAATTTTTGTAAACAATGTGTTAGGATTATTCTATAGATCAAAAGAAAGGAATTGCCTATGAAATATCCGGTGCCCCGAAAAGAAAATCCCGTCTGGCTGTTTTGGAAGATCCTCTGGACCTTCTGCTTCTGCACCGGCGCTTTTTCGGTGGTGGTGGCCTTTTTCAGTCTCAACACCGGCTTTGCCGGTATGACCCCGCCGGCGATCTATCTGCTGTTTATGATGGTGGCGGCAGTGGCAGTCCCTTTTTATACGGCGCCCTCTTATTGCGCCTATCGCAAGGCCATGCCCGATGCCAAAAAGATTTTATGGTGCAATCTGTTGCTGGGCTGGACGCTGGTGGGCTATATTCTTTGCGCGGTTCGGGTAGACCGTTATAAATTGAGCGATTAAGAACATCCTATCCTTCGGAGGTGTTCGAAATGAAGAGATCCGAAGGAATTGCCGCTTTTGCCGCAGGCTTTGCGGGCTATCCGCTGCTGGAGCTGCTCTGGCGGGGGAGGACCCATTGGAGTATGGCGCTGGCAGGCGGGGTGGCAGGCTTATTGCTCTTTCCCATCTGTGTCCGAAAGAGGGCGCGGTGGGTCTGCTGTAAGACCGCCGCGGTCATTACGGCCGTGGAGCTGGTCTTTGGCTGTATTTTTAATCTTTTGCTCAAGCAAAATGTTTGGGATTATTCCAAAAAACCGCTGAATTTTTTAGGTCAGATCTGCCTGCCTTACTGCTGCCTCTGGTTTTTGATGGGGGTACCGGTGCGGTGGCTCTGCCGGGGGATCCGGCAAATCTGTAAAAATATGTGAGGAGATCCGATGGTTCATCTGGGAAACAGTTGGGATGCCCTGCTGGCAGACCAATTTTCCGCGCCTTATTATCTGGAGCTGCGGGAATTTTTAAAATCCGAATACCGCTCGCAGGCGATCTACCCGCCCATGCACGATATCTTCAATGCCTTAAAGCAGACCCCTTATGAGAAGGTGCGGGCGGTGATCTTAGGGCAGGATCCTTATCATCAGCCGGGGCAGGCGCATGGCCTTTGCTTTTCGGTAAAAAAAGGAGTTCCGCCGCCGCCCTCCTTAAAGAATATCTATAAGGAATTGCAGGCGGAATTGGGCTTTGTTCCTCCCGACCACGGGGATCTTACCCGCTGGACGGAGCAGGGGGTCTTACTGCTCAATACCGTCCTTACCGTGCGGGATTCCGCGCCCACCTCCCATCGGGGGAAGGGCTGGGAGCTCTTCACCGATCGGATCATCGATCTTTTGAATCAGCGCCCCGACCCCATGGTCTTTTTCCTCTGGGGCGGCCACGCCCGCGCCAAAAAGGAGCGGATCACCAACCCTGCCCATCTGGTGCTGGAGGCGGCCCATCCCAGCCCCCTATCTGCCCATAGCGGCTTTTTCGGTTGTAATCATTTTAAAAAAGCAAATGAGTTCTTAAAAGAGCCCATAGATTGGAGTTTAATATGAGAAAAATTACATTGTCCCAAGGAAAGCTCACCGTGACGGTGCTTACATACGGCGCCACCCTGCAAAGCATCCGTTATTACAGCACCGATGTGGCTCTGGGCTACGATACGGTGGAGGAATATCAGCAATACGGCGCCTATCTGGGCGCAACGGTGGGGCGGTATGCCAACCGCATTGCCGACGGAAGATTCTCTTTAAACGGGGTGGAATACGATGTAGGCTGTAATGAAAAGGGCAGAGGCCATCTTCACGGCGGCAGGATCGGGCTGGACAAGAAGGTCTGGACCGTCCGCGAGGAGAGCGAGACCGCTGTTACGCTGGAGACGACTCTGGCCGACGGAGAAGAGGGCTATCCCGGCAATATGAAGGTGGCCGTTACCTTCGAGGTGAACGACGATACCCTGCGGATCATCTATGAGGCGGTCTCCGATGCCGATACGGTCTTTAACCCCACCAACCATTGCTATTTCAACCTCAACGGCTTTGGCTCTGTTGAGGATCATCGGCTGGCGATCTTTGCCGATTCTTACTTACCTGTCAACGAAAAAATGATCCCCACCGGCGAGATCCGCTCCGTAAAGGGAACACCCTTTGATTTTACCAATTATAAGCGGATCGGAGAAGAGATCGATGCCGATGATGAGCAGATCCGCCTGGGCGGCGGGTATGACCACACCTTTGTACTGAGAGAGGGCTCCGGCATGAAGGCGAAGGTGGAGGGCGATGCCTCCGGCTATATTATGGCCTGCTATACCGATATGCCCGGCCTGCAATTATATACCGGCAATTTCCTGGATCAGCCCACCGGAAAGAAGGGCCCCATCGGCAAGCGGGAGGGCTTTTGCCTGGAGACCCAATTCTTCCCCGATTCTCCCAACCGCCCCGAATTCCCCTCCTGTGTTCTGAAAGCGGGGGAACCCTTCCGATCGGTGACCGCCTTTGAATTTTGGGAAAAAAGATGAAAGATTTCACATATCGTGCTAAAAAAACAACATAAGGTTGTTTCAAAAAAATACCGCCTATGCTATAATATACGCATATAATAGCGTCTTTATCGGTTTTGCCGGAAAAGGCGCCTTGGTTGTATACACCAGAGAAGGAGGAACAGTATGACGTTCACCACAAAGAAAACGCGGGTATTTTCCGCATTTGCGGCTATCCTGATGCTGCTGTCTCTGATGACCTGCTTTGTGCTTCCCGTAGGCGCAGAGGGCGCAGAGACCTATACCATTTACAGAGCTCTGTATATGGCCGGCAAAAAAGTAATGGATCTGCCTGCAATCGAGGAGGTTGCTGCCAACAGTGAGGTGGCGGCCGGAACCTTGGAATTGAGCGGTTATGTTTTGGCCGATAAGTCCCAGCTCAATGAGCTGCCGGACGGACGGTATATTATGCCCGCCAAGGACATTACTTTGATTTATAATAACACAGTAGTAGATCTGGATCCCCTGGATGCTGTTCTGACTACTCTGAATCCCTATGACCGTGCGCTGTTTACCGCCGATCCCGTTGCTCCCATCGAGGAGTTTCTGGCGGAGCTGGCTGCCAACGGTGTTGCCGACGGAATGGCCGCAGATGCTCTGCAGGCAACTCCTTATGGTTCCCTGGCCGCTTTGAACAGCGAGATCGCCGTTATGGTGGAGGCTGCCGATCTTTCCAAGCTGGTGCTGAAGAATGCGGCTCCTTATCTGCCCAAGTATGCCGAGAAGGACCGTTATACCCGCTTCTCTGCAGTAGGCGGAAAGGTAAGCAGCTATATGATCGCCGATGCCGCCGACTGGTTCGCTGTTTTGAGGGACGGTCAGCTGAAGAATATGGATTTCGCCGGCGTGAGCCTTTACCTGAAGAACAATGTGGACCTGAAGGGCTTTGAGGAGCTTATTGATCTCAAGCGCATCCTGCCGGTCTTCGCCGGTGTACTGGACGGCCGCGGCTATGCCTTTGAGAATGTGGTGATCAATGAAGCGGTTGTGGATGCCCCCATTGCTCTCATCGGTACCCTGCGCGGTACGGTGAAGAATCTGGGTATCGCAAGCGGTTCGGTAACCTCTTCCTATCGGGCGACCGACAATTCCTACGGGATTGCCGCTCTGGTGGGTAAGGCTGAGGCAGGCGCCAAGCTGCTGAAGGTCTGGAACGCCGCGAATGTGACGGTATCCGGTGCCTATGAAGAGACCGAGGGTGTTACCAAGTCCGATTATCCCGTGGCCGGTATCGTCGGTATCGCCGAGGCAGGCGTTGTGATCAACGGTTGCTATAACCTGGGTGTGATCACCGGCGGCGAGAAGGTGGCCGAGCTGGCCAACGGTTCCGCTTCTGTTACCAACGGTTTTGCTTCCGGCAAGAATTCCCTGGTGGAGGCGGCGACCATCGCCAATGTTCTTCCCTATAACACCGCTGAGGATGCTTATGCCTTTGCTTATAAGCTGAATGCAGGCTGTGTTCCCACCGAGGGCGCTGTTTACTTCACTGTGGACGAAAACGGCAAGCCCGCTCTGGTTTACGATAACGATGATAAAGCGGTTGTGAAGGTAACGGTAGACGCTACCCCCGATAAAGCCACCGCATTTGAATTTGATTACTCCTTCTTTGCAAAAGCAGGCGATAAGGTTCTGCTGGATGCTTCTTATGCCAAGCCCGAGACCTATGCGATCAAGACCGGTAGCGGTTTGATCGTGAAGGAGGGCGGTCTGGTGTATCTGGAGCTGGGTCAGTCGGATGTTGTTGTAACGGTTGAGATCAGCCCCCTGAATTCCGATGCACTGATCGAGGCTCTGAATTATTACAATAATAAAGACGCGGCCGCCTTTGAGGATGCCGATGTATTGGGCGCCGCCCTGGCAAGAGCCAGAAAGAATAATTATCCCAATGCCCAGAAGATGGCAGAGGATGTTGCGATCCTGAACGCCAATGTCGGAAAGTATACCACTACTCATCCCGAGACCCTGCCTTCTGTTTCCGAAATGGCCAACTATCCCGATGCAGTTGCTTTCGGTTATACCATCCGTTCGAAAGAGGAACTGAAGGCTGTTGCCGCCGCTCCCGCAGTGAACTACGGCAAGCTGTATCTGGCTACCGATCTGGATCTGACCGGCGAGACCTTCGACGGTCTGAAGAACCTCACCGTTGCTTTTGACGGTCTTGGCAATACCATCACCGGTTGGTTGGATGCCGATGGCGGATTCTTTGAGAACTTTGCCGGCGGTTCCATTGCCAACATCACCTTCATCGGCGCCAAGACCGAGAACGGTGCGATCCTGATGAATGAGGCTGCCGCCGCAGTGGAACTGAAGAATGTTCATGTGAAGGATGCGCTGATCCAGGCCGCTGAGGCCGATGATCTGGCCTTCCTGATCGGCAAGACTGCCGCGAAGGTGACTGTGACCGAGTCCTCTGTACTGGGCTCTTTGATGCTGAATGCAGGCTATGCCAAGAACCACGGTATTCTGGTTGGTGCAGGTACCGAGGTCGTTCTTAAGAATGTGGTTGCTACCGGCAACACGATTCAGAATGTAGAGCTGGGCGCAGGCGCAGGTCTCCTGATCGCTTCTGCTGTCGATGTGGTTGCTGAAAATGTGGCCGCTACCTTTAATACTATTAATGTAAAAGCGAATGATGCCAAGGGTATGGCTCTCATCTCCACCGATGCCGATGCAGAGGTCAAGAGCATTTATGCCGAAGGTAACCAGGTTACTTACGACGGTCTGGGCGAAGGCGGTGCCATCGCTCTGCTGAATCTGGGCAACCCCGCTATGGCAACGGTCTATGCCGATGCCAAGACCGCCATCGATGCGCTGAACGCCGCCGCGGTGGAAGGCTATGCCGCCTGGACCCTGGATGCCACCTTCAAGGCTCCCACCCTGGTGATCGACGGAAGAGCTCCTTCCTATACCGTGACCTTCAAGGTCGGCGAGTTGACGGTTGCTGTATATCCCACCGATGAATTCGGCCACCTCTTTGATTATAAGAAGTCCGATGCCATCTCCAAGTATACCTGGACGGAGATCAGCGATCTTGCAACCTATGTCTTTACCGCAGATGTAACTCTGGTTGCCGAGGCGGCTGTGGATCATATGAATGTTGAAGTGGTTGGCGCGGCTACCGCAGATGCCCCCGCCAATGTGCAGGTGCTCTTTAATCAGAACCCCGGCCTGAGAGCAGTTACCTTCCGCGTGACCTTCGATAACACCAATTTCGAGCTGGTCAATGTGGCAGGCGGCGGTCTCTTCTCCGCCTTTGAATCCTATGATGCTACCTCCGATCCCAATGCAACCGGTTCCTTCAAGGTGACCGTTTGGGATACCGCTATTGTCGGCGGTGACGGTGTTGCTCTGAAGATGTCTCTGAAGGCCCTCAACGGTGCAGGGGATTATGCCGATGCAGTTACCGTGGAAGTGGTAGAGGCTTATGACGGCTCCTATAATCCCGTTGCCATCGATGCCGAAACGCTGGATATCTCCGTTGCCCGCGGTATTCTCTGGGGCGATGTCACCAACGATGATGTGGTGGATTCCGCCGATGTGGCTATGCTGCTGCAGTATATTGTTGGAAAGATCGATTCCGTAAACAATGCGGCCGCCGGTGAGCTGGACGGTGTGAGAGGATTGTCTGTTGTAGATGCGCAGATCATCTTCAGCGCGCTGGCCAATAATACGGCTGATGCGATTAAGCCCGTTGTATAAGGCTCTGAATTGAATAAACTGCCGTTCCCCATGGAACGGCAGTTTTTTTACGTTTTATCTTGCTTTTTTTGAAAATCTTTGATACAATATATATTATTTCTTTAAATCGTTAAAGTATTTGCAAGAACAGGAGGATTTGGTATGAATAGTAATACCTTGCAAATTTTGATCGCTATGGTCATTTATATGGCGGCGGTCATTGGCATTGGCGTTGTTTACGCAAAGCGCGCCAATCAAAATTCCGAAGAATATTTTCTGGGCGGCCGTTCCCTGGGACCTTGGGTCACCGCTATGAGCGCCGAGGCTTCGGATATGAGCGGCTGGCTGCTGATGGGTCTGCCCGGCGTTGCCTATTGGTGCGGTCTGGCCGATGCCTTCTGGACTGCTTTGGGTCTTGCAGTCGGTACTTATTTTAACTGGCTGATCGTTTCCAAGCGCCTGCGCCGCTATAGTGTGCGCGCCAATAATTCCATTACCCTGCCGGAATTCTTCTCCAACCGTTTCCGCGAGAAGAAAAAGACCATTATGTTCCTGGCCGCGGCCTTTATTCTGATCTTCTTTACCGTTTATGCCGCCAGCTGCTTTGTAACCTGCGGTAAGCTGTTCTCCACCCTCTTCGGGCTGGATTATAAGGTGATGATGATCCTGGGCGCCGTCTTTGTATTGCTCTATACCATTCTGGGCGGATTTCTGGCGGAAAGCGCCTCCGACTTTATGCAGGCCATTGTGATGATCGTTGCGTTGGGCGTGATCGTGACCTTGGGTGTTGTGCAGGCCGGCGGCTTCGGCGCTGTGATCCAGAATGCTCAGTCCATCCCCGGCTTTTTGGAGTTCTTCGGGCTGGCAAGCCCCGTGATGGAAAACGGCAGTCAGCTGGTGGAAGCAGGCAAGCCCCTCTTCGGCGATCCCGCTCCCTATGGCTTCCTTACCGTTTGCTCCATGATGGCTTGGGGCTTGGGCTATTTCGGTATGCCTCAGGTTCTTCTGCGCTTTATGGCCATCCGCAAGGAGGATGAGCTGAAGCGTTCCCGCCGGATCGCCATGGTCTGGGTGGTCATCTCCCTGGCTGTTGCGGTATTTATCGGTATTGTGGGCCGCCAGATCTTCCCTGTGGAGCATCTGACCAAGTCCTCTGCTGAAAACATCTTTATTACTCTGGCAACCAGCTCTCTGCCTCCCATTCTGGCAGGCTTTGTGATGGCCGGCATCCTGGCCGCCACCATCAGCTCCTCGGATTCCTATCTGCTGATCGCCGCTTCTGCATTTGCCAAGAATGTTTTCCATGGCATCTGCAAAAAGAATGCCTCTGAGAAGCAGGTCATGTGGGTGACCCGTATCACCCTGCTGGTGCTGGCCGCAGTGGGCATTGTGATGGCGCTGGATGAAAATAGCGTGATCTTCAATATCGTCTCCTTTGCCTGGGCGGGCTTCGGCGCTACCTTCGGCCCCCTGATGCTCTTCTCCCTCTTCTGGAAGCGTACCACCAAGGCAGGCGCCATCGCCGGTATGATCGGCGGCGCAGGCATGGTTTTCCTCTGGAAGCTGGTCATCAGCACCCTGGGCGGTGTGTTCGCCATCTATGAGCTGCTGCCTGCTTTCCTCTTCTCTGCTATCTGCATTGTGGTGGTTTCCCTCTTGACCAAGAAACCCTCCAAGGAGATCGAGGAGGATTTCGAAGCAGTAAGGCTGGGCGAAGGCTGCTAAAATCAACGCAAGGACGCTGAAAACAGCGCAGAATAAGGAAAAGACCCTCGAATTTTCGAGGGTCTTCTTTTTTAGCATTAGTACAAAGGATTTATCCTTTTGGTCTGCGCTTATTGGGGCAGCCTTTATTTGTGATAACTTTCGTTAGCATTGATCTTATGTGCCCGATAGAACTGCTCCGCCAAAAGCACCCGCATCATCTGATGGGGGAAGGTCATGGCCGAGACCGAAAGCCGATGGCGGCAGGCGGCTTTTACTTCCGGCGCCAGCCCGTGGGAGGAGCCGATGATGAGAAGGATCTCGCTTTTTCCCTCCTGGGGGATCTTTTCCAGAAGAGCGGCAAGACCTTCGCTGGAGAGGGGCTTGCCCTCCACGCAAAGGGCGATGGAATAGGCTTGGGGGGAGATCCGTTTTAAGATGGCTTCTCCCTCCCTGGCAAGGGCCTGCTCAATCTCTCGGGGGGAGGGATCCTGGGGCAGCTTTACCTCCGGCAGCTCAATGACATTCCAGCCGCCGAACCGCCCCATCCGCTTGGCGTATTCGCCTTCCGCATCCTTCCAATATTTCTCCTTGAGGCTTCCGGTGCAAAGAACGGTGCATTTCATAGTCTTATACCTCCAAAGGCGGGCAGAAGGGTCCGCCCGCTTCCACCCGAACCCCCTCGATGCCGTATTGGGCAAAGGCGTTGAGCACTGCCATTTTGGCGGTAAGGGGGGTGTTGTTGTTATCGCTGATGTGGGCTAAAACCGCGGTCTTTAAGGCGCCTTCCATGGCCAGAAGGGCCAAAAGAGCGCCGCAATCTCCATTGGAAAGATGCCCCTTCTCCGAAGCTACCCGCCGCCGAAGGGCCGCAGGGTAAGGACCGTGCTCCAGCATATCGGGATCGTAATTACTCTCCAGCATAATGAGGGAACAGCCCGTAAGATACTGCCGCATGGCGGGGGTGATCTTGCCGGTATCGGTCACAATGGCCATGGCCTGCTCTCCCGCCTCGATGCGATAGCCGCAAGGGGAGGCGGCATCGTGGCAGGTTTCGATGGGGGTAATGTGAAAGGGGCCGATATCGAAGGGCTGATTCTGATGGTCGGTGCCCTCTACTTCCGCCGCGGCAAGGGTGCCCGCGCCGCCGAAAAAGGGGAGGGCGGTGCGTTTTTGCAGCTGGGGCAGGGCCTTGATATGATCACTGTGCTCATGGGTCAGCAAAAGGCCCTCGATCTCCGAAAGCCCGATGGGTACCGACTTTAAGGATCGCTCTAATTGGGCAAAGGTGATGCCGCAGTCGATGAGCAACCCCCGCCCTTGATGGACCAGCAGGGTGCAATTGCCCTTGCTGGATGAAAAAAACGGATATAATCGCATAAAAACTTCCTTTATAAAAAACTATTCTTATTATAGCGAAGATTGTAAAAAAAAGCAACCGCGAAGCGGTTGCTTTTAAAATATTCCCTTCAGAGAGAACTGCGGATCAAAGAGAATATAGGCCAGCGCCAGAAGGAGAGGAAGATCCGGCTCCTTGGAGGAGCGAAAAACCAAAAATGCCACCCCGATCAGTAAAAGCTCCTCCAAAGAGAAGGTTTTTTCTTGCGTGCAGGGCTCCTCCTTCGGCGGCGGGCAGGGAGGAGGCGGCTTTGGCTTTGGCTTGGGCTCCGAACGGCGGGGCGGATAAAGCTGCCCGTCGGATTGCAAGAGAATATCCATCAAAACAGATCCTTTCTGAAAAGCTCTGCCATCCGCATCAGCTTTAAGATGCGGATAGCCTCATCCACCCGCTCTCGCCGTTCCTTGCGAAGATAGGGCTTGAGGGCCAAAAGCAGGGTACAGCGCTCATCGGGGCGATCCTGCAGCCCCGAGAGGGCCTTGCCTGCCTTCATCAGAAGGGCGGGATCGATCCCGCCCAGCAGGTTTCCAAGTCCCTCGCCCCCAAGGGACTCGGTTATTGAAGCAGCTCCCGAAGACGCTGGGTCACTCGGGGGCTTTGAAGAAAATCCGCGGGATCCTCCGTTTTGTTTAAGCCCTCCATCAATTCGTTGAAATCGGCGGCGGTGGCGTTTTTCTGCAGTTTCTCCATCTGGGTCTTATCCTGCATCACCGCCTTCACCTGGGCCTGCTGTTCGGGGGTCAGCGCCGCGGAAAGCTTTTCCAAAAGGGCGCGGCGCTCTTTTTTATCCATACTTTTGATTTGATCCATAAAATCGTTCATCTCAAAAAACTCCTTTCGTTCCTTGCTATCTACAGTAGTTTATGCTAAAATGATGGTATTGAGAACAAAGGAGCGTTTTTGATGCTGCGATTTTTGGTGTTTTCCGATAGCCATGGCATTCGCGAGCCTATGCGGGAATTATACAAACAGTATCCCAACGACGGGATTATACATTTAGGAGATTATATCGCCGATGCCCGCTGGATGCTGGAGCGAACCAACGGCCATCCCGTTTATGCGGTGAAGGGCAATTGCGATTTTAGCGCCGACGGTCCCGAGGAACAGCTTTTGGAATTGGGCGGCGTCAGGCTCTTACTTTTCCATGGCCATCGCTATCAAGTGAAAAGCGGCTATGGCGCGGCGCTGGCCGCCGCCAAGAGAGCGGGCGCCCAAGGGGTGCTCTTCGGCCATACCCATATTCCTTTTATGGAGGAACGGGAGGGGATCTTTATGATGAATCCGGGCGCCCTTTCTTCGCCCTTTCGGAGCTATGGAATCATCGAGATCGAAAACAAGAAGGTGAAAGGAGTCTTATTGAAACAATATGAATAAAGAAGCGGTTTTGCATAATTACAGCCCCTTGGCCCTGGCCTATTTGGGAGACGGCGCCTATGAGCTGATGGTGCGCTCTTATATTCTGGAGCAGGGCAACTGCCAGAACCAAAAGCTTCATCAGAAGGCGCAAAAATATGTGAACTGCGCCGCCCAGGAGCGGTTTTTGAACCATCTTTTGCCGGATCTGAGTGAAACGGAAGCAGAGGTGGTGCGGCGGGGGCGAAATGCCAAAAGCAACAGTAAGCCGAAAAACGCCGATTACGGCACCTACCATGCCGCCACCGGCTTTGAAGCCCTTTGGGGCTATCTGCAGCTTGCCGGAGAGCAGGAGCGGATGAAGGAACTTTTTGATAAAATCATCGCTTTGGGAGTAAACTAAACCCCGAGGTGAGAAATCAATGAAAAAATACGGTATCGGGATCCTGACTGCGGCTCTGGGCGCCGCTCTTTACGGCCTTGGCATCTGCGTTTTTATCAACCCCCAGCGGGTATTGATGGGCGGAGCCACCGGGCTGGCGACGGTTTTGGAGCTGGTGGTGGGGTTGCCCTTAGGGTTGGGGCTTTTGCTGATCAATCTGCCTCTTTTGATCCTGGCGTATTTTTTCTTGGGGAAACGAACCGCCCTTTTCTCCTTGGTGGGAACAGGGCTGCTTTCTTTGGCGCTGGAGCTTTTTGCTCTGCTTCCGCCCTTTCGGGGGGACCGCCTGCTTTCGGTGCTCTTCGGCGCCGCCCTTGCAGGGGCGGGGACAGGCCTGCTCTGCGGGCAGGGGATCACCACCGGCGGCA
>JAZUNB010000005.1:0-3426 GCA_045603925.1 Eubacteriales bacterium
CACCGGGATGACCCCCACCCAATACCGCCGCTCCAAAAACCATATCATCCATTAAAAAAAGAACCGCATCAATGATGCGGTGCTTTTTCCATTTCAGTTGCGTTTTTTGGATTTCTATGGTAAACTGACATTACCACACAAATCGAATACCAACCCAACATAAGCGTGTATTTTTCCTTCGGTAAAAATGCAGGCTCATTTTCGCATACTTGTGTTGGGTAGTGAAACGATTTGTGTGGTAGCAATCGGAGCGATGCATTTTTCGGTGTGTGCAACTTCGGTTGCACACACTTTTTTATTTTCCGGAGGAATCAAAAAATGAAAAAAACAAATTGGCTGTCAGCTATATTAACAGTTGTGATGTTGATTTCCATGTTGACCTGCTTTGTGCCACCTGCGTCTGCCGCCACCAGCGGTACCACCGGCGATTGCACTTGGTCCTTGGATGGCACCGTTCTCACCATCAGTGGAAATGGGGCAATGAAAGATTATACAAATGGTTCATCATCGCCTTGGGGAAATAGCGTTACAAAAGTTATCATTGGAGATAATGTTACCACCATCGGCGATTATGCCTTTTACAAATGCACCGGCCTGACCTCGATCATCATTCCAGATAGCGTGACCACCATCGGCTGGTATGCCTTTTATAATTGCAAGAACCTGACCTCCATCACCATCCCGGATAACGTCACCACCATTGGCTATTATGCTTTTGAGGGTTGCACCGGTCTGGCCTCGGTGACCATTGGCAATAGCGTCACCACTATCGGCCCCGATGCCTTTTATGGTTGTGCCGGCTTGACTTCGGTGGTTATTCCCGACAGTGTGACCAGCATTGGAGGTTCTGCTTTTGCGGGTTGCACTGGTTTGACCTCTATCGTGGTAGATGACAATAGCCCGGCCTATTGCTCGTTGGATGGAGTGTTGTTTAACAAGGAGAAAAACTGTTTGATACAGTATCCTATTGGAAATGCGAGAACCTCTTATGCCATTCCTAATAGCGTCACCTCCATTGGCTTTGCTGCTTTTCGTGCTTGCACCGGCCTGACCTCGGTCACGATTCCGGATAGCGTCACCTCCATTGACTCTTCTGCTTTTTACGGTTGCACCGGCCTGACCTCGGTGACCATCCCGGATAGCGTCACCTCCATTGGCTCTTCTGCTTTTTACGGTTGCACCGGCCTAACCTCGGTGACCATTGGCAATGGCGTCACCACTATTGGTTATGATGCTTTTTATAATACCGCTATCTACAATGATACTAAAAATTATATTGATGGCGTTCTTTATATTGGGCGTTTTTTGTATAAAGCAAAAACTTCTTTAAGCGGTTCCTATAATGTAAAAGAAGGAACCCGTGGTATCTGCGATTCTGCTTTTCGTGCTTGCACCGGCCTGACCTCGGTGGTGATTCCGGATAGCGTCAACACCATTGACCCATTTGCTTTTGAGTATTGCACCGGCCTGACCTCGCTTGAGATTCCGGATAGTGTTACCCGCATTTACGAAGGGGCTTTTAGCGATTGCACTGGCCTGACCTCAATAACGCTCTCGAATAGCGTTACCAACATTACTTGTGTAACTTTTGGGAATTGCACCGGTCTGACTTCAATAACGATCCCGAGCAATGTGACTGAAATAGATGTGAGTGCTTTTTCGGGATGTTTGAATCTGGATAAAGCATATATTATGAACCCGGACATTGAAATTGATGCGGATGCTTTTCCTCCAGAAACAGAAATTATTTATCATCTCGAGCATAGTTACGAACCCGAGATCATTACCGTTCCCGCTTGTACTACTCCTGGTTATGCAACTTTTGTTTGCCCTTGCGGGGCTCAATATGAGGGGGAAGTTCCCGCCACCGGCCATACCGAGGTCATTGTCCCGGCGGTGGAGCCCACCTATGAATCCACCGGCTTGACCGAAGGATCCCATTGCTCGGTTTGCGGGGAGATTTTGGTGGCTCAAGAGATCGTCCCTGTGAAGGAAGCCCTCGGCGGCACCACCGGCGATTGCACCTGGACATTAAAGGGCACTGTCCTCACCATCCGCGGCAACGGCGCCATGGGAAATTATTCCTCTTCTTCAGCAGCCCCATGGGGAAAAGAGATTACCGAGGTAATCATTGAGGATGGCGTTACCACTATTGGTGATTATGCTTTTCGGAGTTGTACCGCATTGACCGCGGCGACCATTCCCGGCAGCGTGACCGAAATCGGAACCTGGGGGTTTTATGATTGCCGTAGTTTAAGCGCAGTAAACATCCCTGATGGAGTTGTTACCATCGGCAGTTATGCTTTTGCTTATTGCGCGATGCCTTCTCTGGAACTTCCCGGCAGTGTGACGACTATAAAATCTGCCGCCTTTCAACAATGTCCCAATCTTAGTTCTATCACTATCCCCGGTAATGTTGATACGGTTGAGAGTCGTGCTTTCAACAGTTGTAATCGCTTGACTTCGGTGACGATTTCAGAGGGTGTTTCCACTATTGGTTCATCAGCTTTTGAGGGATGTGGTGCACTGACAGCGGTTGCGATTCCCGATAGTGTGACCACCATTGGTGCGGGAGCTTTTTCGGGGTGCAAAAGCCTGGTGACGATCAGTATAGGGGAAGGAAATGAAAATTATACATCATCAAACGGGATCTTGTTTAATAAAGAAAAGACCGAACTGATCCAATATCCCGCCGGAAAAACCGAAGCGGAATATACGGTCCCTGCCGGCGTTGTGAAGATCGGCGAAAACGCTTTTAGGTATTGTGATGCATTGACAACGGTTGTAATTCCGGAAGGGGTTACCGTTATCGGTACGATGGGCTTTTATAGGTGCCAAGGCTTGGCTGCAATAACCCTTCCGAACAGCCTGATCTCCATCGATATAATGGCATTTAAGAATTGCAGCGGGTTGACCTCTGTTACGATCCCTGCAGGTGTAACTGTTATTCGTGATGATGTTTTTGGTGAATGTTCTTCTTTGGCTGAAGCCTATATTATGAATAACGGAACGATCGTAAAGGATGGTGCTTTTCCCTCTTCCACCGTGCTTATTTATGCAAAGCCCTCTGTTTCGCTTGACCCTGAAAACACCAACCTGGCTCTGCTGAATACTGCAGGCCTTGCAGTCACCCGCGTTTATTGGGGTTATGCCGGAACCGAGGCGATCGAGACCCAAAATTGGAATACCTTTGCGGCGGCGGTGCCTTCTGCCATCCGCGTTAATGACTACAATCCCACCGAGGGCGAAGTTTATGCTATGGAGAAGAGCGGGTATTACCTCTTCTGGATCCAATACACCGATAGTGAGGGCGTGACCCAAAATATTTGCCATACTGTTTATGCCGAAGGCGCGCTGGATGAGAATTACGGCAAGCCCTATTTAGAGTTTGACGAGAGTGGCAAGGTGGCGTGGATGACAAGTCGG
>JAZUNB010000006.1:0-42499 GCA_045603925.1 Eubacteriales bacterium
TATAGATTTCTCCTTTAGCGCTCGTGCGCTCTCTAAATTCTCTATGACCATTATACCACAACAGTACCTTGGAAAAATATCCTAAACTTGAAATTCCGTATTTTTTACAAATTTCTCGCATACTCCCGCCGCCAGACAAATAATCTTCTGCTGCGACTAACCTTGTTTCTTTGCTGTATTTTTTGTATTGCTTTCGGATTCTTGACATAAAAAACCCCCTTAGTGTAGTCTTGAAAACTTTTTGTTTTTTCAAGTGTCTACTCTAAGGGGATTATATCAGAAGGGCATCGGCTTTTTGGTTGAATTTTTCCGAAATCTATGCTATACTGCAAGCAATGACTTTTTAAAAGGGGAATTACAATGTTTGGCGAGATCGGATTTATCATTGGGCAGGGATTAAGCATTCTGGCGGTTATTACCGGCTTTATCTCCTTTCAGCAGAAAACAGCCAAGGGGATCTTATTTTTTCAGCTGATCACCGCGCTGATCTTTTCTGCGCATTATCTGATGATCGGTGCTATGACTGCCATGGCGCTGAACCTGGTAGCGGCCGTTAAATGCTTATGCTATTACATCCGCAACAAGAAGGGCGGCAAGGGCTTATTCATCCCTGTCTTCTTCACTCTGTTGGTTGCTCTTACCAGCATTCTGACCTGGGATAATTGGTATTCCGCCTTCATTATGGCGGGGCTTTTGGTCAATTCTGTCGGTCTTGCCCTTTCCAACCCTCAAACCGTTCGCAAGCTGACCCTCATCAAATCGCCCCTTTGCTTATTCTACAACATCTGCGTCTTCTCCACCGGCGGCATTATTTTTGAATGCGCGGTATTGATCTCGGCCATTCTCGGTATTTGGAAGAATAAGGAGGCGCGGGCATGAAAAAATTCGAGGGTCTTCTCTTTTGCACCGATCTGGACGGAACCCTTTACTCCGACGATAAGCAGGTATCCAAAGAAAACTTAGATGCCATTGAATATTTCAAAGCCGAGGGCGGGCTCTTTACCTTCATTACGGGGAGAGTACCCAAAACCTCTAAGGCCATCTGCGAGGTCATCAAGCCCAATGCCCCCTTTGGCTGCATGAACGGCGGCGCCATTTACGATCCCCAAAAGGAGCAATATCTCTGGAACCTGACCCTTCCCCAAGAGGCATTGGAGCTGGTGCGGCTGGTGGAGCGCGAACTGCCCGAGATGGGCATTCAGTTCAATACCCCCGATCAGGTATTATTTCATAAAGACAATGAATCTCTGGCCCGCTTTCGCCGCATTACCGGAATGCCCTTGATCCCCTGCTCTTATGAGGAATTGGATCAACCCCTTTTAAAGGTGGTCTTTGCCCATCACGAGGATGAGCAGATCCTGGCATTGCAGAAGCTGCTGACCTCTCACCTCCAAGCAAAAAACTATGATTTTATCCGCTCGGAGCGGCGGCTTTATGAACTTCTGCCCAAGGGGGCGACCAAGGGGAATGCCCTTTGCAGGATGGCGAAAATCCTGGGGATCCCCATGGAAAGAACCATTGCCGCAGGAGACTACAACAACGATGTTTCCATGATCCAAGCGGCGGGAATCGGCTTTGCGGTGGCCAATGCGGTGGACGAAGCCAAGGCGGTGGCCGATCATATTACCGTCAGCAACAATCAACACGCCATTGCAACCATCATTCGCGGGTTGGAACACAAAATCTATTAAAAAACGGATGCCTGACAGGCATCCGTTTTTTTCGAAAATGTTTCGGAATCATTGGTCTTGATGTTTTGACGGGACTGTTGTATGATAACAGTACCATCTCAAAAGGAGTTTACGGATGAACATTCAAGTAGATTTTGATACCATCATCGGCCCGATCAAGCCGATGCACGCAGTAGGTCAGCCGCCCTTTGGCGGCGGCTTTCTGAAGCTGGATTTTTCGCCTATGGAGCATCTTACCAAGGCCCATATTCCCTATTCCCGTTTGCATGATGTGGGAGGAGCATTCGGCGGATTTCGCTATGTGGATATTCCCAACCTCTTTCGGGATTTTGATGCCGATGAGACCGACCCTGCCTCCTATGATTTTGCCTTTACCGATGAGCTGCTCAAGGCGATGCATCAGTATCAGATCGCGCCTATTTTCCGCTTGGGTGTTACCATTGAGAATCAGGCGCATATCAAAGCCTATCGGATCCATCCGCCCAAGGATTTTGCCAAATGGGCGCGGATCTGCGAGCATGTGATCCGCCATTATAATGAAGGCTGGGCGGAGGGCTTTCATTTCGGGATCCGCTATTGGGAGATCTGGAACGAGCCCGAAAACGGCCCCCTTGGGAAAAACCAGATGTGGACCGGTACCGCAGAGCAGTTTTACGCGCTCTACGACATTACCGCCAAGCATCTGAAGACCTGCTTCGGCGATTCCATCAGGGTGGGCGGTTACGGTTCCTGCGGATTTTACGGCATCTATTATCACCCCGAAAAATACGGCGTTGATGTTCCAAAGAGGGAAAAGGATGACCGCTATGAAAAGGATGTTTATCGGGTAGAATTCCTTTTCGGCTTTTTGGAATACATCAAAGCCCATCAAAGCCCCATGGACTTTTTTACCTGGCACAGTTATGCCAATGTAAACAAGACCTTGGTTATGGATGAATTTCTGCATCGGGTTCTGACGCAATACGGCTACGGCAATATTGAGCGCCATCTCAATGAATGGAACAATGCCGCCGATCCCCTGAAGCACGGCACCTCCTATGCCTCTGCTACTACCGCCTCTATGCTTTTGGCCATGCACGACTCCCATACCGATATGCTCTGCTACTATGATGCGCGGCTCATTGCCTCTGCCTACGGCGGATTCTTCGCGCCTTTGACCCGAACCCCCACCTGCACCTATTACGGCTTTTTGGCCTATGGCACCCTTTATGCTTTGAAAAATCGGGTGGAATGTACCCTTACAGAGAAAGGGCTCTATGCTTTGGCCGCGACAGACGGCGAGCAAAAGGCGATGATGATCGTGAACCCCACAGAAGAGGAAATGCATTTACAGATCAACCTCGACCCCCATTGGGCGGTCTATCAGATCGATCAGGAGCATCTCATGACCCGATCAGACCTTCCCGCCGATCATCCGACCATCGCTCCCTATCAGATTCTTTTCATTCAAAATCAATAAAAATACGGATGCCTGACAGGCATCCGTTTTTATTTTGACCGATCTATATTTCCCGTTTATGCAACATTTTCTCCTTCCCAATCGTATTATGGGTGATGAACCAAAGGAGGTTGAACCATGAACGGGAAAAAGAGATGCGAATTGCTCAAAAGCATCCGCTGCAAAATTGCCAAAGAAAACGGGCTCCGCTATACCCTCTCGGAATGTGCCTTTCAAGGAAAATGCAAGGGCACCTGCCCCAAATGCGAGGAAGAACTTCGGCAGCTTGCCAACGATCTGGAGAAGCTCCGACACGGCGGAAAGAGAGTTGCTGTAGCGGGCATCGCCGCGGCTATGGTTGCCACCTCTGCCGCAGGATGCACACCGAAAGAGACGGATGAATGGGATGTGATCGACCATGATTTCGCTGGCTTTACGGCGGAAGAGCCGGAAGATTTTTTAGATCATTCTACCGGTGACTATGATGTGGATTATACAGACGGCGAATTTCCCGAGGATCATATAGAGGGGAAGATCGCTGTTGAGAAGGAAGCTCTCACCGGTGATATAGAGCTCTTACCGGAAGAAGAGGATGCCCAATGACCGCGCCCATCATCGGAATCTCCCGCCATCGGATCCATACCGACGGGCAAGGGGTGACCACTTTGGTCTGCTTTCATGGCTGCCCCTTGCGCTGCCGATATTGCCTGAATCCGTTTTCTTTTGATACAGGGACCAAGCGGACGCCGATGACACCCGCAGAACTTTACGAAAAGGTAAGGATTGATGAGCTCTACTTTTTAGCCACCGGCGGGGGCATTGCCTTCGGCGGCGGAGAGCCGCTCTTGCAGGCGGAATTTATCGAAGAATTTCGCAAGATCTGCGGCCCCGAATGGTTTTTAATGGCGGAGACCTCTCTGGCGGTGCCTTGGGAGAAGGTGGCCATGGCCGCAAAAAATGTCGATCATTTTCTCATCGACATTAAAGACACCGATCCCGCCATTTACCGCCGCTATACGGGGCAAGACAATGCCTTGGTATTGGATAATCTTCAACGGTTGGTGAAAATTTACACCGCCGAAAAGATCACTGTTCGCCTGCCGCTGATCCCCGATTTCAACACCCAAGAGGATCGCGCCCGCAGCAAAGAGCGGCTCTCGGCCATGGGGATCACCCAATTTGATTGCTTTACTTATAAGTGTCCCGCCAAATGATACTTGCTTTTTACAAATTTTGCGTTATAATGAGTATATACAACCAAATAAAGGAGTATTATTTATGGACATCAAAAAGGGCGTTGAAAAAGTAACCAAGAATAAGACCCTGCAGGAGTTTAAGGAGTTTATCTCTCAAGGCAACATTCTGGATATGGCCATCGGTGTTGTTATGGGTACTGCATTCAAGGAGATCATCAACAGTATAGTGGATATCATCATGGGGCTGGTAAGCCTTTTGATCGGCACCAACTTTGAAGAACTCTCTGTAACCATCAAGGATGCCACCATCAACTACGGCGCATTTATTCAGAATGTCATCGACTTTTTAGTCATTGCCGTATGCCTCTTCTTAGTCATTAAGATCTTTGCTGCTTTCAAAGCAAAGAAGAAGGAAGAGATCGTGGAGGAGGTTGCCGCCGAGCCCGAAAAGAGCGACGAAGTAAAGCTTTTGGAAGAGATCCGCGACCTGATGAAAAAATAATTTTTACCTAAATAAAAAACAGCGTGTTTTCAACACGCTGTTTTTTATTTACAGAATAAAGAGAAAAACGGCCAGAACGATGATACCCAGAATGATGCGGTACCAGCCGAAGGCGGCAAAGTCATGCTTCTTGATATAGCCCATCAGGAACTTGATCACTACAACAGAGACCAAGAACGCTACCAAACAGCCTACCAGCAGGATCCAGATCTGCGCCATACTGAACACAAAGCCATCCAGAAAATATTTGGCCACCTTCAGCAGGGAATAACCCAGCATAACGGGCACTGCCAAAAAGAAGGTGAAATCCGCCGCCGCCACCCGCGATACGCCGACGATCAGCCCACCGATGATGGTGGAGCCGGAGCGGGAGGTACCGGGGATGATGGAGAGCACCTGAAAGAGGCCGATCAGCAAGGCATCTTTATAGGTGATCTCGGCAATATCCTTGACCCGCGGCTCGCGCTTTTTATTCCACCGCTCGATCACAATAAAGGCGATACCGTAGAACACCAATGCCACCGCGATCACGATGGCCATCAGGGAGACCTTCCCGAATACGGTAGTCCCGTTTAAAAAAGCCTCCAGCGCATCATCAAAGAGCAAGGTGATCACCGCGCCGGGGATGCAGGCAACCACTACCTTGAACCACATAGAGAAAATGTCTTTCTTAACGGTGGGCTTCTTTTGCTCCGAAAGACCGAAGGGCCACATCCGCTTCCAGAAAAGCAGGACGACCGCCATAATGGCGCCCAGCTGGATCACCACAAAGAACATCTCCTTGAAGGCTTCACTTTCCTTCAATTGCATAAACTCATCCACCAACAGCATATGGCCGGTACTGCTGATGGGCAGCCACTCGGTAATTCCTTCCACAATGCCC
Organism: Eubacteriales bacterium; assembly: GCA_045603925.1. Lineage (GTDB taxonomy): Bacteria > Bacillota > Clostridia > Oscillospirales > QAKW01 > QAKW01. The sequence continues at coordinate 5,711 of JAZUNB010000006.1, forward strand.
AGGAAGACTACTTTTAAAAATTCAATAAAATTCATGAGATCCGCCTCCTATTCTTCTCTATTATATAGGAATGATTGAAAAAAGGCAAGTATGAAAAAAGAGAGCATTATTGCTCTCTTTTTTCATGGCAAAGCAGGCAGATATAGGGCTCTTGGCTGTATTTCTCAATAAAGGCCTTGCTCTTGGCGGGATCATAGCTGCTGCCGGTGGGAATTCTGTTAGTTAGGTTTTCATAGGAATAGCATTCATCCCCGGAGAGCACATAGCATTTTCCGTCCATCTGCACCTCCACCACCGAGGAGCCGGGCGAATGCCCGCCGATCTTCACAATTCGGATCTGCTCGCTCAAGGGGTATTCTTCATCAAACAGCACCACCGAAAGCTCGGCAGGAAGATAACGCTTCCCCTTTTGATATTCCTCTCTTTGGATATAAACGGTTGCATTTTTGAAGTATTTTACCGCTTCGATATGATCGTGGTGGGCGTGGGTAATCACAAGGTCGGTAACCGCCAAGGGATCGATGAACCGGGCGGGGCAAACAAAATCCCTCATCTCAAAGCCCGGCATGGTTTCGCAACCGGCATCCACCAGAATGCATCGATTATGATCCTCCAGCAGAAAAACCGCAAAATCGATGGGGCGCATCCGTTCCCTACTGCCATGGGGAAAGATCGCGCTCTCCTTCAGGAAGGAGGTTGCATAGCAGATCCGCCGAAGCTTCATTCCTCTACCCTCAAGACCACCTTACCCACATTCTCGCCCCGATAGAGGATGGCATGGGCTTCCTCGGCTTCGGTAATGGGCAGAACCTTATAAATGGTGGGCTTTACTTCCCCGCTCTCTACCTTGGGCCATACCTCTCTCACCAGATCGGCGAGAATCTGCGCCTTCACCTCAGGGGCGCGGGAGCGCAGGGTACTGCCGATGATCCGCACATTGCGCACATAAATATTCTTCAGATCGATCTCAGTTTTGGTTCCCGCCAGGGCGGCGATCATGATCCATCTTGCTCCATGCTTTAAATAGGGCAAGCATTCACCCATCATCGCACCGCCCAGGCAATCGATGGCAACATCCACCGGATGCCCCTCTTCCAATTGGGCTTTCAGCACCTCGGCAATATTCTCCTTGGCGGTATTGACCACCAGATCGGCCTTCAGATGCTTGATGGACTCGGCCAGCTCATCGGAAAGGACGGTGGTGATCACCCGCGCGCCAAAAGCCTTGGCCATAGGAATGATCACGCTAGCAAGACCCGATGCGCCTGCATGCATCAGCAAGGTATCGCCCGCCCTGATGCCGCCCTCCATAAATAAATTCAGATAGGCGGTGGCAAAGGCCTCGGGGATTGCCGCCGCCTCGACCATGGAACAATTCTTGGGCACCGGCATCAGCATATCATATTTTACATTGGCATATTGGGCATAGCCGCCACCCCCCAAAAGGGCAGAGACCTTATCGCCGATCTGCCAGGAGGACTTTTTCTTGGCTTCCTCCCCCATTTCAACAATCGTTCCGGCGATCTCCAGCCCCATCCATTCGGGGCAGCCCGGCGGAGGCGGATAATCCCCCTCCCGCTGCAAGAGATCGGCGCGGTTCAAAGCCGCCGCTTCGATCTTCACAAGGCAATCCTCGGCTCCCAATACGGGATCGGGAACCTCATCCCATCTCAAACTACGGTCATCATTAATTAAAACTGCTTTCATCTTAAACCTCCGCAACATTCTGATAAAATTCGATATAGTTTCAGCTCATATTCGGGTGTAAAGGGATTTTCCTTTTCGCCCAAAACCATAGCGCCAAAGGCCCGCAACATCCCGTCATACCGTTGAAAGGGCGCGGTTTCGGAAGAATTTCCCCGATCCCCCCAAGCGGGCGCGGTATATTCAGTCTTCACCGTTGATACATGGCTGTTTCTATGATCGATCTCAAAGGGCTTCAGCTCCACCGTTTTTTTACTGCCGCAGACCACCAATTGGCGGCGGGCATAGCCGCCCCATTCAATGGCGGTGGTTTTTGCAAAGGAAATTCCCTTGGGATATTCCAGCAAGGCAAAGCCGAAATCACTGCCCTTATTCATGGGAATGACCCGCTGAGGGGTTCCCTGCAATTGCAGGATCAGATCGATCAGATGGCATCCCAAAAAGAACATCATTCCCCCCGGCATCTCCCGCAGCATTTCCCGCACCTCATCGCTTTGGAGGCAGTTCATCTGGGCTTCCACCGCATAGATCTCGCCCAAGGCACCTTCCCGCACCTCTTGCATTAACTGCTGCACAACAGGGTTATAGCGGTACATATATCCAAGGTGTAAAATTACACCGTTATTTTGAACGGTTCGGATCAATTCTTCAAAGGCGGCAAGGTCATAACCGCCGGGCTTTTCCATATGGATCTGCTTTCCTGCCTTTGCCGCCATCAGCGCATAGTGCACCAAATAGCGTTCCTCGGTTTCGATAGTCACCGCCTCAATGGTGGGATCGGCGAGGATTTCTTCCAATGAAAGTTCTTGATAACCATCAAACGCCGCCATGGTCTTTGGATACCGCTCCCGCTCCCCTTGGGGCAGGGCATAGCCTACCACCTCAAAAAGGTCGGTCTGCTGTGCTAAGGACTTAAAGATCTGCCGACCGTGGCTATATTGGCTGGTGCCGATCTGGGCAATACGAATCTTTCTCATTTTAAATCCTCCCAGCAAAACTGAACAACAGGAAAAGCAGGCTCTTCTGCCAAGCGCTGATATACCTTTGGTGCATCCAAGGGCGAATGAACCTCATCCACCAAGGCAGAGGGACGGATACGACCGGTCTCGGTCAGCCGCTTTAAGGCCGCCATGTCGTCCTTTTGAGTCCACCAGCCTGCAGAGGATTCCTCTGCAGGGCGGGCATTGGTATGGGCCCCGATCAGGCTGATCCCGGGGCCATGAACCTTATGATAATAGTCGATGGAAAAATCACTGTTGCGGGTACAGCCCAAAAGAGCCACCCGTCCAAAAGGTGCCATACAATCCAAAATACCATCTAAGCCCTGACCAACGCCGGTTACTTCAATGCCCACCTTGGCTCCGCCACCGGTTAAATCTTTTACGGTTTGGGCAAAAGAGGGGTCATACGGATCCAGGGCATAATCCGCCCCGCATTGCAAGGCCTTCTCTCGCTTTTGGGGAATGGGGTCCACGGCGATGATGGGCGCAGCACCGGCGGAACGCAGCAGCATCAGGCCAAAGAGCCCCAAAACGCCCATTCCCATCACAATAGCACTTTCTCCCATTTCAAGCCGACATTTCCGAATGGCGGCCATGGGAAAGATGCCGATATGAAAGAGTGCCGCATCAGCAAAATCAACCCTCCCGATAGGGCAAACATTTTTAGCAGGCAGGGTCATATATTGGTTGTGCCGACTCCAAGAAAGAGCCACACGGTCGCCAATCTTCAGATCGGAAACTCCTTCGCCCACCGCAACAATGGTGCCGGCAGAGCTATAGCCGCCATGGCGAGGGAATACTGCCTGGGCTTGATCTGCAACAACGCTCACCCGAAGGCTTCCCATTAAATTTGCACGCTCGGTTCCACTGCTGATGGAGGAAACGGCCAGCTTCACCGTCACTTCCCCCGCCTTGGGCTCTCGCACTAATTTTTCTAAAACTTCCGCTTTTCCGACTTGAGTAAAAACAATATTTTTACTATTCATAATAATAACTCCCGAATAATCCTAACATCAGAAAGTAAGGGTTGTGACTTGGTGGACCATTCATCATGCTCATACACGCAAAGGTACATACAATCTCCCAAAGACGGGGCCACCCGCCGCAACAGATGGCATTCACCGCCTGCCAAAAACAAATAGGGCACCGAAAGCTTCTGCTTCAGCAGGTGAACGATCCTTAGATTCTCCAATTGCTGCTCCATGGTATCGGCACCGGTCACGATCTTCACAATATCGGCGCCGCGCCGCTGCTGCTCCAGCGCCATCTCCACCACCCGCTCAGCGGGAAGATAGCTATAAGTATGAGAGGACATCAGCACCTTCGCCCCCCGCCGATGCAATTCTTCGATGAGATGCATCTGCTTTTCGATGGCAATCGAGTCCACCGCCAGCTCATCCTTCTGGCGGTCAAAGAGATCACCCATTACATCGCAAAGAGCGGCGCCGCAATCGGCCAGGGTCAGAAGACCCTCCGCCAATTCCGCATCGCTTTTGCCTTCATTAAAGCCCATACGGTAATGGGTAGCATAGCAGGGGCGATCGCCCATGGCCGCCAAAAGACGGCCATAGGTCTCGGGGCGCTGATCCTTCATGCGGCAGGTCTGAAGCCCGAAGGCTTCGGCGCCGGCCGGGATGGCCTTTTCGATAACCGCCATCAGTTCATCAGCGGAAGGGTTTTGGAGCATCACCGTCAGCAACGGTTTTTCCGCATTCAAAAATCCATTCATTGATCAAAGCCTCCGTCCAGCAAACGGCGCCCGCCATCGATCAGAACATCGATGCCGGTAATGAAAGAAGCCTGATCGGAGGCAAGATACAGCACCGTATCGATGATCTCCTTGGGCTCTGCCGCCCGCCCTAAAGCAGTACGCATTTTTCCCATAGCATCCCGGGTCAGCACCGGGCCGGGGGAAACGCAATTGCAACGGATATTATATTGGGCGCCGTATTTGGCGATGGATTTGGTCAGGCCGCTCATGGCCGCGCTTTTCGAGGCGGAATAAGCCACATTATGCTTACAGCCCTCCAGACCGGTAATGGAACCGATATGAAGGATCACTCCGCTTTTCTGCTCCCGCATCTGCTTGAGCACCGCGTGGTCAAAATACAGCTGGCCCTTTAAATTCACATCGATGCCCCAATCATAGACCTCAATGGGAGTATCGGGAAACTCCATTCCCTTGGCATTCAGCATCCGCGTTTCGGCGCCGCCTGCAAAATGCACCATCAGATCGATGGAGCCGAATGTATCTACCGACCGATCTCTTACCCCGCAGATCTGCTCATAATCTCTTACATCGCAGACTGCGCCGATGGCACAGTCAGGGCCAAGGGCATTTACCTCCGCCACAGCCTGCTCCAGGCTTTTCGGATTTACATCGCACAACACCGCGTTTCCGCCTGCCCGGACCCATTCTTTGGCGCAAAGCAACCCCATTCCCGAGGCCGCGCCGGTAATGATGGCCGTCTTTCCTTGAAATTTCATAGAAGCACCCCTTCTTTTTTAGTACCTCTATCATAAGAGATCCCAACGGATCTGACAATAGAAAAAACGATGGTTTTTAACTTTTTTGATACTAATTTATAAATTTTTATGGATTTTCTTTAACAAAAGTGATATTATAAGCCTATGAGAAACATAACCTTAACAAAAATTGAAGAAGTATATACCGTTCACTCTCCCAAGGGGCGATCCTTTCAGATGCATGAGCGCCACTGCTACGGGCTTTCCTTCTGCATCGGCGGGCAGATCACCTATCGGCAGAACGGAACGGAGTTCATCTCCGATCCCGACCACGCCGTTCTTCTTCCCAAGGGGCAGTCCTATACCCTCTACGGAGATCGAACGGGCAGTTTTCCGGTCATTGATTTCCAATGCGCCGATTTTGAGAGCGATACCTTTTTGGTACTCCCCATCCCCAATAAAGAGGCGATCCTCTCGCGGTTTGAGCAATTAAAAAAATGCGCACTCCTGCCTTCGGAGCGCCCTAAAGCCATGGCTCTTTTTTATGAGATCCTTGCCATCCTGACCGAGCCTGCGAAAAAGAAGCATTCCATCCTCGATGCCGCCCTTTCCTATCTGGAGGAGCATCTGACCGATCCGAAATTGAGCAATGCCGATCCGGCAGATGCGGCAGGGATCAGCGAGGTGCATTTCCGCAAGCTTTTTCTCAAGGAATACGGCACAACGCCCAAGCAGTATATTTTAAATCTACGCCTTGAGATGGCAAAGCAGCTGCTTCAGGGAACACTCTCTGTTACCGCGATCGCCGAGCAATGCGGCTTTTCCGGTGTTTACCATTTTTGCCGCATCTTCAAAGAGAAAACCGGCAGTACCCCCTCGGAGTATCGCCGGCAAAACCGCATTATAGGCATATAAAAAACGCCCCATCGGGGCGTTTTTTATTGGCTTAATAACCGTATTCGTAATAGAAGCTTCCGTTTTCCAGCGCATCGCCGAAGGCCATGGCACCGGTGAGACCTAAAGCGGCGATCAACACAATGACCAAAACGCCGATCACCAGCGAGATCCCGCTGATGATCAGCTGGGATCTGGCCCAATTGCGGAAGGTGGTGTTTTCATTATTGCCGAAGGCCCAGACAAAGAGCATCACAATATAGACCAGCCAACCCACAAAGGGAATCATGGGGATCAGATGATAAAGGATCCACTTCCCGGTGGAAACGGGCTCTTCCCCCTTCATTTCGGGAGGCATATAGCGGGGAGGTGCCTGATATGTAGGTGCCTGAGGGATCTCGGCCTTGGGCTCTGCATCGGGCTTCACAAAGGTAGGGATCTCCTGGGCCGCGGGGGTCTCTTCCGCCGCAGGCTCTGCCGCGGGAGCGGGCTCCTCCGCCTTCACTTGGGCAAAAGGCATTCCGCACTTGGCGCAGAAGCGATCCTGATCGGTGCATTCAAATTGACAGTTGGGACAAATCTTCATCATTAAATTCTCCTTGGGTAATATCATTTTATATAGATCCTGGGAACCCGCTTACTGATTCCGCAGATCAATTCATAATGAATGGTGCCCACCTGCTCGGCAACGGTATTAAAATCAATGCCGCCGCCCATCAGGATGGCTTCATCGCCCGCCTTGCAGGGCACCTCGGTCACATCCACCATCAGCTGATCCATACAAACATTGCCGATGACCTTGGCGCGCTTACCGCCGATCAATACCTCGCCCACCCCCGAAAGGCGGCGGGGATAACCGTCGGCATAGCCCACGCTTAAGGTGGCAACCTTACAAGGCGCCTGGGTGGTATAATGCCTGCCATAGCTGATATCTCTGCCGGCAGGCAGGTCTTTTACATAAGAAACGATGGTCTTTAAGGTCATAGCGGGGCGATAAGGATTTTTCCGACCGCCGGGCTCCTGGCCATAGAGCACGATGCCCGCTCTTACCATATCCAATTGATAGCGGGGATCGGAGAAGGTACCGGCACTATTGGCCATATGGCACAAAAGCCGCAGGCCCTTTTGCTCCAAAAGGTTTTTTACCGCCGTAAAGCGCTCAAATTGGGCGGCGGTATAGTCCTCCTCCCCATCGGTATCGGCCACCGAAAAATGAGAGAACAGCCCTTCCACCGAAAGATGAGGAAGCGCCGCCATCTCCAAAACGGCGTCTGCCGCCGCTTGGGGGTCGAAGGCATCCAGGCCGATCCGCCCCATCCCCGTATCCAGCGCAATATGGACCTTGCCTACCTGACCGATACCACCGCAATAAGCGCTATACTGCTTTGCGGTCTCTGTATCAAAAACGGTCTGGCAAACATCCAGCTCGCATAATTGCTCGAAATATTTCGGCAGGGTATAACCTAAGATCAGGATCGGCTTTTTACTGCCCAGGGCGCGCAACTCCGCCGCCTCCTGCAGGCAGGAAACGCCGAAGAAATCGGCGCCAAGCTCCTCCAGCAAGGGAGCCACCTCTTCTACTCCGTGGCCATAGGCATTGGCCTTCACCACCGCCATCACCTTCACCGAAGGGGCTACCTGCTTGCGGACGGTATGATAATTTTCCCCGATGGCAGAAAGGTCAATTTCTGCCCAGGTGCGTTTAAAATGCTTCATGTTCCAGCTCCATCCAAGCGTCACTGATTTTTTCGGCGATCTCCTCCGGCTGCAGACTGCGGGGGCTTTGGCGCCCGCAGGCAAGATGGGCGGCGCGGTTATGGAGATAAACGCCTGCTTTTGCGGCCTCCATCGCATCGGCGCCGCCGGCCAAAAGCCCTGCGATCAGCCCTGCCAGAAGATCTCCGCTTCCCCCTTTTGCCAAAGCAGAGCAGGGGGCGGAAAGGATGGCTGTTTGCTTCCCGTCGGTCACAACGGTGGCGGCATCCTTTAATACCAATATACACCCAAAGTGGGCGGCAAATTCCTCCGCCATCTGCAGACGGTTTTGCCGCAGCTCCTCGGGAGAGCGACCCAAAAGGCGGGCAAACTCGCCCATATGGGGCGTTAAGATCGTTTTTCCCTTACGGGGCGCCAGAAAATGCTGAAGGTGCCAAAGACCGTCTCCATCCACCACCAGCGGGTAATCCGACAGCCATAATTTTTTCATTCTTTTGGCGGCGGCGCGGCTTCTGCCCAGCCCGCTGCCTGCTAAATAGGCATCCCATTTCAGGGGAAAGAGTTTTTGGGGGCTCTGCAAAACAGGGCCATAAAACTTCGCCGCGGCGGCTCTTCGGGCTTCCTTGGGCAGATATCCGAAGACCAAGCCCACTCCGCTTTTTAAGGCGCCCTTCAGCGCCAGGGCGGCGGCGCCGGGATATTGAGGCGCGCCCACCAAAAGGCCCAGGGTCCCATAGCGGGTCTTATGCCCCCATTCCCCGCGGGCGGGCAGGGCAGGAACCAAAGTCTCCCGCGCAATTTCTTCACCATAGCGAGCGGGGATCCCGATATCTTTAACAATCACCTTGCCGCAATCGGCCAGAAGATGGCAGGGCTTGGGATAAGCAAAGGTCACGGTCAGCTCCGGCTTCAGGGTCCCCTCCGCCGCCATGCCGCTCTCCCCGTTCATACCGCCGGGCAGATCAATGGCGGCAACAGGGGCATCGATCTTGGCGAAGACCGCTTTCACCTCTTGGGGCAGTTCCCCGTGAAAGCCGGTACCGAAGACCCCTTCCACCACCGCAGGATAGCCTGCGGGATCGGTTACAAAGGGGATCTTCAATTCCTTGCATTTTTGATAGTAATATTCACAGTCGGGAGAGCGCGCGCCATCCCCTACCGAGAGGATCGCCGGCTGATAAACGGGATGCAGCAGGCAGGCCAGAGCATAAGCATCGCCGCCGTTATTCCCCGTTCCCGCCAGCAAAAGAACCCGATCGGCACCCTTTTCCTGCAGCCAGGGCGCCATCTCCTCATAAAGGGCATCGGCGGCATTCTGCATCAGCCGCAGGGAGGAAAAAGAACCCTCCTCCACCGTTCGCTGATCCATTCTTTTCATTTCTGCAGGCGTAACGATCTTCATCTTAATTTTCCGCGGGCGCGGGTGGCAAACACCGAAAGAACCCGCTCATTGGGCTGAAAGAGGATACAGACCGACTCGCCGTTTTTCTTCTGGGTGATCCAGAAATAGGCAGGCTCCTCCCCTTGGTTAGACAAAAAGGAGCGGACATTTTTCACCCCTGCGGGCATCTGCTCGATAGGGCCGTAGCTCTCGGTCTTGGAGATATCGGCCTTCAGCAGCTCGCGGCGGCGCTCCTTATTAATGATCTTGGTAAAGGTGATCTCATTTTCTAAAAGGGTATACTCCAGCTCATAAAGATAAGAGAAAAATACCCGATACGCCAGATAGCAGGCGGCGGCGCAGACCAGAATCCCCACAGGACCCAGCAGCATGATCATCAGCGCGCCCAACACCAAAAGACCGACGGTAAGACCGTACTGCTTCATACGGTCGGCCGCGGTCAGCCGATAGGGCAGGCAATACTCAATAAAGTTTTCCATTTGCAACATCACCTTTCTGTTTTTTTAGTTTACCATATTTATATAATAATTTCAATATAAAAAAGATGTTGCTTTTTAGAAAATCCTATGTTAAAATAGGAGAAACGCGATGAACGGGCGTATAAAGATTATGTAAACCACCTATCAGAGAGAAAGTGCCATAGGCTGTAAGCGCTTTCGGCAGGAGCATGATCCATCTTCAACCCGGGAGCGGCATCCTCCGAAAGGATGACGGCGGCTTTTACGTTAAAAAAAGCGCAAAGTGCCGCAGGGGAACCTGCGGAATTCGGGTGGTAACACGGGTTTATTTTTCATTCTCGTCCCTTTTGGGGCGGGGATTTTTTATTTTGGAGGAAACGGATATGAAAGAAAAGTTAGAAGCCATCCGCGCGGAAGCGCGGGCGCAGCTGGAAGGCTGTTCTACCAAAGCAGACCTTGAAGCTCTGCGGGTGCGCTTTTTGGGCAAAAAGGGCGAGCTGACCGCTCTCTTGCGTGGCATGGGCGCTCTGGCGCCGGAGGATCGCCCCAAGATGGGCGCTCTGGTCAATGAGGTGCGCGGCGAATTGGAGGCCGCTATGGAAGAAAAGCTGACCGCGCTGGATCAGGAGGAGCTGGCCCGCCGCCTGCAGGAGGAGCAGCTGGATGTAACAGTGCCCGGTATTTCGGCGCCTTACGGAAAGAAGCATCCCCTCTCTCAGGTATTGGACGAGATCAAAGATATCTTTTTAGGCATGGGCTTTCAGATCGCGACCGGCCCCGAGGTGGAGCTGGATCGCTATAACTTTGAGGCCCTCAATATGCCCAAAAATCATCCTGCAAGAGATACCCAGGATACCTTCTATATCACCGAAAACATTCTGCTTCGTACCCAGACCTCGCCGATGCAGGTGCGGGTAATGGAAAAGCAGAAGCCCCCCATCAAGGTCATCGCCCCCGGTCGGGTCTACCGCTCCGATGAGGTGGATGCCACCCATTCCCCCCTCTTCCATCAGATCGAGGGTCTGGTTGTGGATAAGGGCATCCGCATGAGCGACCTGAAGGGTACTTTGGAATTATTTGCCAAGCGGCTCTACGGCGAAGAGGCGGTGGTGCGGTTCCGCCCCCATCACTTCTCCTTTACCGAGCCTTCGGCAGAGATGGATATCCGCTGCTTCTCCTGCGGCGGAAAGGGCTGTCGCCTTTGCAAGGGCGAGGGCTGGATCGAGATCCTTGGCGCCGGCATGGTGCATCCCAAGGTTCTGGAGGGCTGCGGCATTGATCCCGAGGTATACAGCGGCTTTGCCTTCGGTCTGGGCCTGGAGCGTATTGTGATGCGGCGGTTCAATATCGACGATCTGCGGCTGTTCTTTGAGAACGATCTGCGGTTCTTACAACAGTTTTAAGGAGGCAAGTAAAAAATGAATGTAACAAAAGGCTGGCTTGCCGATTTTCTGGAGCTGAACGAATCGGCGGCCGATATTGCAAAGGATATGACCATGAGCGGCTCGAAGGTAGAGACCTTCAGCTGCTGGAGCGATAATATTGAACGGGTGGTTGTGGGCCATCTTTTAGAGGTGACCGATCATCCCGATTCCGACCATCTGAAGGTCTGTCAGGTGGATGTCGGTGAAGGAGATCCCATCCAGATCATCACCGGTGCCCAAAACATCAAGGTGGGCGATTATGTTCCCGCCGCGCTGGACAACAGCCTCTTGCCCAACGGGACCAAGATCAAAAAGGGCAAGCTGCGGGGTCTTCCCTCCAACGGTATGCTCTGCTCCTTGGGCGAGCTGAACCTGACGGTGGGCAACTTCCCCGAATGCATTGAAGACGGCATTATGATCTTAAGCGGAGAGCAGACCCCCGGCACCCCCATTGCAGAAGCTTTGGGGCTCAACGATCCCATGATCGAATTTGAGACCACCCCCACCCGCCCCGATTGCCTTTCGGTCATCGGTCTTGCGCGGGAGGCCGCGGCCACCTATCGCCGCCCCTTCAACAAGCACACCCCCGTCTTCACCGAAGACGAAACCGATCAAATTGAAAACTATCTGTCTGTAACGGTAGAGGAGCCCGAGGCTTGCCCCCGCTACAGCGCAAGAGTGGTCAAAAACATCAAGATCGGTCCCTCTCCCCTTTGGCTTCGGAACCGTCTTTATGCGGTGGGTGTCCGCCCCATCAATAATGTGGTGGATATCACCAACTATGTGATGCTGGAATACGGCCAGCCCATGCACGCCTTCGATTACCGCCAGATCCGCGGCAAGGAGATCCATGTGAAGATGGCGGCCGAGGGCGAGAAGTTTACCACTCTCGATGAGCAGGAGCGTACCCTCTCCTCCACCATGCTGACCATTGCCGATAAGGAAGGCACCATTGCCGTTGCCGGTATTATGGGCGGTCTCAACAGTGAGATCGAAGAGGATACCGCTACCATCGTTTTCGAATCCGCCAATTTCGACGGGGTTACCGTCCGCAAGGCTTCCCGCGCTCTGGGACTGCGCACCGACGCTTCCTCCCGCTATGAGAAGGGTCTGGATCCTGTTATGGTAGAGGGCGCCCTCAACCGCGCCTGCGAGCTTGCCGAGCAATTGGCAGGCGGTACGGTCGTGGCCGGTGTATTGGATGTGAACAACGACACCCGCGCCCCCCGCACCATCACCCTGCGGCCCGATCATGTCAACGCCTTTTTGGGCACCGATATTGAGCCTTCCTTTATGAAGGAGTCGCTGACCATGCTGGAGTTCGGTGTGGACGACAGTAAGGAGCCCTGGGCTGTTTCGGTCCCCTCCTTCCGCGACGATGTGGAGGGCGAGGCGGACCTGGCCGAAGAGATCGTACGCCTCTATGGCTACGATAACATCCCCACCACTTTAGTGCATATGGCAACCACCCAAGGCTTGCTGACCCCCGCCCAGAGCCTGCAAAAGACCATGAACGAGGCACTGCTGGCCGCCGGGTATTATGAGATCTGCACCTACAGCTTCATCAGCCCCAAGATGTATGATAAGCTGCTGCTGCCTGCCGACAGCACCTTCCGCAAATCGGTGACCATCTCCAACCCCTTGGGCGAGGATACCAGCGTGATGCGGACCACCGCGATGGGCAGTATGCTCTCCACCCTTGCCACCAACTATAATAACCGCAACCTGACCGCCCGTCTCTTCGAGCCGGCTACCACCTATACCTATACCGGTGCCGATACCCTGCCCTATGAGCAGGTAGAGTATGTTTTGGGTTGCTACGGCAAGGATGAAAGCTTCTATACCCTTAAGGGCGCGGTGGAGCAGGTATTGACCGCCGCCGGCTTACCCATCAAGGAGGTTGAATTCTCTCCCAAAAAGGACTGCCCGGTGCTCCATCCCGGAAAGGCCGCGCTGATCACCTATCAGGGAGAGGTCATCGGTCTGATGGGCGAGGTTCATCCCTTGATCCCCGAGCAGTTCGGCTTGCCCGAGCAGGTCTGGATCGCCAACCTCTATTTTGAGAAGATCCTCTCGGCCGAAAAGCCTGCCAAGGAATACCATGCAAGCCCCCGCTTCCCTGCAACCACCCGCGATCTGGCCTTTGTATGCGAAAAGAGCCTGACTGTCGGTTCCATGGAAAAGGTAATGCGGGAGAAGGGCGGCAACATTTTAGAGAGCGTTGCCCTCTTTGATATCTATGAAGGCAAGCAGATCGCCGAAGGCATGAAGAGTGTTGCCTTTAACCTGACCTTCCGCGCCGCCGATCATACCTTGAGCGACGAGGAGATCGACGGAAAGGTCAAAAAGATGGTCAAAGCCATCACCGAACTGGGTGCCACCTTGCGTTCCTAAATTCATAAAAAAATTCTTGTTTTCTTATTTTGCTTATTGTATAATAAAGAAAAGAAACATCAGGAGGTAGTAAATTATGCTGGATAAAACCCAATCTTTCAAGATCACCAAGGATGAAAAGATGGAAATGAAGGATGTTCTTCTGACCGTCTATGCCGCCTTGAAGGAGAAAGGCTATAACCCCCTGAACCAGATCGTGGGCTATATCTTAAGCGAGGATCCCACCTATATCACCAACCATAATAACGCCCGCGTGCTGATCCGCAAGATCGACCGCGACGAATTGCTGGGTGAGCTGGTCAAATCCTACCTGGATCTGTAATTTAAATAAAATCAGGTGAACACAAAGGTTCAGCGGATTTTTTTATTTAATACTCGATCTCGCAGGCGAGATCTTCCACCATGATGCGGTAGGTGGTATGCAAGGGAACTCTCTGATAGGAATGGTCCACATAGGTGAGATCCGCTTCGGTGAGGGTGAAAGAAACGGTCTTCTTCTCCCCTTTTTTCAGGGAGACCTTTCGGAAGGCCTTCAGTTCCTTTACCAAAGGAGTAATGGGGGCATAAAGGGCGCGGGCAAACAACAGCACGCTTTCCTCAATATCATAGGCGCCGCTGTTTTCCACCGTTACCGAGACCGCAAGGGTCTCCCCCTTCTTTTCCGCCTTCAGATCGGAATAGACTACCTTGGTATAGGAAAGGCCATAGCCGAAGGGGTACCATGGAGCGGGGCTATCGGTGACATAATCTCTGCCCGGCTCCTCGGGGGAACCGCTCTTTTTATAGATCCCACGGGCAGAAGGCTTATGGTTATAATAGCAAGGAATATGCCCTGCGGAGCGGGGGAAGGAAACCGAAAGCTTGGCCGCAGGGGAATAATCGCCGAAGATCAGATCGGCAAAAGCATTGCCGCTTTGCTCGCCGCCGCCCCAGCTGAAGAGAAAAGCATCCGCCTGCTCCGCCTCTTTTTGGATGGTATGGGGTCTGCCTGCATAGAGAACCAGAACGGTAGGCTTGCCCACCTCTATGACTGCATCAAAGAGCTTTTGCTGCCAAGGATAGAGGCTTAAGCTATGGGTATCATACGCTTCCCCGCAGGTAAACTCCTTCTGATGCTCCTCCAATTCGCCCAGAACACCACCGCCGGTATTGGCGCAATCGCCCAGCACCAGAAAGACGGTATCGGCCTTTTTGGCGGTTTCCACCGCCTCCCGAAGCATCTGCTCATTGCCGGTGACCGGATTACAGCCACGGGCATACAGCACCCGCTCTTTGCCCAAGCGGTTGACCATACCGTCATAGAAGCTGACGCAGGAGGGAGTATTGACGGTATAATCCCCCAAGAAGCTGTCTTTTCCGTTATTTCCAATGACCGCAACCGTTCCCGCCTGCTCCCGGGAAAGGGGCAGGATGCCCTTATTTTCCAGCAACAGGATAGAGGCGCGATCCATCTTACGCGCAAGCTCCACCGCCCGCGGGCTATGGATGGCAGGGATCTTCTCGATCTTGGCATAGGGATCCTCAAACAGCCCCAATTGGAATTTCATTCGCAGGATGCGATAGACCGCTTCATCAATTTTTTTCTCTTCCACCTCGCCCTTACCAACGGCCTCCAGCATTTCTTCGCCGAAGCCAAAGGGATCGGGCGCCTCCAGATCCACGCCGGCCTCCAGCGCCATTTTGCCTGCGGAAAGGGCATCGGGGGCCACCAGATGGGTCTTCCAGAGCATTCTTACAGCGCCGTAGTCGCTGACCGCAACACCGTCAAAGCCCAGCTCCTCCCGCAGAAGATCCCGCAGGATCCGCTTGGAGGCGTGGATGGGTTCTCCGTCCAATTCGTTATAGGCGGGCATCACAGACATAGCGCCCGCATCGATACATTTACGGAAGGGCTCCAGCATAATCTCCCGCATCTCCCGCTCCCCTAAATGGTTGGGGGCAACATTGATGCCGCCCTCGGGAACACCGTAGCAGATAAAATGCTTCAAAGTAGAGGCCACATCCTTGGATTGGAGCCCCAAAACATACTCTCTGCCCATCTCGCCGATGAGATAAGGGTCTTCTCCGTAACATTCCTGCATTCTG
Source organism: Eubacteriales bacterium (assembly GCA_045603925.1). GTDB lineage: Bacteria > Bacillota > Clostridia > Oscillospirales > QAKW01 > QAKW01. Next base: position 21,255 of record JAZUNB010000006.1, read on the forward strand.
CCCCAGCGGGGATCCCGCGGAACATCCAGATCGGGGGCATAGATCTGGCGGATGCCCACTGTCTGAGCCTCTTCGCCGATGATCTCGGCCATCTCCCGCACCGATTCCTTATCAAAGGAGCCGCCCACACCGGCATTCTGAGGAAACACGGTGGCATGCTGATTTTGCAGGCCCCGCTGACCTTCAAAGGCCACTAAAAGGGGAATGCCCAGGCGGGTATGGTTTACATAATAATTTTGCAATGCATTCAGGTGATCTTCCTCGTAGAGGTAATCGGTGAAGATACTGCCCCGCGCTTCCAAAGCGCCTTCCTTTTGCAATTTTTCATAAGTAGGCTCCACATGCATATAATTATTCATCTGGAGCAGTTTTTCTTCCAAGGTCATACGGGAAAGCAGATCCCTTGCCCGCACCTCGGGGGATTGGGTTGAATCTTTATACAGCATTATTGTTCCTCCGGATAGTACTGAATGGTGGCGCTCATGGCGGAATCCTCCTCGCTATAGAAGACCATACAATCGCTCATGATCTGCAGATAATCATATTCGATATCCACCGAGCCCCAGGTATAGGTCTTCCCGTCGGCAAGGTTCACTGCATAGATGGTACCGCTTTGCTCGGTAACCGCATGGCCGCGGGTATAGGCATAGTTATCAAAATGGCCGCTGATATACTCGGTGGCGCGGTTTTGAGAGGCCTTGAAATGGCAGATGGTAGACTCGGAGGTCTCATTATCCACCTTCAGATACAGGCAGTCTCCGCCGCTGATGCCGCTCACATCCCGATAGATCATCCCCTCTTCCTTGGCGATGACCCGATCCACCTTTTCCCCCCAGGGCAACACGCCCAGTAGGTTTTCATCATCGGCGCAGTAATACATCCCATAGTCGGTAAGCCAGAAGGCATTGACGGTATGATGGGTCTCCAGCTTACCGAAGGTGCCGCTGGCAATATCATAGGTATTGAGGAAATTACCGTGGGCCTCATCCAGATAATAGACCACACCGTCCCGCACCTGATAGTTCATACAATAATCCATCAGGATCTTATGCTCCTTCGTGGCAAGGTCATAGGAATAGAGACAGTCGTTATTGACATCTTTATAAAAAACGGTATTATTCAAAAGACCGATCTGATACACATCGGCGGCCACAATGGGATAGCTCTTTTGGCTTTTCTTATGATAGAGAAACAGCGTTGGCTGCTCGCCCTTACTTCCACGCATAGCCATATAATCCCCCTGCTCGGCGGCAAGGGTATTGCCATAGGAAAGGGCATTGGCCTCCGTATCGGCAATTTTGGGATAGCGCACCTCACAGCCGCAAAGGCAAAGCAGAAGGGCGAAAACAGACAACAGAGAAAGGATTTTTTTCATAATGATTCTTCTTTCTTTTAATATACCAACATTCTATCATAGATTTTAAGAAAATAAAAGGCTTTTATTGACGAAAAAAGCGGGATGGTATATAATATTTGCATCTGAATTTGAAAGGGATGTTTGAACATTGAATATGCAGGCAGCAGATAAAATTGCCATGGAGCGGATCGCGCCCGCCGTTGCCGAGGCGGAGGAGATCGCTCTTTTTACCACCGAACGGGTGATGGAGGCCTTCCGCGAGGAGCGGGTAAGCGAGGCTCATTTTGCAGGCTCCACCGGCTATGGATACGGCGATCGGGGCAGAGATACCCTGGATAAGGTCTTTGCCCGAGCGCTGGAAGCGGAGGATGCTTTGGTGCGCCCCCATTTCATCTCCGGTACCCATACCCTCACCGTTGCCCTTTTCGGTGTTTTACGCCCCGGTGATATTATGCTGGCCGTAACCGGAAAGCCTTATGATACCCTGGATGAGGTCATCGGCCTCGGAGAGGCCAAGGGAGACGGCTCCTTAAAGGATTACGGCATTGAATACCGCCAGCTGGATCTGAAAAACGGCGATATCGACTATCCCGCCCTGGAAGAGGCGCTGACCGAAAAGGCTGTCAAGATGGTCTTTATTCAAAAATCCAAGGGCTATCAGGAGCGGCCCACCCTCTCGGCCAAGGAGATCGGGCGGGTGGCAACCTTTGTCCATGAGATCCGCCCTGAGGTCATTGTGATGGTAGACAATTGCTACGGGGAATTCTGCGAGCGCCATGAACCCACCTATTACGGGGCCGATCTGATGGCAGGCTCGCTGATCAAGAACCCCGGCGGCGGCATTGCCCCCACCGGCGGCTACATTGCAGGCAGAGCCGATCTCATTGAGCTTTGCGCCTATCGGCTCACCTCTCCCGGGATCGGGCGGGAATGCGGCTGCCCCCTCAGCATTTTAAGAGAATTCTATCAAGGCTTATTCCTGGCACCGCATACGGTTTTGCAGGCGAAAAAGACCGCTATGTATGCGGCGGCCATGTGTGAGCAGATCGGCTGCCCCACCTCTCCTGCGCCCGATGCGCCCCGCTATGATATTATTCAAACCCTGACCCTGGGCTCTCCCGAGCGGATGCTTTCCTTCTGCAAGGGCATTCAGGCGGGCTCACCGGTAGACAGCTTTGTGACCCCCGAGGCCTGGGATATGCCCGGCTATGACTCCCCGGTCGTGATGGCGGCGGGCGCCTTTGTGATGGGCTCCTCCATTGAACTCTCCGCCGATGGCCCCATTAAGCCTCCTTATATCGCCTTTTTGCAGGGCGGTCTCACCTTTGAAAGCGGGCGGCTGGGTATTCAGCGCGCCATCGCCGAAATGATCGAAAAATAAAAACAGATCCGCGATGCAAAAGCATCGCGGACCTGTTTTTTTAGAGGGTTTTGAATTTTTCCATAAAAAGTTTGGCGTTTTCTTCGTTTTTGCCGGGGGTGAAGACTGCCGAGCCCGCAACAATCACATTGGCGCCGGCGGCGGTTGCAATACCCACATTCTCCAGATTGACACCGCCGTCTACCTGAATATGGTAGGAAAGGCCCAGCTCCTCCCGCATGGCGGCGATGGCTTCCACCTTGGGCATCATATCGGCCATAAATTTCTGGCCGCCGAAGCCGGGCTCCACCGTCATGACCAGGACCATATCGCAAAGATGCAAATAAGGTTTCAGCACTTCAGCGGGGGTGGCAGGCTTTAAGGCGATGGCAAACAGCTTTCCCGCCTCATGGACCTCCTCGGCGATGGCCTCCAGCTCCTCGGTGGCCTCATAATGAACACAGATCAGATCGGCACCCACCGAAAGAAAGGCCTTGGTATACCGCTCGGGGCGGTCGATCATCAGATGCACATCAAAGAAGGCATCCGAAGCGGCGCGCAGGCTTTTGATCACCGGCACACCCAAAGAGATATTGGGAACAAACAGCCCGTCCATCACATCGATATGGAGCCACCGGGCGCCGCCCTTTACCGCCTCGGCGGTATCAGCGCCCAATCTGGCAAAATCGGCCGCCAAAATTGAGGGAGATAAGATATACTTCATCATCGGTTTCCTCCTTCGGTTCGTAAAATACTCACCAATACTTGATTTTGAAAAGAAAAACGCACCGCCACTATGCGGTGCGTTTTTGATTAGTCTTCCAACTGCTCAACCAGCTCAGCCAGAGCGGTTACTGCGGCTTCTTCGTCTGCACCGTCTGCAATGATGGTGATCTCGGTATCCTTGATGATACCCAAAGACAAAATGCCCAGCAGGCTCTTGGCATTGATACGGCGGGTGCCGATCTCAACCCAGACAGAGCACTTAAATTCATTGGCCTTCTGAATGAAAAAGGTTGCGGGGCGGGCATGAAGGCCCACACTGTTAGTCACCTTTACGGACTTAGAAAACATAGGAGAACCCCCTGAAATTTTTATTTTACAGTACTATATTAGCGAAAAATCGCCAAATAGTCAAGGGTAGACAAGCACTTTTGTATGTTTCACCAATTCGGGAATTTTTACCGACGAATTTTTAGTTATTTTTCGGACTTTTTGATCATATTCTGTAATTTTTTCAGATCCTTGGAACCAAGGAGTACCAATATCAGAAGATACACCAAAAGCCCCGCCATCAACCCGCCCAAAAGACCGAGCAGCGTTCCTACGGCTCCGCTGAGCCATACCCTTACCTCACGGGCAACCACAAATAAGGCCATCGCCGCGATGAGATCCTTTCCGATCTCATAAAAGAGAGAGCGGTTCAAAACGCCGGGGGTGACCCTGGCAGTAAAGCACCAAAGCAGGATCGCCATCACCACCGCGGCGGCAACAGTACCCAGCGCAAGGCCGTAAACGCCCCAGAAACGCACCGCAACAAGGGAAACGCCCAAATTGACGGCGATGCCGATAAAGGCTGTTATAACGGGTAATTTGACCTTCTGCATGGAATAGAAATACTTATTTAAGATCTCCTGATAGGAATAGAAGATCATAGCGGCGGTATAGACCGAAAGCAGCATCGCCACCCGCGCAGTGTCCTCTGCGGTAAAGCTTCCCCGCTGATACAGCAGCTGCACCACCGGCTTGGCATTACCCGCCAAAAAGGCCATAATGGGCAATACAATGGCGGAGATGGTGGAAAGCATTCCGCGGCAGATGCCCTTGGCACCTTCTGCATCTCCCCTTGAGAAGCAACGGCTCAGCTCGGGGAAAAAGAGATTGGTCAGGCAATAGGAGAAGATGCCCGAGACGATGAAATAAGCCTGATAGGCGTAGTTCACGGTGGAAAGAGCACCCTCCTCCAGGGTGGAGCTGATATTGGTGGAGATCAGCTGGTTAATGGGCTGGGCCAGGGCCGCCACAAAGAGGGGCAGGGTCAGCACCAGCACCCTGCGGATATCGGGAGAGCGGATATCCAAGGTAAAGGAATAGCGGAAGTTCTTCTTTTTTAAGAAGGGCATCAAAAAGACCAGCTGCAGCAGCCAGCCTGCAGTAAAGGCACCCCCCAGACCATAGACACCGAAATACCGATCCAGCACCAGAAAATAAAAGATCATGGCCAGATTGGAGACCAGGGAGATCAGCGCAGGGCCGGTAAACTCTTCATAGGATTGCAGGATGCCAACAAAGATATATACCCCCGCGGCAATACACATCACCGGAAGGATGATCCGCACCAGCGGCACCGCATAGCCCAGCGCCTCGCCGGACAAGCCCGATGCCACAATTTTGAGGGCGGCTTCGGGGAACAGCACCCCTACCCCCACTAAAATCGCCGAGAGGATCACAACAATATTCAAAAAGTTACTGCCGAACCGCTCCGCTTCTTGCTTCGTCCCCTTGGTCAGCTTATCGTTGAAGACCGGCACAAAGGCGGAAGCAATGGCGGTACCCAGAGTCACATCATAGATCATCAGCGGCAAGCTGCTGGCCGCCTGAAAGGCATCGGTCATGGCGGAGGTACCGTAATAACGGGCAAGCAGCATATTCCGAACCAGACCCAGCACCTTGGAAAGCAGCACCGCCGCCACCAGTACCAGATAGGTTCCTGCCACTCCTTTTTTCTTCATTTTATTCTCCTTAAAAATAGTCTTAATTTAGGATTTTTTGTATTATTTTAAGCCCAAATGAGTTACATAATTTCGTTACCGTAACATTATGGGTCAAAAACTTTTCCACATTTTGAACAGAGTTTTAGACATCCAAAACCGCTGAAATGGCGGGTTTTCAAAGATTTCACAGGGTTATGCACAGGATTTTTCCCTTTTCCTGTCGAAAACTTCGGTTAACATAATTGTTTTTCAATGGAAAATGAGGAGAGGGCATTGAGGCTGAGATCCGCCACATGGCCTGCCTGAAATTCATAATAGGCCTGGGCGCCGATCATAGCACCGTTATCCCCGCAAAGAGCAAGGGGCGGCAGGTATAAAACCTGATCCTTTGCCTTCCCTTCCTCCAATTTTTGCCGCAGCATGGAATTGGCGCTGACCCCCCCTGCGATGACTAAGGTCTTTTGATCATAGTCCTTGGCGCATTGGAGAAAATGATCGGCAAGGGTTCCCGTTATAGCATCGCTATAGGAGGCCGCAATATCGGCAAAATTCAGTTCCTCGCCCTTTTGCTTGGCATTATGGACATAATTCACAATGGCGGTCTTTACCCCGGAGAAACTGAAATCATAGGGGTCTTCCTTAAAGCGCACCCGGGGGAATTTCACCGCTTTGGGGTCTCCTTCCTTGGCCAGCCGATCCATCTGCACCCCGCCGGGATACGGAAGCCCCAGAACGCGGGCGCCTTTATCAAAGGCCTCCCCCGCGGCATCATCCTTGGTACGCCCCAGGATCTCATATTCGGTATAATCCTTCACCAACACAATATGGGAATGGCCGCCGCTGACCACCATGGCCAGAAAGGGCGGCTTCAACTGAGGATAGGCCAGATAGTTGGCCGCCACATGGGCGCGGATATGATGAACGGGGATCAACGGAAGATTACGGGCATAGGCATAGCCCTTGGCAAAATTCACGCCCACCAGCAAAGCGCCGATCAAGCCGGGGGCGGCGGTAACCGCCACCGCATCGATCTCATCCTCCGAGAGGCCGCTTTGGCGGATACATTCCTCTGTTAATTGAGAGATCTTTTCAATATGGCAGCGGGAGGCGATCTCCGGCACCACCCCGCCGTAAAGCTTATGGACATCGATCTGGGAAAAAACCACCGAGGAGAGCACCTCTCTGCCATCCTTCACAATGGCAACCGCAGTTTCATCGCAGGAGCTTTCAAAACTTAAAATATTCATTCTTGTACCTCGTACCGATAGATCACGGCATCCTCAAGGGGCGCCTGATAATAGTTTTTACGGATGCTGATGGGCGCAAAGCCCTGCTTTTCATAGAGGCGGCGGGCAGGCTCATTGGAGGCTCGCACCTCCAAAAACAGTTCTCTTCCCCCCTGCTGCCGAAAGACGGCCAGCATCGCCTCTAAAAGGGCATTCCCGATGCCTTTTTGCCGATGGGCGGGGTCCACACCCACGGTGAGGATATCCCCCTGCTCCCCGATGGTCTGCAGGCCGCCGCAACCAACCACGCGGCCGTTCTCCACCGCCCCAAAGAAGGTGCGGTATTCCCCCATCAGATCCGCCTCTCCCCAATGCTCATGGGGAAAGAGGGCTTGAGTCAGCGCCGCGGCGGCGGGCAGGGTCTCGGCGGTCAGTTTACTTACAGTCATACCAGCTTGCTCCTCTTGCTACCTCCGCCTGCATGGCCACCGAAAGAGCGGAGGCTCCCTCCATCTCCCGCCGCAGCAAAATGGCGGCGCGGTCGGCATCGGCCTTGGCGCATTCAATGATCAGCTCATCATGGACCTGCAGGATCAGATGGGCATCCAATTGCTCCGCTTTCAACTGCTGATATACCCGAACCATCGCGATCTTGATGATATCGGCGGCAGTCCCCTGAATGGGGGTATTCAACGCCACCCGCTCCCCGAAGGAGCGCTGAATGAAATTGGAGGACTTCAATTCGGGCAGGTAGCGGCGGCGACCCATCAGAGTGGTCACATAGCCGTCTTTTTTTGCCTGCTCCACAATACCGTCCATATAAGCGCGCACACCGCTGTATTTGGCGAAATACTGATCCATATAGGCCTTGGCCTCCTTTTTGGAGACCCCGATATCTCCTGCCAGGGAAAAATCGGAAATGCCGTAAACAATGCCGAAATTCACCGCCTTGGCATGGCGGCGCATTTCAGGGGTCACCATAAAGGCGGGAACCCCGAATACATTGGCGGCAGTAACGGTATGGATATCCTCATTCTCGCGGAAGGCGCGGATCATCGTCTCATCCTTGGCAATATGGGCCAGCACCCGCAGCTCGATCTGGGAATAATCCGCATCCAGCAAGAGATACTGCTCATTTTTGGCAACAAACATCTTCCGAAGCTCGCGGCCCAAGGGCTCCCGAACGGGGATATTCTGCAGATTGGGCTCGGAGGAAGAAATTCTTCCTGTGGCGGTTACGGTTTGATTATAGGTGGAGCGGATACGACCGTCTTCCCCGATCAGCTTCAAAAGACCCTCTCCGTAGGTGGAACGCAATTTAGCATACTTGCGGTAGGTCAGGATCTTCTCCACAATGGGCTCGTCTTTGAGTTTTTCCAGCACCTCTGCATTGGTGGAATAGCCGGTCTTGGTCTTCTTTCCGCCCTTAAGACCCATTTTCCCAAAAAGGATCTCGCCCAATTGCTTGGGAGAATTGATATTAAATTCCTCCCCTGCCAGCCGGTGGATCTCTTTTTCCAATTCCAGGATCTGAACACCCAGATCCTCGGTATAGGCGGCAAGGCGCTCCTTCTCTACCGAGAAGCCCCGCTCTTCCATATCGGCCAGGACCACAGTCAGCGGAAGCTCCACCTCATAGAGGAGTTTTTCCTGCCCGTTTTCGGCGATGACCTTCAAAAGAGCATCGCAAAGCTCCGGCAGGGCCGCCACGCAATCCTCGGGAGTATCGGCGGCTTTGCCGGTATATTTTTTCAAAAGATGGGGCAGATCAAACCGATCGGAGGGATCTGCCACATAGGCGGCCACCATGGTATCAAAATAGGGCTCCCCTTCAAAATCCATCCCATAGAAGGGCTTGGCATCATGGGTATAGATCTTCTCTACCTGAGAGAGCAGGGTCTCTCCGTCGGAGAGGCAGACCACCTGATCCTTAAAGCGGGCATAAAACCCGTCGGTACGGATAAAATACAGGCCGTTTTCTTGAAAATAGGGCAGGTATTCCGCGGCGGTGCCGCTGATGCGGGCGGGCGTTTCCTTGGGCTCTTGGGATTTCAGATCAAAGAGCTGCAGGATACTGCTCAGCTCGAGTTTTTGCAATAGGGGAACCAAGACTTCCTGATTAAAATCCGCCACCTTCAGCGCTTCGGCAGAGAGGGCCACCGGCACCTCTTTACAGATCTTGGCCAATTCATAAGAGAGATACGCGGAATCCTTCCCGCTTTCCAGTTTATTCTTAAGGGCGGGCTTGATCTCCTCTAAATGGGCGTATACATTTTCTAAAGAGCCATACTGACGGATCAGCTCCAAAGCGCCCTTTTCCCCGATGCCGGGAACACCCTTGATATTATCGGAGGTATCCCCCTGGATGGCTTTCACATCGATCAATTGAGCAGGCTCCAGACCGAATTTTTCGCGAATGGCGGCGGTATCATAGATCTCCATCTCGCTGGCGCCTGCACGGGTAACGGGCATTAAGATCCGCACCCCCTGCTCTGCCAGCTGAAAATCATCCCGATCCCCCGAAACGATATCGCATTCAAACCCCTGCTCCGCGCAATAGCGGCTGACGGTACCGATAATATCATCGGCCTCATAGCCGGTAAGCTCCAGAATGGTGACATTCATCGCCCGCAGAACCTCTTTCAGCGGCTCCACCTGCAAGGCCAGCTCCTCGGGCATCCCCTTGCGCTGGGCTTTATAATCGGCATACATTTTATGGCGGAAGGTCTTTTCTCTTAAATCGAAGGCCACCGCCACCATATCGGGCTTTGAAAGGTTAAAATATTTATGATAAAGCTTCAGAAAGCCGAAGATACCGTTGGTAGGCTGACCCTCGGCAGTGCTGAGGGTCCGGATGGCATAAAAAGCACGATTCAGGATGGAGTTTCCGTCAAAAATCAAAAGTTTCATCAAAAGCGATTTCCTTTTCTTTTAAATAAGCGATCAACTGCTCCGGCAAGGGGCAGGTGAAATACAATTCTTCCCCGCTCACCGGCTGGGTAAAGCGCAAGGAGGCGGAATGGAGGGCATGGCGCCCCAAGGCGGGATCCTCTTTCCCATAGAGAAAATCTCCCGCCACCGGTGCCCCCAGATAGGACATATGCACGCGGATCTGATGGGTACGCCCCGTATCCAGCTTCAAGGCTACCAGGGAATAGCCGTTATTCTCCGCCAATACCTTATAATGGGTAACGGCAGGCTCCCCTGCGGGGTTGACCTCTCTGCCCAGCACCGAGCCGGGGCGGCGGGCGATGGGGGCATCCACCGTTCCGCTTTTTTCGGGAAGGGTGCCCTCTAAAATCGCCAGATAACTGCGCTCTATTTTTTTCTTTTTGAGATCCTCCCCCAAGACCCCTGCGCTATGGGCATTTTTGCCCAGGAGGATGGCACCGCTGGTATCCTTATCCAGACGGTGGATGGGGCGGAAAACAAATTCGCGGTTTTGCTCTTTCATATAATAGGCCACCGCCCCCGCCAGAGTGGCGCCGCGGTTGCCCAGGGTGGGATGCACCGCAAGATGGGGCGGCTTATCCAATACCATCACATCTTCATCCTCATATAGGATGGTCAGCGGGATGTCCACCGGGATGATATGTTCATTATCCACCTGGCTCTCCCGATTGGCGATGCGAACGGTCAATACATCGCCTTTTTTCAACTGCTTCTGCACCGTCACCTTTTTGCGGCCGATGGTGATCCCGTAGGGATTCCGCTTCATTCCGCCCAGCACCCGCGCAGAAAAGCCCTTGGACTTCAAAAAGGACAACACGGTACGACCCGCATCCTGCTCTTCAATTTCATACACGATCTTTCGATAGTCCAAGAAACACTACTCCTTATAATTACATACATAATTATTCTATCATATTATAGAGGCATTTACAATCTTTCTTTTTTGAAAAACCTCCTCTTTTTCGACAGAATCGACGAATGATGCCTGCTATAATGCAGTTATGGTCATTTATGTTGATATTCTATTCTTCACAAACTTTTTGATGGACACTCTGCTTCTGGCCACCACCGCCCTCATCGCAGGGCGAAGGGTACGCCCATGGCGGCTTTTAGGCGGCGCGGCGGTGGGAGCGCTTTTGGGGTGCCTTTTATTCTTCGCCGAGCTTTCACCCCTCCTTTTATTCTTCAGCAAGCTGCTGATCCCCGCCCTTTCGGTGGTGTTGGCCTTCCCCTTTGAGCGGCTCTCCTCTTTTGGACGCACCGCCCTCATCTTTCTTGCCGCCAATCTGCTCTTTGGGGGCGGGATGTATGCCTTTTATGCCTTTACCGATGCGGGAAGCCATATCCGGGAGGCCAACGGGGTCTATTATATGGATCTGCCCCTTTGGCTGCTGCTCTTGCTTTCCTTTGGCTTTTACGGATTGGCGCGGGGGTTTTTCCATTTTCTGGATCGGCGGAAGGAGCAAAGCTTTTTACATACCCTTACCGTAGACGGCACCGATCTTTTAGCCCTTTTGGATACCGGAAACTCCCTTTATGATCCCATTTCCCTTCTGCCGGTGATCCTCACTGATTGGGATGCCCTTCCCCTGCCCGAGGCTCTTCTGCGGGCGGTGGTTCATCAGGATTCCTCTGCCCTGCCTGCCCTCACCGAGCAGTTCCCTCATTTGCATCTGCGGCTTCTTCCCTATACCGATGCCACCGGTGCCCGCGCGCTGATCTATGCCTTTCGCCCTCAAGAACTGAAGATCGACGGGCAGGAGCGCGCCGCCCTCATCGCCCTTACTCTGCAGACCCTTTCCCCCGACCGCCGCTTTCAGGCATTATTACATCGAGATTGGAGTAACCTATGAACATTCTTCGCTATTATCTTATCTACCATCCCGCCCTGGCAAAGCTTTTAAAAAAACTGGCGGGCAAGGTTCATTATGCCAACGGGCATGTGACCCTGCCGCCGCCTCTGAAGCCCGATGAGGAGCAGGTCTATATCCGCGCCCTGGATCAAGGGGAGCACTATGCGGTGCAAAAGCTCATCGAGCATAATCTGCGGTTGGTGGTTTATATCGCCAAGCGCTTTGAAAACACCGGCATTGCCAATGAGGATCTTATCTCCATCGGCTCCATCGGGCTGATCAAGGCCATCAATACCTTCCGCTCCGATAAAAATATCAAATTGGCTACTTACGCTTCCCGTTGCATTGAAAATGAGATCTTAATGTTTTTGCGGAAAAATCACAATCAAAAGGTGGAGGTCTCCCTGGATGAGCCGCTGAACATCGATTGGGACGGCAACGAGCTTCTGCTCTCGGATATTCTCGGCACCGATGCAGACAGCGTATCCAAAAATTTAGAAGAGGACATCGAGCGGCAGATCCTCCACGCCGCCTTGGAAAAGATCCCTCTTCGGGAGCGGATGATCATGGAGATGCGCTTCGGTCTTGGGGGCTATCGGGAGATGACCCAAAAGGAGGTGGCGGATATTTTAGGCATCTCCCAATCCTATATCTCCCGCCTGGAGAAAAAAATCATCTCCCGCCTGCGGCGGGAGATCGAAAAAAACCTTTAATTATTCACTATTCATTAAAAAAATCCCCTCCGAGGAGGGGATTTTTTATTTGTTTTTTTAAAATGGATGAGATTTCTTCTTTCTTTCATCCCGAAGGCGTATGCGATACGCCGAGCGGTGAAAAAAGGAGAAAGGTCGCCATTTTTAGCCGCCGAGGTAGGCTTTTTTAATTTCGTCGCTCTCTATCAGCTCCGCGCCGGTACCGGTGAGTACGATCTTACCGGACTCCAGCACATAAGCGCGATCGGCAACAGAAAGTGCCATCTGGGCGTTTTGCTCCACCAAGAGGATGGTGGTACCGGATTCATGAAGCTCCTTGATGATATCAAAGATCTCCTGCACCAGAATGGGAGAAAGACCCATAGAGGGCTCATCCAGCATCAACAGCTTGGGCTTGCTCATCATAGCGCGGCCCATGGCCAGCATCTGCTGCTCACCGCCGGAGAGAGTACCTGCGATCTGCTTACGGCGCTCCTTCAAGCGAGGAAAATGCTTATACACATTGGCAATGCTTTCATTGATCTCACTGTTAGGACGGGTATAAGCGCCCATAATGAGGTTATCCTCTACCGTCATCTGCAAAAAGATGCGGCGACCTTCGGGAACATGCGCCAGCCCTTCGGCCACGATCTTATGGGCAGGAACGGCGGAAAGGTCGCTCTCCAGAAACTCAATGGAGCCGCCCTTGGATCGGAGAAGACCCGAAACGGTCTGGAGGATGGTACTCTTACCGGCACCGTTGGCACCGATGAGGGTTACGATCTCCCCCTCGTTGACCTCGAAGGATACATCCTTAATGGCATGGATACTGCCATAATAAACATTGATATTATTGACTTTTAACATCGCTTAGCCCTCCTTCTTTTTGCCCAGGTAGGCTTCGATGACCGCGGGGTTGGCCTGAATCTCAGCGGCGGTGCCCTTGGCGATCACCTGACCGAAGTTCAATACGCAAATACCCTCGCAGATATTCATAACCAGATTCATATCATGCTCGATCAGAAGAATGGCGATCTGGAAGGTATCGCGGATCTTCACGATATTTTCCATCAGCTCCGCAGTCTCGGAGGGGTTCATACCGGCGGCAGGCTCATCCAGCAGCAGAAGGCTGGGATTGGTTGCCAGGGCGCGAACGATCTCCAGGCGACGCTGAGCGCCATAGGGCAGGCTTCCTGCCTTCATATTGGCCATATCCTGCATATCAAAGATAGAGAGCAGCTCCAGAGCGCGCTCATGGGCCTCCTTCTCCTTCTTCCAGAAGCTGGGAAGACGCAAGATGCCGGAAACGGTAGAATAGACCTCCTGATTATGAAGGCCGATCTTTACATTATCTTCCACGCTTAAATTGGAGAACAAGCGGATGTTCTGGAAGGTACGGGCGATGCCCATTTTATTGATCTGCACGGTAGTTTTTCCGGAGGTATCCATACCGTCCAGCAAAATGGTACCGCGGGTAGGCTGATATACTTTGGTCAGCAGGTTGAATACGGTGGTCTTACCGGCACCGTTAGGGCCGATGAGACCGGCGATCTCGGTGCGGCCGATGGTCAGGTTCAGATCGCTGACCGCATGCAGACCGCCGAAATCAATTCCCAGATGGCGGCACTCCAGAATGGGGGCCTTATCTACATCCCGCTCGGGGACAATGGAATGGCTGGGAACGGGAACCATTTTTGTATCTTGTTTCTGAAAAGGATTCGCCATTATTCTTCCGCTCCTTTCCGTTTAAAAATCTTGGCAAAGAAGCCCTTGATGGTGGGATTATTGGTTGCCAGCATTACCAGGATCAATACGATGGCATAGATCAGCATTCTGTATTCCGAGAACTCACGGAGCAGCTCGGGCAGAATGGTCAGCGCGGCAGCGGCAATGATGGAGCCCCACATTCTGCCGAGGCCACCCAATACCACGAATACCAATACCAGAATAGAGGTATTGAAATCGAACTTGGTAGCAACAATGGTATTCTGGCTGAGACCGAAGAGAGAGCCTGCGGCGCCTGCCAGAGCGGCAGAGATCACAAAGGCCATCAGCTTATACTTGGTCACATTGATACCCACGCTCTCGGCGGCGATACGGTTATCGCGGAGCGCCATAATGGCTCTGCCGGAGCGGCTCTTCACCAGGTTGAAGATCACCATCAGGGTGATCATAATGAGGATAAAGCCTGCTAAGAAGGTGGCGATCTTGGTATTGGCGGGAATGCCCATAGGGCCGTTCATGATCATTTTACCGCCTTCCATCTGCAGGGTATTCTTTAAGAAGCTGACATGGAGGCCGTTGGCATCCACACCCACATACAGATTGGTAACGATGGATTTGATGATCTCACCGAAGGCCAGGGTAACGATAGCCAGATAGTCGCCGTTAAGGCGCAGAACGGGGATGCCGATCAGAACGCCTGCCAGCGCGGCAAATACCGCGCCGACGATCATGGCGATCATCAGCCGAAGGCCTTCACCGGGAATGGCGGAGGTCAGCGCGGCGGCGGCAACGGCACCGGTAAAGGCACCGACACTCATAAAGCCCGCGTGACCCAGGCTCAATTCACCCAACACACCTACGGTCAGGTTCAACGACAGCGCCATCACAACATAGGCGCAAACGGGAACCAGCTGACCCTTCAAAGCGGAAGACAGACCGCCGGCAGAAGCCAGCAGCTGCAATACCACAAAGGCGATGATGACGCCGGCATAGGTCAGCCAATTATCAAGGGAGCTTTTAAAATTCAATTTCTTCATACCGCTCACCTTACACTTTCTCTCGGATCTGCTTACCCAGCAGGCCGGTGGGCTTGATCAGCAACACCAGGATCAGCACCAGGAATACAATGGCGTTGGAAAGCTGGGTAGAAATATATGCGCCTGCAAAGATCTCGATGATACCCAAAAGGATACCGCCCAGCAAAGCGCCGGGGATGGAGCCGATACCGCCGAATACGGCCGCGGTAAAGGCCTTGATACCGGGCATGGAGCCGGTGGTGGGCACCAGAGAGGGATAGGCGGAGCAGAGCAGAACGCCTGCGATCGCCGCCAAGGCCGCACCGATGGCAAAGGTGACCGAAATGGTGCGGTTGACATTGATGCCCATCAGCTGCGCGGCGCCCTTATCCTCGGAGCAGGCCCGCATGGCTTTACCCATTTTGGTCATATTGGTAAACATGGTCAGGGCGATCATGATCACAATACAGGCCGCGATGGTTACAATGGTCCCTACGGGAATGATCAGTTCTCCGCCAAAAAGCTTGATGCTTGCGCCGCCAAACATATTGGGGAAGATCTTGGGATTGGAGGTCCAGAGCAGCTGGGCCGCATTCTGCAGGAAATAGCTGACACCGATGGCGGTGATCAAAACCGCCAGCGAGGTTGCCTGCCGCAAGGGCTTATAAGCAAGGCCTTCGATGATGACACCCAGAACGGTACAGATCACCACCGCCAGCAATACGCCCACAATGGGGGGCAGATGATAGGTAGATACAGCGAAAAAGCAGACATAAGCGCCCACCATAATAACATCACCGTGGGCAAAGTTCAGCATCTTGGCGATGCCGTATACCATGGTATAGCCCAGAGCGATAATGGCGTAGATGCTGCCTAAGCTGATCCCGTTGATAAAATGGTTCAAAAAGGTTAGCACGTGATTTACACCCCTATTTTTATCTCTTTTAAAAACTCAAATTGAGGGCTGCCGGCTCGGCAGCCCTCAATCCTATTATTCCGAAACGGAATTACATACCAACATAAGCACCGTCTTTGATGATCATACCCTTGGGGGTCTTGGAAACGGTACCTGCAGCAGACCAGGTCATATCTTCACCGGTCAGACCGTCGAATACGAATTCAGCGGAGGTGAACTTCTCGATCAGCAGATCGCAAAGCTCATTGGCGGAGACGGCATAATTATAGGTGCCGTCTTCGTTCTTCAGAGCGTCGCCGTTGTCCAGAGCCTGGTAGATGGCGTATACGCAGTCATAAGCATCGGCAGCGAACTGGTTGGGAACCTCATTGTGCTTAGCCTGATACTTAGCAACGAAATCCTTGGTCTTCTGATCTTCAGCGTCAGCGTTGAAGGGAGTCAGCAGCATAACGCCCTCGGCCAGGGTGGTATCGAAACCTTCCAGACCCAGGATACCGTCCATACCGTCTACACCAAAGAACTTGGGAGCATAACCGGTCTCATTGGCCTCGGTGAGGATCAGAGCAGCGGATTCATAATACATGGGCAGGAATACCAGATCAGCGCCGGCATCCTTGGCAGCAGCCACCTGAACGGAGAAATCGGTCTTGGTATCCTCGGTGAAGGTGGTGGTGGAAACAATATTCAGACCCAGCTCGGCAGCCTTGGCAATAAAGCTGTTGTAGATACCGGTGGAATAGTTGTCGTCGTTCTTATAGATCACGGCGATCTTGGTGCCCAGCTTCTGATCGGCAATGTACTGAGCGGAAGCTTCACCCTGGTTGGGATCCATGAAGCACATCTGGAATACATTGTCCTTACGGGCAATATCCACAGCGCCGGTCACAGCGTTGGCAACACCGCCCAATACATCGGTAGAAGATGCAGAGGGGGTCAGGAAGAAGATGTGGTCTGCATTGGCCTCAGCGGAGGTAGCAGTACCGGGAGCGGAGGTAACGGAACCCAAAGATACCTGCATACCCCAGTCCTTCAGAGTGTTGTAGGCGTTAACGGCCTTCTCTGCATCGTGGACATCGTCTTCGCAAAGCCACTCAAACTGAATGCCGCCCAGAGCGTTGATCTCTTCAACGGCGATCTTGGCTGCATTGTTGACTGCATTACCGTAAATAGCGGCGCCGCCGGTCAGAGGGCCGGTGATACCGATCTTCAGAGCGGTGGCCTCTTCCTTATTACCGCAACCGGTAAAGCAGGTCAGAGCCATCAGCAGAGCCATCAGCAAAGCTGCGATTCTTACAAACTTTTTCATAGTCTTGTTCTCCTTTTTTGTCTATTAAAAAATTATTAACATTTTAACACACTAAAGTATTATTTGTCAATAGGAAAGTTTATTTTTTTGAACAAAATGGGAAAAATTACTAAAAAGTGAGAAAAACGAAGAATTCGAGAGCAAAATCAAGCATTTCAAAGAAAACCCAAAAACGCCGCAAGGCTTTTGCGGAAACCTAACGAAATCATGGGAAAAAATATGACTTTTTTTGCGTTTTTTATTGACATTCGGGAAAGAAGTGTTTATATTATATCTTGTTATATTCTGAATTTTTCCAACGGGAGGTTGAAAAGTTAAGTTGAACAACATTATTGAACTGCAAAACATTCATGTTTCCTTCGATGACGAGGTGATCCTGGATCGGTTTAATCTGAATATTCGGGATAAAGAGTTTGTGACGCTGCTGGGTCCCTCCGGCTGCGGCAAGACCACTACCTTGCGCGCCATTGCGGGATTTGTTTCTCCCCAGGAGGGCAAGATCCTTTTTGAGGGGAAGGACATCAGCAAGCTGCCGCCCCATAAGCGGCAGGTCAATACGGTTTTTCAGCGATACGCTTTATTCCCTCATTATAATGTTTTCGACAATATTGCCTTCGGCCTTCGTATTTCCAAGACCCCCGAGAGCGAGATCGCACCCCGGGTGAAGGAGATGCTGGAGCTGGTGAACCTCAAGGGCTATGAGAAGCGGGATGTTACCTCCCTCTCCGGCGGTCAGCAGCAGCGGGTCGCCATCGCAAGAGCGCTGATCAATAACCCCAAGGTCCTGCTTCTGGATGAGCCCTTGGGCGCATTGGATCTGAAGCTGAGAAAAGGGATGCAGAATGAGCTGCTGCGGATCCAGCGGCAGATGGGGATCACCTTTATCTATGTGACCCACGATCAGGAAGAGGCGCTGACCATGAGCGACACCGTTGTGGTAATGAAAGACGGTGTGATCCAGCAGATCGGCACCCCCGAGGATATCTATAACGAGCCCATCAACCCCTTTGTTGCCGATTTTATCGGCGAGAGCAACATCATCGGCGGAACCATGATCCGCGATCTGCTGGTGGAGTTTGAAGGGGTGCAGTTCCCTTGCGTGGATAAGGGCTTTGGCGAGAATGTGGCGGTGGATGTTGTGGTCCGCCCCGAGGATATTGAGATCCAGGACCCCAAAGACGGAATGCTCTGCGGTACGGTGGAGACTGTTACCTTCAAGGGCGTTCATTATGAAATGATGGTGCGCTCCAAGGGCTATTTATGGAAGATCCATTCCATTACCTGCAAGGAGCCCGGTACCGAGGTGGGAATGAAGATCATTCCCGAATATATTCATATTATGAAAAAGGAGGCAGGTACCGTAAATTGAAAAAGACGCTGATTGCGGTGCCGTATTATGTGTGGGCGGCGGTCTTCATTGTTGTGCCGCTGCTGATGATCGCATATTGCGCGTTCACCGATGCCAACGGAAGCTTTACCGTTGAAAATATGCTTGTGATCGGCAAATACTGGCCGGTGCTGTTGCGCTCTTTGGGCTATGCGCTGATCGCCACCGTTTGCTGCCTGTTCTTCGGCTACTTTTTGGCCTATTTTATGGCCCAGCAGAAGGAGAGGACCAAGACCCTGCTGATGATCCTATTGATGCTGCCTATGTGGATCAACTTTGTGCTCCGCACCCAGGCCATGCAGGATATTCTGGATCTCATTCAGAATTGGCTCAGAAATGCCGACATCCCCGTAAGGATCAGCAACACCGGCTTTGCGGTGGTGCTGGGTCTCATTTATAATTACCTTCCTTTTATGGTATTACCCATCTTTACCGCTCTGGAAAAACTGGATCGGCGGGTCATTGAGGCCGCCGAGGATCTGGGGGCCAATCGCCTTCGGGTCTTTCAGCGGGTGATCCTCCCCCTCTCTATGCCGGGAGTATGGAGCGGCATTATTATGGTGTTTGTACCCACCGTTTCCACCTTTGTAGTCTCCGAGAAGCTGGGCGGCGCCAAGTTTAACCTGATCGGTAATATTATCCAAGAGCAATTCCTCACCGTTTATAATCCCAATGTGGGCGCCGCCATCAGCTTGGTGATGCTGCTGCTCTTCATTGTGGTGATGGTGATCTTCAGCTTCCTCGACGATGAGACCAAGGAGGGGCTGTTATGAGAAAGTTTATTCAAAAAAGCTATATGGCGCTGGTCTTCGGATTTTTATACCTGCCCATCGCCTATCTGATCCTCTTTTCTTTTAATGAAGGAAAATCCAAGGTCATCTTCAGCGGATTTTCGCTGAAGAACTATGTGAACCTCTTCCAAGACGAGCAGATCATGGGCGCGCTGATGAATACCCTCATTATTGCGCTGATCTCCTCGGTGGTGGCCACCATCATCGGCACCTTTGCCGCCATGGGCATCCGCCATCTGAAAAAGGGCGCCCGCAATGCGGTGATGGATGTGACCTACATTCCGGTCTTGAACCCCGATATCATCACCGGTGTATCCATGATGCTCTTTTTCTCGGTATTGGGGGTCTCGCTGGGATACGGCACCGTTTTGCTGGCGCATATCACCTTCAATATCCCTTATGTGATCCTTTCGGTGATGCCCAAGCTGCGGCAGGTGGACCATTCCATCTATGAGGCGGCTTTGGATCTGGGCGCACCCCCCACCCAAGCCTTCCGCAAGGCGCTTCTGCCCCAGATCATGCCCGGGATCATCTCCGGCTTTATGATGGCGCTGACCCTTTCGGTGGATGATTTTGTGGTCACCTTCTTCTTAAAGGGTGTGGAGGTAGAAACTTTAGCAACCATTATCTATACCACCACCAAGACCCGTATCAACCTTTCCATGAACGCTCTTTGCGGGGTAATGGTGGTGATCGTTACCGTTATTCTGGTCATCGCCAACCTGCCCTCCAAAAAGGAGAAGAATAAAAAGGAGGTGCGGATCTGATGAAACGACTGTTTGCCCTTCTTTTGATCAGCGCCATGGTGCTGATCCCCCTCTCCGGTTGCCGGACCCATGAGCCCAATGAGGTGCTCTATGTCTACAATTGGGGCGAGTATATGGACGAGGAGATCAACGAGCTCTTTGAAGAGGAGACCGGCATCAAGGTCGTCTATAAGGTCTACGATAATAATGAATCCATGTATGCGGTGGTCAAAAATGCCCCCGGCACCTACGACATCGTCTTTCCTTCCGATTATATGGTGGGGCGGATGATCGAGGAGGATATGCTGGAGCCGCTGAACTTTGCCAATATCCCCAACGCCCAATATATTATGGAGGATTTCAAAAATCTGGAGTATGACCCCGAAAACCGTTATTCCGTCCCCTATACCTGGGGAACGGTGGGGATCCTTTATAATACCTCTATCATTCCGGAAACTCCCGACAGTTGGGCGGATCTTTGGAACGAGGAGTATTTCGACCGCATTTTGATGTACAACAACTCCCGCGATAGCTTGGGCGTTGCCCTCATTAAAAACGGCTATTCCTTAAATACGATCAATAAGGATGAATTGCAAAAGGCCTGCGATGATCTCATCGCCCAGAAGAAGCTTTTGCAGGCCTATGTTTCCGATGATATCTTCAGCAAGATGGAAAGCGCCTCCGCCGCCATCTGCCCGGTCTACAGCGGCGATGCCATCTCCATGATGGATGAAAACCCCGATCTGGCGTATGTGGTTCCCGAAGAGGGCACCAACCGCTTTGTGGACTGCGCGGTGATCGTGAAGGATGCGCCCAATAAGGATGCGGCCGAGAAATATATCAATTTCCTCTGCCGAGAAGATATTGCCGAGCGCAATCGGGATTTCACCGCTTATTCCACTCCCCATCAGCAGGTCTTTGACGCCCTGCCCGAGGAGATCAAGAATAATAAGATCGCCTATCCCGATAGCGACATCATTGCAAAGACCGAGGTTTATACCAACCTTCCCCAAGACATTCTGGAATTCTATAATACCCTTTGGAATGATCTGAAAAATGCATAAGAAAAACAGCGTTGCTTTCGCAACGCTGTTTTTTTACTCTTTTATGGCCTCTTCGGCAAGATCGACCGAAATGGCGCCGATGCCGCCATCGATCTCCACCCACGCTTCACCGGTTCCGTATACGGTACCGTTCTTCATGG
>JAZUNB010000007.1:0-2785 GCA_045603925.1 Eubacteriales bacterium
AAAGGGATATTGATAGGCGGAATAATCCAGCTTTGTGCCGATCCGTACATGGGTGATCAGAGCAAAATGATCCGAGATGTGTCCCGCGGCGATCCCTTCTTCCGCATAATCATAGGCTTTGGTATTAAAACCGTAATAATCCACTGCCATATGTGCATTCTTTTTCGCCATAATATAATCGCTCTGCCCGCGTGCTGCATCATAATTTGCTTCGGGCAATCCCTGCGGAGTTGCTTCCATTGCCAGGTTTCGTCCGTTGCACATGGAACCTAATTCGCAGATCTTATTTGCATTCATTCCAACCGCCATATCCCGCAGATCAATAATGGAATTCCAATCCATCATCATCTCATAATCAGCCGACCGATATGGGACATAGAAATCGCCGCCCACAAAAGCATAGGCATCGGAACTCATCTTATCGAAAAGTTTCATATATTGCTGCATGGAACCGCAGGCGGCTTCTGTGCCAAAATCAAAATGGGTACTGTATACATAGAACTGTTCGCCTGTCGCCTTATCCATCAACAAAGCCCAAGTAGAAATGGCACCGAACGTTGAATTGCCATAAGTCGAAGGCACCTCCGGGGTATCGGACAACCAGAAATGGCCGCTGTCCAAAAGCGTATATTTTTCTTTTTTATACAAAAGAGGACTTGCCTGTTCCCCACCCGAACCTATTGCATCGTCGGGCCCGCGGCTGCGCCATATACATTCATAGGTTTCGGCGAAATATTCGTCTTCGTTAAAGAAGTTGATCTGCGCAGCCCGCGCCTCCTGGTTGAAGATGATGTCGGGATCCTCTTCCATAACCATGCTCTTAAAGCGACGGAGGCGGTTATAGATATTATTGCCGGTTCCGTCTCCCTTATCGCCGTATTGCACTTTTCCGGCATGCTTTACATTGTTGGTCATCATTTTGATCAATGTGCCGGATTTTTCCAGGATGACCGTACCGTTATAAAACAGGCTTTCAAAGAGTAACCGGTTTCCCAGGCCATCGTAATAGTCGATGACGACCGTATAATATCCGCCGTCTCCAAGGGCATGGCGGTAACCGTCTTCCGGCAAGGAAATGCCCACATTGCTGACATATTCCTTCTGATATTGCGCCCAATCGCAAACCTCAACAAACTCCTCGCCCATATAGCCCACATACATTTTATTGACCCGCACAGCGGAGTTATGGTGGAGCATAAAGCCGCCGTCCACCGCCTGGATGGCCGGTTCCTCCGCCGCGGCGTCCACCTTCACCAGATAGGTAAGATCATGGGCGGTACTGGCGGCGTTTTTATAGCTGACCACAAATTGATAAACGCCCTTCTTCTGAAGCAGATAGGCCTTGCCATCGGGTACGCCGTAATCGGCGGTAAAGCTCTCCAATGCGCGGAAATCCGCCCATTTCAACGAAGCTTCCGCCGTCTCGCCCAGGTATGCATAATAGACCTTAACGGTATCCTCCTTGCCTTTATGAAGAACTGCCAGGTTATTATTGACGGTATTGGAGATCACCGGAACGGCATTCTTTTCCACCTTGGCGGTAAATACCGCATCGCGCACCGCATTTCCCCAGGCGTATTGGACCACAAATTGATAATACCCCTCACGGGTCAGGAGATATTCCTTGCCGTCGGCAGGAGCAAAATCGGCGGTCAAGGTTTCGCCCGCCGTTTTCTTAAAGGAAGACCAATCGGTATACTCCACCGCTTCTGCGCCCACATAGCCGTAATAAACCTTTCGGACCGTGGACTGATTAAAATGCAGCACGCCGCCCTCCATGGTGGGTGCCACCGCTCCGGCCTGATCCGCCTCCACCTTGACGGTAAAAGCAAGATCGGCACGGCGCTTTCCGTTTAAGTAGTTGACCACAAACTGATAATAGCCCGCCTTCTCCAGGGCATAGGAGCTGCCCTCCTTGGGGGCATAATCGGGGGTAAAGGTATCCCCTACATTGGCTTTGAAGGTTTCCCAATTGGTATAGGGCTTATCTTCTTGGCCCAGCCAGCCGTAATAGACCCGCCGCACCGTATAGTCGCCGCAGGTCAGGGTTGCGGTATTCTCTTCCGTCAATTCAACGGCGGGAAGCGCGCCCTCCGCCCGAACCGGCATGGAAAACAGTGATACCAGCATCATCAGCGCCAGCAATAGGGCGCCTACTCTCTTTAACTTCATTTTTCGACCTCCTATGGAAGAATTTACTTCAATATACCGCAATTTGCAGTAAAAGTCAATACCGCAAATTGCGGTTGCATATAATGATAATAAAGAACAATAAAGGAGGCGCAAGGATGTATCGACGGATTCGCGAGCTGCGGGAAGACCACGATTTGACCCAAAAATATATGGCAGAAAAATTGAATTGCTCCCAGCAGGTCTATAGCAATTACGAATTAGGGCAGCGGGACATCCCCACCGAAATTCTGATCCGTCTGGCGCAATTCTATCAGGTTTCCACCGATTATCTTTTGGGGCTGAGTAATAACCCGACCCGACTAAAATAAAAGTTTTTCAAAAAACTCTTGCCAAATTTTCAAAAATCTATATAATAGATATGTGCTGGTAAATATCGGCGCAACTTCGGGGTGTAGCGCAGTTGGTAGCGTGCTTGGTTCGGGACCAAGAGGCCGGGCGTACGAGTCGCCTCACTCCGACCATAGAAAGCAGGTATGCATTTTTGTATACCTGCTTTTTATATTTGGTGCGGGCGCCCGCGCCTCTTGTTTGTTCCGAACCAATTCGGGACCAAGTACCGAAGCCGACCGCCGCCGGTGGCGGATGAAGGGAG
>JAZUNB010000008.1:0-7324 GCA_045603925.1 Eubacteriales bacterium
TAGCTAAGTGTTGTCTTCCTAAGAGCGCTTGGCCTCCGACTTAAGCGCAATCTCCTCATCGTTGACCGTCAGTTCGAAGGTTACGTGATAGCTGTCGTAAAACTCATTCCACTGATAGATATGCACGTCGGGAGTAGTGATCTCAACAACGGGCTCATAGCGGCAGATACCGATACAGCCGGTTTGAGTGCAGATTACATTTCCCAAACGACGATCTTCAATTTCCTTCAAAAAGGCATTCAGAACCGGGCGTGCACCGGCAGCAATGCCGCAAGTTGCCATACCAACAACAACGCGGATCTTTTCCTCACCCTCGTTGGCGCGCAGCATGACATTATTTTGCATTCTTTCTTTGATTGCTTGCAATTCAGCTAAAGATTTCATTTATATTTTTCCTCCTTGAATGTCTTCCAAATTTTCGTTGATATATTCACCGATCCAACTCAGAACTGCCGGTTCAGAAAGAGGAACATCCCCCAACTGGGCGTGAAACTCATCCGTATCCAGTAAGAAAACGCCGCTGTCTGTTTCGTGGCGATATATGAAGCGAATCTGATCGTTTGCCTGAATCAAGCTGACCAAGGTACTGCTCATATCGCCGATGGGCGCACGGTCCAGATGATCCAGTCGGAAGGTGGCGCGAATAACGGTTCCTTCCCCCACTTTTGAATCGATAAAGAAGCTTCCGTCCGTATCCTCGGCGCTCTGTTTGAAGAGCGGGATCCCCAATCCGACCTTTCGGGTCGTTCGGGTGGTCACAAAGGGATCGGTCACCTTATGAAGAAACTCTTCATCCATCCCGCATCCATTGTCTTTGATCTCAATGGTTACCAGATTCTCCGATTCCTTCTCCGAAAGCGCGATCTCGATCTTATCCGCCTTTGCTTTTATTGAGTTGTATGTAATATCAAGAATATTGAGCGATAATTCCTTCATGGAATTCAGTTCATATATTTTTTCAGAATATCAGGAATATCGCCAACAACCAAACGGCCGTAAACCTCTTCGTTGATGGTCATAACGGGGGCCAGACCGCAGGCACCGATACAACGGGTCGCTTCCAGAGAAAACTTACCGTCAGGGCTGCATTCATTCACATCGATCCCAATGATCTCCTTGATTTTGTTCAGGATATCGCCGGAACCCTTAACATAACATGCCGTACCGAGGCATACGCCGATCTTGTACTCGCCCTTGGGAGCCAAAGAAAACTGCGCATAGAAGGTGACGACACCATAGATGTGCTCCAGAGGAATGTCAAGGCCTTCGGAGACGATCTTCTGCACCTCGATGGGCAGATAACCGTAGATAGCCTGGGCTTCCTGCAGAACAGGCATCAAAGGACCATCCTGATCCTTGTGCTTTGCAATCACTTCACGCAACTGCTGCTCTTGCTCTTTTGTTCCTTTAAAAGGAACGGGACACTTGTTGCTCATTTTATATCCTCCTTTGTATTGAAACTGCGTACAGTATCCATCATTACAAACATATTAATTTTAACATATATTCATTGGAATTTCTACATTTTTTTTAAAATTTATTCAACCTTCTCATTTTTCTCTCTTTTTAGATAGAAAATCAAAGATTTTGCGGAGTTTTCGGGCAAATTCAACAAGTTTTCGCCGGAATGTTCCCCGATATCCTGAAGGTAATGGGCATCGGAATCATGAAGATAACAATAGGGACGCCCCCCGAGACCGGGAGTTGCCGCAAGAAATCCCTCGGAAAGATTTCGCGACAGTTCAAAGGCGTTAAAGCCCATATACTCCCCAACCATACCGAAATTTCCCACCAGGCTCTTGGTAGACTTATCAATATGCGCAGGAACCGCAACCCCACCATAAGGCTCGATCAATTGCGGAAGCTCATCCAGAGAGATGGTTGTTGCATTGATCAGATAGCGAGACTCTTCGCCGATTACCCGATCCTCGGCATCCATAAAATATTGATGGCCAAAGATCTTCACATCATTTTCAATGTCCGGCAAAGCAGGACGAACCTGCTCATCGTCAAAGGCCTTAGCAGCCTCTAAGGTCGGAAACAGGCAAAGTACATGGATTTCCTCTGCTGTTTCCAGTTCCATGGCAGGTACAACGGTAATTCCGGCAACCTTTCCCACCTCCATTACCGCCGCCACATTTCCGGTAGTATTATGATCTGAGACCGCGATCATATCCAAGCCGCAGATCATCGCCATATTCACAATATTATTCGGCGTCATATCCTCATCCCCGCAGGGTGAGAGCGCCGAGTGGATATGAAGATCATACCGCAGCTCCATGGGCCGTCTCCTTTAACTCAAAGCATTTTTGATCAAAACAGCGGTTTCATAGGTGGTTTTTTCAGAAGAGAGAACGATCACATCATTCTCTGCCGCCTTTTCCAGAACTTTCCCATCAGGCCGCACTCCTTCGGTAAGGATCACACAAGGCAGATCCGCCATGACCGCAACCGCGATCACGTTGGGATTAGACATCACCGTCACCAGCGCATCCTCCTCCTTTGCTCGCCCAATGACCCAGGAAAGCAGATCACAGCAATAAGCTCCACTGACATTCCGAGCTTCCGATTCCCGACCGCTCAAATAAGTAAATCCGCAAACTGCGGCAAGTTCATGTACATTCATCAGTCCATTATATCCTTTATACGGTTTTTAAGTACGATCAGGCAGTCCGACATCTTGGCCGTACCGTTCACAACATCCACTGCAAAGGCATGGCAAGAAGGAGAACCGCACGCCGAACAGTCAATGCCGGGCAGATCCTTTTCGATCCGCTGGATCTCCTGCATCTTCTGCATCGCCCGCTGAAGATCGGAATCTAATTGAAGAACCGGCGCGTATTCCACCAACCGATCCCATTGATATTTTTCCACGGGGAAATCAAAATCACGGATCCGATTGCAAGAAACCGGCTTATACTTCCGAAGCTGACGAACGCGTGTACGGGCAATATAAGGATTCTCAATGGTCAGGCATCCGCCGACACAGCCGGAGGCGCAAGCCCCCAATTCCACAAACTCCAGATCGGTCAGCTTATCATCCTCGATCTCTTCAAGGATCTTGATTACATTCTCCATACCGTCTGCCGCCAGATAGCGGGTACTGAGAATGGCGGTGGCTTCACCACCGGTATAGCCCCAGGAAATGCCGGTCAAACCGCATTCCGAAAGAGCCTCCGGATTTTCGATCTTATTCATTGCCGAAAGCAACGGCTTATAAATATCGGAGATTGCCAAAACACCGCTGATCTCGGAATGATCAAGCGCCAAAGGCTGCTTGGCCGCAGTTACCTTTGCAGGGCAGGGCGTGATGAAAAACACCCCGATCTTTTCTGCAGGAAGACCGGTCTTTTTCATTGCCTCACGGCGAGCCAGTGTTGCCGCAAGCTCAGCGGGCGCTTTTACGGGAAGCAAATGAGAGATCAGTTTCGGAAAACGCACACGGATCAAGCGTACAATTGCAGGGCAAGCCGAAGAAATCAAGGGTTTTGGACAATCGGGCTTGGCCAATTCATTGCGGGTATACTCCGAGACCAATTCCGCGGCTCTTGCCACTTCAAAAACATCGTTGAATCCAATATTCAGCAATCCGGTCAACACATAATCCACATTATCCAGATTATTGAATTGACCGTAAAGCGCAGGTGCAGGCAAAGCAACCGTGTATTCAAAGTTTTCAAGGATCGGCAACCGATCAAAAACAGCTTTTTTTGCACGATGGGGACAAACCCGAATGCATTCACCGCAGTCAATGCAGCGTTCTTTGATAATAGTTGCTTTCCCGTCTTTCACACGGATCGCTTCTGTTGGGCAACGTTTTACACAGGTTGTACATCCGCGACAGCGGTCGGCATCCAATGTGACCGAATGGAAGTAATCCATAATATCACCTCAAGTATTGATAGAAATCGTCAGTGTTGTACCAACGCCGAGCTCCGTTTCGATCTTCAGATCGTCGGAGTATTTCTTAATATTGGGCAGACCCATGCCGGCGCCGAAGCCCAGGTTCCGCACCTCCTCAGGGGCGGTGGAATAGCCCTCCTGCATCGCGAGGGAAACATCCTTGATACCGGGGCCGCGGTCGGCCAAAATAATACGGATCACCCCTTCACTGATCTCAACAGTTGCTTCTCCGCCATCGGCATGGATCACCATATTGATCTCACCCTCATACATGGCAATGGCGACCCGTCGGATCACCTCGGGAGAAAAGCCCAATTGCTTCAAATTCTTTTTAACAGCAGAGGAGGCCTCACCCGCCATTCCGAAGTCTTCCCCGTCTACATTATATTTCAGAATGATCGGTTCCATTATACCTTATCAATCCCTTCACTAAATAATCCGTTTGCATACAAAATGCCGCAGGCGGTATACATCCGATAATCGGTTTCCATTACCATGATGCCATTGGCCTCTGCCAGCTCAACGGTCGAATCATCGGGATGCTTGCCGCGCACAAAAACAATACACTTCATATCCATCATCTGAGCAGTACGCACCGTCTGCGGATTGAGAAGCCCGGTCAGCAAAATGCTCTGATCCTTCACAAAGGCCAAAACATCGCTCATCATATCGGAACCGCAAGCGCTTTTTACATCTCTTTCCAGTTCTTCCTCGCAGCAAAGAACCTTTGCATCCAGCAATTCACATACTTTTGAAAGTTTCATCTTTAATCTCCTTAAGAAAACGAATTCTCTATTTATGAATTATACCATAATATAAGGTGATATTCAAGAAGAAACTTGTTGAATTTCCCGTTGACATTTAAAAAAAATCAAATTATAATTAAGTTATTATTTTATAGAAAGAAAGGTGTATTTTACATGAGAGTTTACAATTTTTCTGCCGGTCCTTCTATGCTTCCTCTCGAAGTTCTGCAGAAAGCTGCCGCTGAAATGACGGAGTATGGTACTTCCGGTCAATCCGTTATGGAGATGAGCCATCGATCTAAAGAGTACGGTGCCATCATCGAATCAGCGGAAAGTTTGCTCCGTAAGGTACTGTCTATCCCCGAAAATTATAAAGTTCTGTTCCTTCAGGGCGGCGCTTCCAGCCAGTTTGCCATGATTCCTTTGAACCTGATGACCAAAAACGGTAAGGCAGATTATGTAATTACCGGTCAGTGGGCAAAGAAATCCTATAAAGAAGGCTGTCGCTACGGCCAATGCCGCGCCGTTGCCTCCAGCGAGGATAAGACTTTCTCTTATATTCCTGAGTTAAACAGCGCTGATTTTGATCCCGAAGCCGATTATTTCCATATTTGCTACAATAACACCATTTACGGCACCAAGTTCTATAAGCTGCCCGAAACCGGAAATGTGCCCTTAGTTGCCGATATGTCCTCTTCCATTTTAAGCGAAGAGATCGATGTATCCAAATTCGGCGTTATCTATGCAGGGGCTCAGAAAAACATGGGACCTGCCGGCCTGACTGTTGTCATCATCCGCGAGGATCTGATCGGCGAGCCTCAGGAATGTACTCCTACCATGTTTACCTATAAGACCCATGCCGACAACGGTTCGATGTTCAATACTCCTCCCACCTATGCCATCTATATTCTGAAGCTGGTTCTGGAGTGGATCGAAAATATAGGCGGCATCAAGGTTCTGGAAGAGCAGAACAAGAAGAAAGCAAAGCTGCTCTATGATTTTCTGGATCAGTCCGAAATGTTCCATCCCACCGTTATGGGCGAGTCCCGTTCCCTGATGAATGTTCCTTTCGTCACCGGCAACGAAGAGCTGGATAAGAAGTTCATCGCCGGCTGTACCGAAAACGGCTTTGTGAACATTAAGGGGCACCGCTCCGTCGGCGGTATGCGTGCCAGCATTTATAACGCAATGCCTTATGAAGGCGTTGAAGCGTTGGTCAACTTCATGAAGAAGTTTGAAGAAGAAAACAAATAAGGAAGACACCGCTATGAAAATTCAAACCTTAAATAAGATCGCCAAGATCGGTCTCGACGGTTTTGACGGAAAATACGAAATCTGCGACACCTGCGATAGCCCCGACGGTATCCTGGTTCGCAGCGCATCCCTCCATGATATGGAACTGCCCACTTCCCTTTTGGCTGTTGCCCGCGCAGGCGCCGGCGTTAACAATATCCCTCTGGATGTTTGCGCTGAAAAAGGTGTGGTGGTCTTCAATACCCCCGGTGCAAATGCAAATGCAGTTAAAGAATTGGCTATTGCCGCTCTGCTGCTGGCTTCCCGCGACATCGTAAGCGGTGTAAACTGGGCTATGGGTCTCACCGGCGATGATGTTGCCAAGCAGGTTGAAAAGGGTAAATCCCAATTTGTAGGCCCCGAGATCATGGGTAAAAAGCTGGGCATTATCGGCCTCGGTGCCATCGGTGTATTGGTTGCCAATGCCGCTCAGCACCTTGGCATGACCGTCCTGGGATACGACCCCTACATCTCCTTGCAGTCTGCCTGGAATCTGAATCATCATGTTGTGAAGGCTACCGACATCAACGATATCTTCACCCAGTGTGATTACATCTGTCTGCACGCTCCTCTCACTGCCGAAACCAAGCATTGCATCAATAAAGACAGCATTGCATTGATGAAAGACGGCGTTCGCGTTCTGAACCTCTCTCGCGCCGACCTGGTAAACGATGAGGATATGGCCGCCGCCTTGGAAAGCGGTAAGGTTGCAAAGTATGTAACCGACTTCCCCAATGCCAACACCCTGAAGATGAAAAATGCAGTACCCATCCCCCATCTGGGCGCCTCTACCCCCGAAAGCGAAGACAATTGCGCTGTGATGGCGGTGAAAGAACTGCGCGAGTATCTGGAGTTCGGTAACATTACCAACTCTGTAAACTACCCCGCTGTTTCCACCCCCTTCGCTTCTGCTTTGAGAATCTGCATTTGCCATCGCAATATTCCCAATATGCTTTCCGCTCTTTCTGCCATCGTTTCCGCAGAAGGCGTAAACATTGAGAATCTGCTGAATAAATCCAAGGGCGATTATGCCTATACCATCATCGACTGCAACACCGATGTAGACGATCATGTCATTGAAAAGCTCAATGCGATAGACGGTGTGCTCCGCGTTCGTTGTATTCGCTGATCAAAACAAAAATTATAAGGTGCTTCCTTGGGCAGACCTTCGTAAGGAATAAGCGCCTTAAAACTCATGATTTTGGGGCAAATCTGTGTTAAAAATACTCGTCATCCGTCAGAGAGCCTTACATTATATGCCTTGCTTTGCATCCAAACTTTTCAATTTTAAGGTGCGGAGCAGTTTTGAGATACAGATTTTTCGTTCAGGCGAGACAACAAAATCCCCGCAATGCTGACGTGGACAGTATCCCCAAAAACGG
>JAZUNB010000009.1:0-1627 GCA_045603925.1 Eubacteriales bacterium
CTCCTTGGCTCACAGAACGACATGGCTACGATCCGACTTGGTTCCATCCGTCAGCCTGCCGCGTCCTGCGGCGCCACCGGTCTCAAGCCCACCTACGGCAGAGTTTCCCGCTCGGGTCTGGTGGCCTTCGCCTCCTCGCTGGATCAGATCGGTCCCATCGGCAAGAGCGCGCGGGATTGCGCCATCCTTCTGGATGCCATCTCCGGTGAGGATCCTATGGATATGACCTCCCGCCCTTCGGAGCCTGTTGCAGAGATGATGGGCGCTCCTATTGAGGGAACGGTGATCGGTATTCCCAAGGAATTCTTCGGCGAGGGTCTCAATGAAGAGATCAAGGCCGCGGTGGAGAATGCCGTTAAGGAATTTGAGGCTATGGGCTGTATCATCAAAGAGGTGTCCATGCCCTCGCTGAAATATGCCATCCCCGCCTATTACCTGATCGGTTCGGCGGAGGCCTCCTCCAACCTTGCCCGCTACGACGGTGTGCGCTACGGTCACCTTTCCAAGGAAGGTAATTCCTTTGATGAGCGGCTGATCGCCACCCGCAATGAGGGCTTCGGCGATGAGGTGAAGCGCCGCATCCTGCTGGGCAGTTATGCCCTCTCCAGCGGCTATTTTGATGCTTATTATAAGAAGGCAAGCCTGCTGCGGCGGCGGATCCGCAAGGAATATGAAGAGATCTTCAAGACCTGCGACTGTATTCTGACCCCCACCACCCCTGAAGTCGCCTTTAAATTCGGTGCCAAGAGCGAGGATCCCACCGAGCTGTACCTGGCGGATATTTATACCGTTACGGTGAATATTGCCGGTCTGCCCGCGGTCAGTACCCCCTGCGGCTATACCAAGGAGGGGTTGCCTATCGGGATGAGCATTGTGGGCAAAGCCTTTGCCGATGGCGAGATTTTGAACCTTGCCGATGCCTTTGAGAAAAAATTCAATTATATTTTGAATGATTTCTGCTTATAATTCTTGTACTTTTCAAAGAATTGTGTTAAAATTAAATACAGCGAACCGGGAAGAGCGGAAACCCGCTCTTCCGCGGTTTGATCGAGAGAGTTGCCTTTGCAAGGCAGCACTCCGGATGTTGAGAGACGGGCGCGGCGCAATAGGCGTGCCGTGAACCATGTCAGGCGGGGAACCGAGCAGCATTAAGCGGATCTTCGTCTATGTGTGCCGAATACCTGTTTTGAGTCCGAAGGGCTGTCTTGCAAAGGCAATTCTTATAATTGGGAGAGTGGAATGTATCAAGCATTATATCGAAAATACCGCCCCCTGACCTTCTCGGATGTGTTGGGGCAGGAGCATATTGTGAAGACCCTTCGGGCGCAGATCGCCGATGGGAATATTTCCCATGCCTATTTGTTCTGCGGTACCCGGGGAACCGGCAAAACCAGTTGTGCCAAGATCCTGGCAAGAGCAGTCAATTGTTCCAATGGGGCCGAGGGTGATCCTTGTAATGCTTGCCCTCAATGCCTGGGCATTTTAAATGAATCCACCATGGATGTGGTGGAGATCGACGCCGCCACCAATACCGGCGTTGGGGATGTGCGGGAGCTGCGGGAAGAACTGATCTATGCGCCTGCGGCGGTCAAGTATCGGGTCTATATCATCGATGAGGTGCATATGC
>JAZUNB010000010.1:0-6256 GCA_045603925.1 Eubacteriales bacterium
CTTGGCCTCCGACTTGCCTTTTGCCAAGCCCCCTGGCCCCTTTGCAACCCCGAACCCATCTCTTATCGGGAGGCGGCGGAGGAGGCGGTTATGCTGGGTCTTCGCCTGCAGGAGGGGGTGCCTTTGGAATGGTTGCCCGCCGGCTTTGACCATACCCGTTATGACTCCTTCGGGAAGGTGGAAAACGGGCGGTTTTCCCTTAATGAGCGGGGCTTTGCCCTTTCCAACAGTATTATTTCGGATATTTTATACAGGGAGTAGACCATGAACTATAAACAGATGAATATTGAAACCCTCTCCGCCGGTCAGGAGGCGGTCAGTAACCTGCTGATCGCCGCGGGCGTCGGCGGCTTTGAGGTGATCGATCCCAAGGATTTTCAGGAATTTTTAGATACGGTGACCCCCCATTGGGATTATGTGGATGAAGACCTTTTGAAGCGGCAGAGCGACCGCACCCTTTTTAAGGTCTATGCCGCCGATAATGAGCAGGGTCTTGAAATGCTTCGGGATATCGAGGCGCGGATCGAGGAACTGCGTAAAACTCCCGAAGCCGCCCTTTACGGGACTTTGGAGATCACCGTTTGCGATCTGCCCGAAGAGGATTGGCAGAGCGGCTGGAAGCAGTATTATAAGCCCATCCATGTGGAGCGGCTGGTGGTGGTTCCCCTGTGGGAGGACTATGAGGCGAAGGCGGGAGAGACGGTGATGAAGATCGATCCCGGTATGGCCTTCGGTACCGGCGCTCATGAGACCACCCGCCTTTGCTTAAAGGCGCTGACCCGGGTGGATCTTGAAGGAAAAAAAGTATTGGATGTAGGCTGCGGAAGCGGTATTCTTTCCATCGGCGGTGTCCTGCTGGGCGCCGAGAGCGCCTTCGGTTGCGATATCGATCAGCTGGCGGTGGAGGTGGCCAAGCGCAATGCCGCCCTCAACGGGCTGGAGGAGAAGACCGCCTATGCCGCAGGGGATCTTTTGAGCGTGGTAGAGGGGCAGTATCCCGTTGTGGTGGCCAATATTGTGGCCGATGTGATCCTGACCCTCTTAAAGGATCTCCATCGGGTCCTCTTGCCCGGCGGGCTGTTTATTGCCTCGGGCATCATCGATACCCGCAAGGAGGAATTGCTGGCCGGGATCAAAGCCGCAGGCCTTGAGATTCTGAATATCGAAGAAGAGCGCGGCTGGGTGGCCATTACATCAAGGAGCTAATATGGAGCATTTTTTTGTACCCTTTACCCCCGCAGATACCTTCAAGGTAGAGGGGGAGACCTATCGGCATCTGACCCGCTCCCGCCGCATGGCGGTGGGGGATACGGCGGTATTTTGCGATGGCAAGGGAATGGACTATTTATCGGAAATGATCGCCTGCGACCGCGAGGCGGCCACCTTCAAGGTGCTGGAGCAGGTGCCCGCGGTGGGGGAGAGCGACCTCTCCATTACCGTTTATCAATGCCTGCCCAAGGGGGATAAGATGGAGGAGGTGCTCCATCGGTGCACCCCGCTGGGCGTGACCCGCTTTGTGCCGGTGCTCAGCGCCCGCGCCATCGGCGGCGCGCCCAATGAAAATAAGCGCAAGCGCTGGGAAAAGATCGTGGCCTCCGCGGCCACCCAGAGCGGCAGAAGCATCCTGCCCGAGATCGCGCCCGCCATGAAGTTTAAAGATGCCATCGCCGAAATGCAAAAGGCCGATGCGGCCTTTATCTGCTATGAAAATTCCAAGGATCCTCTGCCCGCCCTTCCCAAAAGCGGCAGTCTTGCCTTTTTGATCGGCCCCGAAGGAGGGCTGACCCCTCAGGAGGCGGAAAGCCTGCCCACCTGCACTTTGGGTCGGCGGATCCTGCGTACCGAGGATGCGGCGGCGTTTTTACTGCCGATTTTGCTGGATCGCACCGGTAATTTATAAAATGAGGTAAAAGAATGGCAAAGAATAATATCCAAAAAATCGATACCTTAAACGGGCGGATCAGTCTGCTTTTCTTCTTTGAACTGCTGATGTGCCTCTTTCTTTGGGCGGAGCGAACCGCCCGCTATCGCTATGATCTGATCTTTCGGCAGATGCTGCCCTGGCTGCTGCCCATCCTGTTGCTGGCGGCGGTGGGAGGCTTTGTTTATCTTATCTGCAAAAAGGGAGCGGAAAGGGAAAAACTCCTTTCCCCCTCCTTCGGTGCTTACCTTCTGGTAATGCCCATTCTGGGAATTGCTCTGCCCCTGCTCTCTTATCTGGGCAGCGGGCTGGAGACCTTTAAGTTGGCCACCGAAAGCGCCTTTTATCTGCTGATCGGGCATTTTGTTGCCTATGTTGTTTCCACCCTGATCAAGCCCTCCTTGGGGGTTTTGGCGTGGGTTTTGGCGGCGGAGAGCGCCATCGGCATTTATTTCTATGAAACGCAACTGACCCATGCCTCCGGCATCCTCAATGCCCCGGGGCTGGGGCGTCTTTCGCCGCCTGCTTCCGCTTTGGTGCAGTCGGTGCTTCTGGGGCTGGTGGTGTTGGCCGTCTTTTTGCTGGGCAAGGTGGATCGCCTGAAGCTGAAGCCCTTGGTGTATCTGGCACCCACTGTCCTTTGGCTGCTGTTCCTTTGGAGCAATGTTTTGTTCCCCTTTTCCTTCGCCCTCCGCAAGGCATTGTTGCTTACCGTCATCGGGCTGACTGCGGTTCTTTTTGTCCTTCTCTGCGTTGCTTATCGGAAGAAAAAATAATGTTGTTTACATAATTGCCTGTTCAAAAACCTGTGCAAAATGTTTAAAACTCCCCGCAAACCCTTGTTCCGATGCCCTTTTTCTTGTCGAATTTCGGCATAATGGAATGCAACCGAAAAAATGGTTGCAATTTCATTTTCACTGTGATATAATCTTTAAGTCAAAAAGTATCTTTTAGAAAGGTCGTGAAATCAATGGCTTTATACGTATTTGGTTCTGCAATTCTGGTTATGGCAGTAGCGATCATCCTTTGCGTTTGCTTCCAGCAGGGTAAATCCCAGGGTCTGGGCGCAATGGCCGGTGGCTCCGATGCCGATAGCTATTTCAGCAAGAATAAAAATCGCTCCCGCGATGCAGTTCTCTCCAAGATCACTGTTGTTTTGGCAGTGCTGATCGTGCTTTGTGTTATTGCAATGAACATCATCTCCGTCTGATCCAAAGCGATGAAATCGGCGCATCTTTCGTCGGCGCAATCGCTCGTAGTATCTCATACGACTTCGGATCGCGCCAACAAAACCTGCATCCGATTTGATCCCTTTGAAGATAACCGATGAAAATGGCGAAGACTAAAAAAGAGGTACATTTGTACCTCTTTTTTTAGTGCCTTTTCCGCCCATTCGGCATATCGCATACAGCCGAAGGCCGGAAAAAAACACTTCTTCATCCATTTTGAGCGGTTTTATTTCCATAATGATTTCATTAGTTCAATCCCATCTTGAACTCCTCTTTGATAAAAAAGCTCTATTTCTTTGGCGATTACTGCATTTTGCGTGATTTCAAATTGGAGAAAAGCTTGTTGCTTTTCTTCTGGTACCGCCTCCTCTAATGCAGAAAAGCATTTCTGATATTCTCGATCCAGTTTTACATAGTCTTTATTTGTAAATACGATTTCATAAAAATCCTCATTAGCCTCTTCCGTTAATAATCGAATGATTTGTTCCAATTTCTTAAATCTCCAAGATAATAGTATATTCAAATTATAGTCCGAAATAGACTTTTTGTCAATAGTCTTTTTTGGAATGTGATATATTAGAATTGAGGTGATAGAAATGGACTATGTTGACCGACTGACTTCATTAAGAATTGATAATGATGTTACGCAAAAAGAAATTGCACAACTTTTAAATGTTAAACAATCGGCTATTTCAAAATATGAACTGAAAAGAGCAAGATATAAGGTGGAAGATATCATTATTTTATGTAAGTTTTTTAATGTTTCTGCCGATTATATACTTGGGCTGACGGATCAACCAACTGTATTAAAAAAATAATTGTTTCATAAAATACAAAAGCATAAAACCGCTTAAAATGGATGCAGAAGTGTTTTTCTCTGCCCTTCGGCTATATGCGATATGCCGAAGGGGCAGAAAAAGCACTAAAAAAGAGGTACTGAACAGTACCTCTTTTTGTTCTGCGCCATTTTAAGCGGTTTTAATCCTCCGGTGGGACTTCGCGGGCCAAGGAATGATTGGAGTATTTATTATCTTCCGTCACTTCTCTCAAGACCTTGATCATGGGCGGGAGCTCAAATTCTTCGGTTTCGTGCTTCAGCTCCACCTCCATCACCGCCTGCTTATTCCAGAAGGGGTAGATGTCGATCTCAAAGATATGGCCGTTATAGGGGAGATAATAGCGGGTCTTATGGATGGTCTGGCGGCGGGGATCCCGCGATGCCAGGCGGCGGTTATATTCCGCCTCGCTGATGGTGCGCTCGATCTCCACCCGCTTCATGGCGGAGAGACTGCGCTTCACCGTCTCGGTATAGACTACCGTATCCCCCTCCTGAGCACGGCGGATGCGGGCGGAGCCCTCTGATGCGCTTAAGTAGGTCTGGGAGATCTCTTTTACTTTACAAAGGCTGCCGAGGTTGAGAAGATCCGGCCGCCGTATTAAAAATTTCCGTTCAATTTCATAAGGGGGCATCAATTTCACCTCTTGTTCTAATTATAAAAAGAAATAAAAGAAAAATCAAGAAAAATTGACAGAAAATGCATAAAATGATATGATAAATACATCATTTTCTTAAAAAGGAGGGGGAAATATGCAAATTCCAAAGGAAATCGATGCCTTGATGGCGCGTTTGGAAGAGGCGGGGCAGGAGGCCTATCTGGTGGGCGGCTGTGTCCGAGACCGCTGTATGGGCAAGGAGCCTCATGATTATGATATGACCACCTCCGCCGCTCCCGAGGAGATGAAAGCCATCTTTGCGGGGGAGCGGATCATCGAAACAGGTCTGAAGCACGGCACCTTAACGGTGCTGACCCCCTTGGGCGGGGTGGAGATCACCACCTATCGGCAGGACGGTACCTATTCCGACCACCGCCATCCCGATGAGGTGCTGTTCACCCGCTCCTTGCGGGAGGATCTTGCCCGCAGGGATTTCACCGTCAATGCCATGGCCATGGATCGCCGCGGCTGTTTGCAGGATCCCTTCGGGGGGCAGGCAGATCTTGCCGCCGCTGTTTTGCGGTGCGTGGGAGAGCCGAGGCGCCGCTTTCGGGAGGATGCCCTTCGGATCTTAAGAGCCCTGCGGTTCTCCTCCCGCCTGGGCTTTGCCATTGAAAAGGAAACAGCCGCCGCCATGGAGGAAAAGGCGCCCCTGCTGGCCGCCATCGCAGGGGAGCGGATCTTTACGGAGCTTTGGGGCTTGCTTTGCGGAAAAGACTGTGCGGCCGTCTTAAGGCGCCATTCCGCCGTTTTAAAGGGGTTGCTCCCTGAGGTGGATGATAAAATGCTTCAGCGGCTGAGCGTTGCCCCGCCGGAGGCACCGTTACGCTTTGCGGCCTTGCTGATGGATGCAGGCACCGAGAGGGCCAAGGATCTTTTGGATCGCCTGAAGGTGCCCACCGCCTTTCGGAAAGAGGTTTTACTGCTGATGGAGGAATATCCCAAGCCCTGCCCCAAAACCCGCGTGGCTGTCCATCAGCGGGCGGCTACCGTGGGCGCTGAGGCCTTTTTGAAGCTTTGTGCCCTTTGGGGCGAGCAGGAGCAGTATGGGAATATCCTTGAGGCGTTGCAAAAGGAAGGCGCCTGCCTCTCCATGAAGGAGCTGGCGGTCAAGGGCCCCGATCTGCAGGCTTTAGGCTATGAGGGCGCCGCCATCGGCGCCGCGCTTCAAAACCTCTATCAGATGGTCATCACCGAACAACAGCCCAACGATAAAAAGGTTCTCTTGGAATTATTACAATAAAAACTCGGCTTGCATTGCAAGTCGAGTTTTATTTTTTGTTTACCGCTGAATTCTGCCGGAGCCGTCGCCGCCTGCCAGCTTTTCCACCTCAGCAACGGTGACCATGTTATAATCGCCCTCAATGGAGTGCTTCAATGCGGATGCCGCAACCGCAAACTCCACAGCCGCCTGAGTATCCTTACCGTTCAGCAGAGAATAGATAAGGCCGCCGCCGAAGCTGTCACCGCCGCCGACCCGGTCAATAATGTGCAGCTCGTACTTCTTAGAGAAGCAGTATTCCTCCTTCTGAACATTATAGAGCATTGCACTCCAGCCGTTATCGAAAGCGGAGTGGCTTTCCCGCAGGGTGATCGCAACCATCTCGAAGCC
>JAZUNB010000011.1:0-70855 GCA_045603925.1 Eubacteriales bacterium
TGAGATACAGATTTTTCGTTCAGGCGAGCCAACAAAATCCCCGCAATGCTAACCCATTACGGGCATTTTTTGTTTTGTTTGGGCGGAAAAGATGCTCTCAAAACCGCATCTTCCTTGCGAAGGGCTGCCCTTAGGAAGCACCTTTTAATTTTCGATTTCTTGCGGCACAGATCCACAAATAGAGAGAGAATTGCACAATTGCCGTCAACGTCCATGAGATCGTATACGAAAGATACAGACATTCCAAAGTATGATACTGCTGAAATACCGTATAGACCCAGGCGACGCGAACGCCGCAAACACCTAAAACCGTAACAAACATCGGCACAATGGAATATCCCATGCCGCGAATGACGCTGGTGGTAACATCCATCAAACCGCACAAAAAATAGGGCAGGCAAATATAGGTCATCCTCACCATACCGTAAGCGATCGCCTCTGTAGAATTCTTTAAATAAATAGAAAGCAACGGTCTTGCAAAAGCATATGTTACTACGCCGGAGACTAATCCGGAAACCACCGCCGACAGCACGCAATAACCCAAGATCTTATGGATTCGTTTGTACTTTCCCGCGCCGTAATTCTGACCGGTGAAATTCAAAGCAGTCTGGCTGAAGGAATTGATGATCACATATACAAATCCTTCAATGCTGCTGGCGGCAGCAGAGCCCGAAACCGCCATCTCCCCAAAGGAATTGACCGAGGACTGGATCAATACATTGGAAATGGAAAACAGCGAGCTTTGCAGCCCGGCAGGAATTCCGATCTTGAGAATTCGCCCCAAAGCGGTCTTATTAAAACACATTTTTGAAAGCACCAGCTTGCAGGAATCGGTTCTGCGCATTAAAGTTATGATCACCAGAGCAGCCGATACGCATTGGGAAAGGGTCGTTGCCAAGGCGACGCCCGCAACATCCAGATGAAAAAATACAACAAAAATACAGTTCAGAATTACATTCAGTACACCTGCAATGCTCAAAAAGATCAAAGGCCGCCGGGTATCCCCTGCCGCCCGCAGAATGGCGGCACCGAAATTATACAGAAGCATAGCGATGATCCCGCAAAAGTAAATCCGCATATACAGTGCAGACAGTTCCAGCTGTTCCGAAGGAGTTTCCATCCAGATCAAAGCTTGCTTTGAGAAGGAAACGCCGACAATTGTAAGGATCACACCGCCGATCAAAGCGGTAGGGATTGCAGTATGTACCGCATAATGAACCTTCTTATCATCTTTTGCTCCGAGACCTTGGGCAACCGTTACGCCTGCGCCCACCGACAAACCCACAAATAATGTGACAAACAGGTTCGACAGCGAACTGGTGGCACCCACCGCGCCAACAGAGGTACTGCCGCAAAACCGCCCCACAATGATCAGGTCTGCCGCATTAAACAACAATTGTAATATACTACTTAGAATGATCGGGACGGTGTACTTAATGATCTTCCCAAATAACGGCCCATTGCACATATCAATGGAGGTATTCTTTCTCATTGTTTTCTCTCCTCAAGAATCTGCCCAAGTAATTGACTGCAATCCTTTAAACATGTCACTTTTCCCGCAGACAACTTATAAGCACCGGCTCCGCTGATCCCCTTGAGATACCAAAGGAGATGCTTTCGGAATTCAATACAGGCCCGTTCCTCGCCTTTATCCTCAACAGCATAGCGAAGCTGCCGTAAACAAATATCAAACCGTTCCTTTAAAGAAACCGGTATAGCCTCTTCTCCGTTCAAATGAGATTTGATCTCCTTAAAAATATACGGCGCACCCAAAGCCCCTCTCGCCAGCATAAAACCATCTGCACCGGTTTCCGCCAAAATCCGCCGCGCCGATGCGCCATCCACCACATCTCCGTTTGCAATAACAGGGATGGATACAGCGTCCTTGATGCGCCGAATCATTTCATAATCGGCAGAGCCGGAATAAAACTGCTCCCTGGTACGACCGTGCACGGTAATAAATGCCGCGCCCGCCGCCTCCATTTCCCGGGCAAAGCCGATCACCGAAGGATCCGGTGATTCGATGCCGATCCGCATCTTCACGCTGACCGGTCTGCCGCAACCCTTAACGGCGGCCTTTACCAAAGCAGCAGAAAGAGACGGTTCGCGCAAAAGCGCGCTACCGTCTCCGTTGTTG
Organism: Eubacteriales bacterium; assembly: GCA_045603925.1. Lineage (GTDB taxonomy): Bacteria > Bacillota > Clostridia > Oscillospirales > QAKW01 > QAKW01. Next base: position 2,138 of record JAZUNB010000011.1, read on the forward strand.
AAAATTTTCGGGGCAGGACACCCCATATTCAAATCAATTCCCGCAGGTGAAAAACGCTCCCAAACAAACTTGGCAGCATATTCCATCGCTTCAGGATCCCGACCGAAAAGCTGGATCAGCATCGGCTCCTCATCCGCCGTATGTTCCGCTAAATCGATGGTTTTTTCCGCACCAAAACGAATGGCTTTAGCGCTGATCATCTCCGAAACGGTATAATCAGCGCCGAATTCTCGGCAGATTCGCCGAAAGCCACTATCGCCGGGCCCCGCCATCGGCGCAAGCCCTATTTTATTACACGGGGTAAAGCTGTTCACTCAGTTTCTTCCACAGGCGGCCGCACCAACACGATCAAACGAGTCACGCGGTTTCCTTCAACCTCTTTCACAATTACCGTTAACCGACGGAAATGGAACGCATCAAAGACCTCCGGCATTGAACCGATCATCTCAGCCGCCCAACCGCCAACAGTGGTGGATTCACTTTCAAAATCCCGATCATCCAGATCCAATTCATCCAGAAAATCAAGGATACTCATTTGACCGTTACACTCATAGCGTTCGTCGCTGATCTTCACAAAATCATCAACGATTTCATCGGTCTCATCCCAGATCTCACCAACCAACTGTTCCAAAACGTCTTCCATAGTAAGAATACCCATGGTTCCGCCGTATTCATCGCTGACAATTGCCATATGAGTCTGCCGTTCCCTCAGTTCTGAAAGAATGGCGGGAAGCTTCATGGATTCGGGAATATAAACTGCTTCCATCAGTATCTCCCGCAGAGAAACCTCGGGGTGATCCACCAATTCCTTATAAAGGGAATTTACATGCAGAATACCGATGATATGGTCGATCGTCTCTTCATAAACCGGGATACGGGAGAACTGATTCTCCGCAATGATCTCCAAGATCTTCTCCAAAGGCTTATCGACATCAATGGCAACCATATCGATCCGCGGAGTGAGAATATCTTCGGCCGTCAGATCGGGAAATTCGAGAGCAGACTGCAACAATTCGGTCTGATCCTCATCCAAAACGCCCTCATCCTCAACCGTTTCCAGAAGATTGGCAAACTCCTCTTCGGTCATGGTCACCTCTTCCTCACCGGGCTTTTTCCAAAGCAGAGAGAGGCACTTAAAGATCGCAGAAGAGATCAAAACCAAGGGATAAAACAATACCATCAGAACCAATAACGGATATGCCGCAAACTTCGTAATGGCTTCATTCTTCCGCTGGCTGATCACCTTGGGTGAGATCTCGCCAAAAATCAGGATCAGCACCGTCATCGAGAGAGTCACGACTGTAGTCGCGGTACTCTCCGCGATCTTAAACTGACGGCACACCTGCAAGGCAATAACCGTCGCCACCGAAGTTGCGGCAATATTCACCAGATTATTACCGATCAAAATGGTGGAAAGAATATTTTCATAATGATCGCAGATAAATACAACGGTTTTTGCGATCTTACTCCCCTGCTCCGCCTCCTTTTTCATCCGCAGACGGTTCACAGCAGTAAAGGCAATTTCCGAACCGGAAAAGAATGCCGAAAAACAAATCAAAATAACAATCAATACATACATCATTGTTTTTCACCCCCTCATTCCAGTTCCAGACCTTCGCCGAGGTCTGTTTCATCCTGAATGTCGCCCACAAGCTCTTCCAGAATGTCTTCAAGGGTTACCATGCCGATCTTCTTGCGCTGTTCATCTCTCAAAAAGACCATATGTAATTTATTCAAACGCATACGGCTGAGCAGATCGGAGATCTCAATGTTTGCATCAAACAAATAGGTTTTCAACAGCATCTTTTTCAAATCGATCTTCTGCTTGGTCACATATTTGCCCAAAAAAGAGTTTACCTGCAGAATGCCGATCACATTCTGCTTATTCCCCTGAAATACGGGAATTCTGGAATAGCGCTGTTCCTTCACAAACTGCGCAATATCATCCAAAGAGCGGTTTGCATCCAGCATGATCACCTGATCCATCGGGATCATGATCTCCGATGCAACCTTTTCGCTGAATTCCATTGCCGAATGCACCAATGCCTGGGTTTCAGGCTCCAAAACGCCCTCATCCTCAATGGTTTCGATAATGTTGATCAGATCCTCTTCGGTTACGGTATTATCGACCTTTTCAGCCTTAAACAGCTTGGAGATGGCGTTTGAAAGGGATGTAAACAAAAAAGAAACCGGGGTCAGTAATTTCACCAGAAAGGATAAGCTTCCGCCAAAAGACAAAGCCAGCTTTTCACTGTTGCTCTTAGCAATACTCTTGGGAAGCATCTCACCCAGCAAATATACGATCACGGTCGTCACAATGGTACCGACCGCAACATAAGCCTCGCCAAAGCGGTTGGTCACAAACACCGTTGACAACGAAGCACAAAATGCATGTAAAACATTTGTGCCGATCAAGATGGTGGCCAAAGACTTATCATACCGATCGGTAATCCAGATCGCGCGCTTCGCTCTGCGGTTCCCTTCATCGGCCATCGTACGGATACGAACCTTGTTCATCGCCGTATACGCCGTCTCCGCGGCAGCAAAGTATGCGCACAATATTAATAAAACAGCATAAATCAGAATAGACCAACTGTCGCCGTCCATTTAATTTACCAACTCCTTGTTTATATAATATATTATTGCTATTGTAACCAATTTTTAAGGTTTTGTCAATAGTTGACAAAAGAAAACTGCCCCTTGTGAAAAATCATTGGCTAAATCACAAAGAGCAGTTAAAGTTTAGATTACTATGAATACTTACGCTTAAAGTTTCAGATCATTCTCCTTGATCCAGCCGATGGATCTTAGAATCCATCCGCCAAGCAAAGAGAGCACTGCGGGAAGCACAAAGCAGATCAAGACCAAACCGATCCAATCCATAGCAGTGATCATTCTACCGGCATCTACCCAACCGGTATAAACGCCGATCTGCCCCACCAGACCGCAGGTTCCCATACCGCTTGCCACAGGAGGCCCGTTCATTTCAAGCTTAAACAAGCAGGTAGCCAAGGGACCGGTAATGGCAGAGGCAACAATGGGCGGGATCCAGATCCGAGGATTACGCACAATATTTCCCATCTGAAGCATCGAAGTACCAAGCCCCTGGGAAACAAGTCCTCCCCAACGGTTTTCCTTAAAGCTCATCACCGCAAAACCGATCATCTGCGCGCAGCAGCCCGCCACCGCGGCCCCACCGGCCAAGCCGGTCAGAGAAAGAGCGGCACATATGGCGGCACTGGAAATAGGCAGGGTTAAAAAGATTCCAACCAGCACCGATACAACAACACCCATTAAAAACGGTTGCAGCTCGGTTGCCCACATGATCAGCTGACCCAAAGAACTTGCGCCTTTGCCGATCCAGGGAGCCAGCCAAGCCGACAGAGCAACACCCACCATAATGGTGACAAAGGGCGTTACGAGAATGTCAACCTTCGTTTCCTTGGAAACCATTTTTCCGCATTCAGCGGCAATGATGGCAATAATCAAAACCGCCAAAGGACCGCCTGCTCCCCCGAGACCATTGGCCGCAGAACCAACTGCAACCAGTGAAAACAACACCAGATTAGGTGCCTTCAGAGCATAGCCGATGGCAACTGCCATGGCAGGACCCGACATAGCAGACGCATATTTCCCAACCTCAACCAAAAATGAACTGCCGGTGAGATCGCCGATAGTATCAATGATCGTACCGATCAGCAGTGAGCAAAACAAACCTTGGGCCATGGCACCCAAAGCATCGATCAAATAGCGTCGCCAGGAAAGCTCGATCTCTTTTCGTTTTAAAAAAGACTTCAATTTGCTCAATGATAAGACCTCCAAATCATCTTTTTTCTGTTATTTTATCACCATCGTTTTTGATCCGCAAGGGAAAAACTCTACAAATTTTTTCCATACCACAGAGAGATATATATGAAAAGAGCGAAAAACCGCCGTTTTTCGCTCTTAATATTTTATTCTGAAGCCTCAAATAGGGTAATTTCAAGGTCAAAGGTCTCCCCATCTCTCCAAACGGTGATTTTAACATTATCACCCGGATGGAAGGCATCCTTCAAATCATTGAGTTCAGCCATGGATTTGATCTCCTCACCATTAAACCCGATTACCACATCGTCTTCCTTCAGCCCCTTCTTGGCTGCATCACGATCCTCTTCCACATGGACAACATAAACGCCCTGCGGCATATTATGGTATTTCGCATAAGCCTCTGTAAGATCGGTACCGGAGAAGCCGATATAGGCTCTGCTCTTCACAAAGCCGTAATTGATCAATTCTTCGGAAATGGTAATGGCATCATTAATGGGGATAGCAAAGCCGATACCCTCATATCCGGTTGCCACCAATTTAGAAGAGGTGATCCCAACCACCTGACCGTAAGAATTGATCAGCGGACCGCCGCTGTTGCCGGGGTTGATCTCAGCATTGGTCTGGATCAAGGTCATATAACCGCCGTTCATTTCGATCTTACGATTAAGAGCGGAAACAATACCGTTGGTAATACTGCCCGAAAGCTCCATCCCATAGGGATTCCCGATGCAAACAACCTCCTCGCCCTCCTCCAGCTGATCGCTGTTGCCAAGCTCGGCAGGAGAAAGACCGGTGGCATCCACCTTCAGGATCGCAAGATCTGAGCGCTCATCCTGGCCAACAATGGTTGCGGTATAACTGGTGATCCCATCGATCAAAACCACCTCAACCAAGGATGCGTCTTCGATCACATGGGCATTGGTGATGATATAACCATCCTCACTGATGATAAAGCCCGAACCGGAGAACTCGGTCTCCTCGTCATTAGACATAGAGATCAAAACCGCAACAACGCTGTTTTTCAGCTTCTTATTGATCTCAACGATCGAAAGGATTTCCCCGCTCTTTTCTTCTTTCGTAATTTCCGGCATATTGTAGACGACCTTATCGTCCCGTTCGGAAAGACCGGTCTGTTTATCGGCGGTTTCGTTCTTGGTTTCATTTTCGGTTACTGTCTCATCGGCATCCGAGGAATGATGAACACCCGTAAGATTGAAGACAGTGGCAATTGTGATGACCAGGCAGCAAAGAAACATAATTCCGACCGCCGTTGCCGCAACAACGATCAAGCCGAGATTTTCCTTTTTCTTCGGCTGTGGGGCAACAGAATAGGGCTGATAATTCTGATAGGGATTCGGGTTCTGATAAGAATAGCCGCCTTGCCATTGGGAGGTCGGTGCAGGCTCCGGTTGGGAAACCTGAGGAATCGGCTCTTCTTCTGATACAGGGGCCTCAGCCAAAATCGGTTCTTCTGCCTGAACCGGTTCACGAACATCACTTATCGGTTCGGTATTCTCAATGGAATCGGGAATTCCTTGGTTCAATTGTTCATCCATAACTGTTCCTCCTAAAACTCCTCACGCGCTTCCTTCAGCGTGAAGGTAAACTCTGCAAATGCGCCCTCTTTAGAGGTAAGAAAAATATCCTCACCATGAGCATCAATAATGCTCTTAACCATATATAAACCCAGACCGACACCCTTTCGGCTGATACCTCGGCTTTTATCGGTTTTATAGAAACGTTCAAAGATCCGACCGGCCTCTGCCTGGGGAATTCCTTCGCCGGTATTCTTAACAGAAAAATAGATCTTATCCGCCTTTTGTTCCATCGAAACGACGATCTCGCCGCCCTCGGGAGTGAATTTCACAGCATTATCCAAAAGATTATAGATCACCCGGTAGATCGCGTCATGATCGCCGATGGCATATACCGATTCATCGGGCAACTGAATGGTCAGACGAATCTTTTCTTCTTCGATCCGATCCTCTGCAGTCAACAAAACACGATGGGCAATCTCAGTCAGATCAAAGGGAAGCATCTGATAGGAGATCTCCCCCGACTGAATGCGAGCGACATCCAAAAGATTATTGACCATTCGGGATAGCCGCCGCACCTCTTCCGAAACCAAAAGCAGATATTTCTCTCGAGAATCATCCGGAATAGTACCGTCGATAATTCCGTCGATAAACCCACCTATTGTCGTCATAGGAGTTCTCAATTCATGGGAAACATCGGCAATAAACTCGCGCCGCATACTCTCCAGCCGATCCAGGCCATCCGCCATTTGATTAAAGGTGGTAGCAAGGGCACCGAGTTCACCCTCCGGTGCAACCGTTATACGGCGGGAAAAATCGCCCTTTGCATAGGATTTTGCGGCCAGGGCCATCTCATACAGCGGCTTGGTGATCTGATAGGTGATAATATACAGCGCCACAAAGGCGATGAGCATAACCGTTATTCCGCAGGCTAAAAAGGTAAGCAAGATGCTTTGCATCGCGGAGTTTACGCGAACCTGCCGCGCAGTCACAAACACTCCACCGATCACCTCGCTATTATCGCCGCGGATCGGCACTCCCACCGTATAGGAGTTTCCCAGCTCCTCGATCAGAACCGCTTGCCGACGATAGATCTCGCCGCCAAATACCGTATCGACGGCAGCATCGGGCAGAATCACAGCTTTATCGGGCAAGGTGCTTTGAACGATGCGCCCCCATTGATTGATGATGATCACATCGCTGTCGATGGTTTCCTTCACCGTTTCAATGGCGCCCTCCATCACCGTTCCCACAAAAACATTATAATTGGCAGGCATCCCCTGCAGCATAGAAGCTACCTTATTGGCGGCATTTTCCATATTGCGGTCCTGCTCTTTTATGCTTCGTATCGTGTAAACGCCGGTAGTCGCCGTACCCAACACAAATACGGTTAACAGTATGATCAGCGCGCAAACGCTGAAATATCGAAAAAATATTCGCCTATGCACTTAATCTATGGTCTCAAATTTATAGCCGATCCCCCAAACGGTACGGATCGCCCATTGATCTGAAACACCCTCCAATTTTTCCCGAATTCTTTTAATATGAACATCAACCGTTCTGGAATCGCCAAAATACTTAAAGCCCCAGATCTCATCCAAAAGCTGATCGCGAGTAAAGACCCGATTGGGATTTTTAGCAAGATGATACAAAAGTTCGATCTCCTTGGGCGGAGCATCCACCTGCTTGCCCTTTACCATCAGTTTATAATTGGTAAGCGAAACAAAAAGATTGGGGTATTCCACCTCTTGGCGAGATTCATTGGGCAAAGTTCCCGCCCGCCGTAAAACAGTTTTCACCCGCGCCATCACCTCTTTGGCATCAAAAGGCTTGGTCACATAATCATCGGCACCCAGCTCCAGACCCAACACTTTATCAAAGGTCTCTCCTTTTGCCGAAAGCATAATGATCGGTACATTGGAGCTTTGGCGGATTTCACGGCAGACCTGCCATCCGTCTTTTTTCGGAAGCATAATATCCAAAAGGATCAGATCGGGGCCAAAGGAAGCAAATTTCTGTACCGCCTCTTCTCCATCCCCTGCAGATTCAACCGTATATCCGTCCTTCACAAGATAAATTTTCAGTAATTCACAAATATTCTGTTCATCATCAACAACTAAGACTCTACTCATGATCTGTCACCTTCCTAATTTTGGATATTAACAGTATACCTTTTATCGCGGCAAAATGGATGAAGAAATTATGAACAAACTTAAAGAAATATTTTAATATGAGAAGGGGCAGTATAGCTCCTCCAGCCGCTCCACCTTAGCATTTCCTGCGGATAGATCCATCAGTTTTCGGCAAAACTCCTCTTCCTGAACCGCCTTCATCAAAAGCTCGGCATGAACCGTATCGCTGAATTCGGTATCTTGAATCTCGATCTTCATATCGTCGGTCAACCGCTGAAGCCGATCATAAAAGGAATAACTGCATCCCACCTTCAGGCGAACGCCTCGCTCCATGACCGCAATTCCCGCCGCACGAACACCGTCTGCCGCGCCCTTGGAATAAGCCCGCACCAAACCGCCCGCACCCAGCAGGATCCCACCGAAATAGCGGGTCACAACAACTGCAACATTATACAGATCCTCTTTTTTCAACACATCCAGCATAGGCATTCCGGCAGTTCCGCCCGGCTCTCCATCGTCAAAAAAACGCTCTACAAACGGTGTTTTCAACCGATAAGCCGCGCAGTTATGGGTAGCATCGGGAAACTCCGCCTTCATTCTGGCGATGAAAGCATCCGCCTCTTCAACGGTTTCCACCCGTTCCAGGGTCGTTATAAACCGGCTTTTACGCTCTATAAATTCTGTTCGGCAGTTGGATGCCGGAACCAAATAACCGTTTTCCTGCATTGATATTCTCCAAAATCAATTAATTATTACTATTTTAGCACAGTTTTACGGATTTCGCAATCCAAAAAGGAAAATGCTCCGCCAAATGCGTTGTACCCGTAAGGACAATCAATCAAAAAGAAAACTCTCAATCCGGCTTTCATGCTTGATTGAGAGTTTTTTTGTTTTTTGGCGATATGTCGGCCTTTGGCCGACTCGATATATTTGCCAAAGGCAAATTCGATATAATTTTCCAAGGAAAATTTCGATATGATATCAATTCCTTTTCTCGTCCCGAAGGGACATATCGAACCGAAGGTATATCGAATCCCAATGGAATATATCGAAAATTCCAAAGGAATTTATATCGCTGCAAAGTGTCCTTAGGAGCACTTTGCGAAGCGGAGCATTTTTTAATCTAATAATTTAAAACCAAATTCCGATAGTGCGTTGCGGATAATCTCCACATGCTCAAAGTTTCTGGTTTCCAGAATAACATGCAGATAGCAGCCGTTGATATCCGACCCTGCATTAGTATGCTCATGGTGCACACCGATCACATTGCCGCCCAATTCGGCGATAATTCGGGATACATGCTTCAGCTGACCAGGCTTATCCATCAATTCGATGTTCAGACGGCAGGTTCTTCCTGACATCAGAAGACCTCGATCAATAACGCGGGAAAGGATGGTAACATCGATATTACCACCCGAGAGCAGGCAGGCCACCTTCTTCCCTTTGATCGGCACCTTATTAAACATTGCCGCCGCGGCCGCAGTAGCGCCTGCACCTTCAGTCACCAATTTCTGCTGCTCCATCAAAGCAAGGATCGCCGCAGAAATCTCATCATCGGTAACGGTAACGATCTCGTCCACATATTTGGAGCAAAGTTCAAAGGTCAACTGTCCGGGCTTTTTCACCGCAATACCGTCTGCAATGGTGGAAACGCTCTTTAATTCTTCGATCTGATGATCCTTGACCGAATTGAACATGCTGGGCGCACCTGCTGCTTGAACACCGTAAACCTTGATATTGGGGTTTAAGTTCTTTACCGCAAAGGCAACACCCGAGATCAATCCGCCACCGCCGATGGGGACAATCACAGCATCCAGATCCTGAATCTGATCAAAAAGTTCCAGACCGATGGTGCCCTGACCGGCAATAACATATTCATCATCAAAGGGATGGATAAAGGTATAGCCCTTTTCATCCCGCAGTTGCAGAGCCTTGGCATAGGCATCATCATAAACACCCTCCACCAAAACCACCTCTGCGCCATAGCTGCGGGTAGCCTCAACCTTAGAGATCGGTGCACCGTCGGGCAAACAGATCACCGATTTGATCCCGTTTTTTTGAGCAGAAAGAGCAACCCCTTGAGCATGATTGCCCGCAGAGCAGGCAATCACGCCTCTGGCCTTTTCCTCATCGCTCAGCTGAGACATCTTATAATAAGCGCCCCGAACCTTAAAGGAACCGGTGATCTGCAGATTTTCGGTCTTTAAATAAACCTCAGCCTCCGGATTAATATGGGGAGCCGCGATCACATCCGTTTTACGGATCACATCTCTCAATACATATCCGGCATGGTAGATTTTATCAAGTGTCAACATATCCTTATCCCTTTTCTATTGTTGCGAAAGTAAATAGTCTGTAAACTGATCGGCCGCACGGGCAGAACGCCCGCCCTTGCGAAGAGCAAAGGCTTCGGCAAGAAGCTCTAGTTCATTGGGATCCTTCCCGATCCCCTTGACTTCTGCCAATTGATGAACGATCCGAAGGTAAAGCTCTTTATTGGGCTTGGAAAAGAGAACCGTCAGCCCAAAACGCTCCGAAAGAGAGATCAGTTCCTGCACCGTATCATTATGATGCACATCATCCCCCGAGCGATCCGAGAAGCTTTCCTTCACCAAATGGCGGCGGGTGCTGGTGGCATAGATCACCGTATTCTTATTACGCGCCGAAACCGACCCTTCCAATATTGCCTTTAGAGTGCTGAAATAATCGTCATTTTTATTGAAGGAAAGATCATCAATAAAGATAATAAACTTTAAAGGATTCCGGCTAAGCTCGTCCATAATCATCGGCAATTGAAGCACCTGCTCCTTGCGGATCTCGATCAAGCGAAGGCCTTCCGAAGCTAAAAGGTTGGTTACCGCCTTCACTGTGGAGGACTTACCGGTACCGGCATCCCCGCAAAGAAGAATGTTGGCAGCGGGCTTCCCATTCAATAATGCGCGGGTATTATCAATGACCTGCTTGCGCTCTTCTTCATAGCCGATCAGATCCTCCAAAGAGATGGGATCTGCACTGCGAACAGGTACAATACTGCCATCCTGCAGGGTAAACATCCGATTGGATACAAAAATTCCGTAGCCAAACCGATGAACATCCTTGACCCGCGCTTCATAAAGCGCCGCAAAATCTTTGGCCTCATTTTCAAAGAGCGCAAGATAACCGACATGGCCCACCATCTCGGCAAGCTTTTGAGGTTCCAATGAAGAGATCGCCGAAAACAAAGCAAGTTCATTTTCAACACAGCGTTGCAAAACCGCAGGGATCGGTTCATTATGGGCTCTTAAGATCACATATTCATTTTCATCCTCAAACAATGCCTTTTGAAGATAATCGCTCAGGCAATGGGAAAATGAAAACAACGCGCCCACAAATGCGCTATAGCTATCGGCCAAGGCCACCTTATCTTCTGTTTTCAGATTTAAGAAACTGCGCAGGGCAACCATCGGCGGTTGCTGCAAAACATTGCGGAATACCACCACCGAGGAAAGCGCCATAGAAACATTCTTCCAATCCGAGATCATCGGGTTCGCCACACTTTCATCAGGCCAATTCAGCCAAAATCTTTTCGGTCATCTGGGTACAGGTCAGAGGCTCTTTACCAGCGGCCGCCAGATCAGCCGTTCTCCAGCCGTTATTTAATACGCGATCCACCGCATCCTCAATGGCGTCCGCCTCTTTTCCAAGATCAAAGGAATAACGAAGCATCATTGCCGCAGATAATACGGTTGCAATGGGATTTGCTTTATTTTGCCCTGCAATATCGGGTGCAGAGCCGTGGATCGGCTCATACATTCCGCGGGTGCCATCTCCCAAAGAGGCGGAGGGCAGCATACCGATGGAGCCGGTGATCTGGGAAGCCTCATCCGAAAGAATATCCCCAAACATATTGGAGGTAACCACCACATCAAACTGCGCGGGATTCTTTACCAACTGCATGGCGGCATTATCCACCAGCATATCCTTGCAGGTTACATCGGGATAATCGGCGGCCATCTCATGAACCACCTTTCTCCAAAGACGGGAGGTCTCCAATACGTTGGCTTTATCGATGCTGATCACATTGCCGCGGCGTTTTTTCGCCGTTTCAAAAGCCACTCTTGCAATACGCTCGATCTCCAAGCGGCTGTAGCATTCGGTATCATAGGCCTCTTCGCCGTATTTTCCCTGGCGATAGCCGCGGTCCCCGAAATAGATGCCGCCGGTCAGCTCCCGCACGATCATCAGATCAAAGCCCTTCTCCACCAGATCTTCCCGCAAGGGACACTCTGCCTTCAAAGCAGGATAAAGCTTGGCAGGGCGCAGATTGGTATAAAGGCCCAATGCGGCGCGAATGCCTAGAAGCGCCTTTTCAGGGCGCTGATCACCGGGCAGAGTATCCCATTTGGGACCGCCTACCGCGCCCAGTAAAACACTGTCGCTGGCCAGGCAACCGTCTACCGTTTCCTGCGGCAGAGGCTTTCCGGTTGCATCGATGGCGGCGCCGCCGATGAGATAATCGGTAAACTGAAAAGTATGACCGTATTTTTCACCGATCTTCTTCAGAACAGCAACTGCGCTGTCCACAATTTCGGGGCCGATTCCGTCCCCTTTTAATAAAGCGATATTATAGTTCATGGTCTTATCAGCGAATGCTGCCCTTTCTGATGGATTCAACCAAGCCGCCGTTGGTAATGATCTCTTGAATAAACGGCGGGAAGGGTTCGATTTCATAGGTGGCTCCGGTGGTCTTATTGCAGATCACACCGAGATCCATATCAGCCTCCACCTCATTTCCGTCGGCAATGGCTTCTGCCGCCTCGGGGCATTCCACAATGGCGAGCCCGATGTTGATGGCGTTGCGGTAAAAGATCCGCGCGAAGCTCTTGGCAATTACCAAGGAGATCCCACTCTCTTTAATGGCGATGGGCGCATGCTCACGGGAAGAACCGCAGCCGAAATTAAAACCGGCCACCATAATATCCCCGGGGGTTACCCGCTTGGTGAAGTTTACATCCAGGTCTTCCATACAATGGGAAGCCAATTCTTTTTTATCAATGGTATTGAGATAGCGGGCAGGGATGATCACATCGGTATCCACATTATCTCCGTATTTTATAACCGTTCCTGCAAATTTCATCCCAACACCTCCTCAACACCGGCGATCTTGCCGGCAATGGCACTTGCCGCGGCCACAGCAGGGCTGGCAAGATAAACCTCCGATTCGGGATCGCCCATACGACCCACAAAATTCCGATTGGTGGTAGCCACCGCGCGCTCTCCCTTGGCAAGAATGCCCATATAACCGCCCAGACAAGGGCCGCAGGTGGGCGTTGAAACAACGCAGCCTGCCTCAATAAAGATCTTTAAAAGACCGGTCTCCAGCGCTTTCAGGTAAATATCCTGGGTAGCAGGAATAATGATGGCGCGCACATGGGAAGCGATCTTCTTTCCCTTCAGGATGGAAGCGGCCTCCTCCAGATCCTTATAATGACCGTTGGTGCAAGAGCCGATCACAACCTGATCGATCCGCACATCTCCCACCGCATCAATGGTGCGGGTATTTTCGGGAAGATGCGGGAATGCAACAGTAGAGGTAATGGCAGAGAGATCAATTTCAATGGTCTCCTCATATTCCGCATCGGCATCGGCGGTATAAACCACCGGCTCCCGATCGGAATGTTCCTTAATATAAGCCAAGGTCTGCTCGTCCACCTCAAAAATGCCGTTTTTCGCGCCGGCTTCAATGGCCATATTGGTAATGGTCAGCCGATCGTAAATGGACAGCGCAGCAACGCCCTCGCCGGTAAACTCCATAGACTTATAAAGGGCGCCATCCACCCCGATCTTTCCGATAATATGCAGGATCACATCCTTACCGGAAACATAAGGATTCAGCTTTCCTTTCAGAACAAACCGAATTGCAGAAGGAACCTTCAGCCAAACCTTACCGATGGCCATACCGGCGGCCATATCGGTAGAACCGACGCCGGTGGAGAAAGCGCCCAAAGCACCGTAAGTACAAGTATGGGAATCGGCGCCGATCACAACATCGCCTGCAACCACCAGCCCTTTTTCGGGCAACAGCGCGTGCTCAATACCCATACGACCCACGTCATAAAAATGGGTCACTTCTTTTTCATTGCAGAAATCTCTGCACATTTTACATTGAACCGCGGCTTTGATGTCCTTATTGGGGGCAAAATGATCCATTACCATGGTCACCTTCTCCCGATCATAGACCTCCTCAAAGCCCATACGGTCAAATTCGCGGATCGCAACCGGAGAGGTAATATCGTTACCCAACACACGATCCAGATTTACCAATACCAACTGCCCTGCTTTTACTTCATCCAAGCCTGCATGGGCGGCCAGTATTTTTTGTGTCATTGTCATAGCCATAGCCATTAAACTCCAAATTATTTAATGTTGATGATCGCGCCGCGATCGGCAGAAGACACCGCATCGGCATACCGTTTCAGATAACCGGTAATGTTGGTTTTCTTTTCAATGGGCATCTCTTCTTTTCTCTTTGCAAGCTCCTCATCGGAGACTTTCAGGGTGATGGTATGGTTGGGAATATCAATGGCAATCATATCCCCTTCCTTTACATAGGCGATGGTACCGCCGCGCACTGCTTCGGGCGAAACATGCCCGATGGAAGCGCCGCGGGTCGCGCCGGAGAACCGACCGTCGGTAATCAGCGCAACCTCCTTGTCCAGACCCATTCCTGCAATCGCAGAGGTGGGAGAAAGCATCTCGCGCATACCGGGGCCGCCGGAGGGACCCTCATAGCGGATCACAACCACATCGCCGGCTTTGATCCCGCCGGCATAGATCACCTTAATACATTCCTCTTCACTGTTGAAGACGCGGGCGGGCCCTTCATGGACCAGCATTTCTGCGGCAACAGCGCTTCTTTTAACCACGCACCCATCGGGGGCCAGATTCCCCTTCAGTACCGCAATACCGCCGGTTTCGCTATAGGGTTGATCGATAGGGCGGATCACCTGTTCATTCAGGTTGGAAACTCCCTCCAGATTCTCCCCTACGGTTTTGCCGGCACAGGTCATGCAATCGGTATGAAGAAGATTTTTCTTGGTCAGTTCCTTCAATACCGCATATACACCGCCTGCCTCTTCCAGATCCTCCATAAAGGTGGGGCCTGCAGGAGCAAGATGGCAGAGATTGGGTGTTTTAGCGCTGATCTCATTGGCCATATCCAGATTCAAACGGATGCCGCATTCATTGGCAATCGCGGGAAGGTGCAACATACTGTTGGTGGAGCAACCCAGAGCCATATCGGCAGTCAGCGCGTTTTGGAATGCCTTCTCGGTCATAATATCCAAGGGGCGGATATCCTTGCGGATCAGCTCCATTACCTGCATACCTGCACGCTTGGCAAGCTCAATACGCTGAGAATATACTGCGGGAATGGTGCCGTTTCCTCTTAAGCCCATACCCAATACTTCAGTCAGGCAGTTCATGGAGTTTGCGGTATACATTCCGGAGCAAGAACCGCAGGTAGGACAAGTTTTACACTCAAACTCGCGCAGTTTCTCTTCATCGATCTTGCCGGCCATATAAGAGCCAACCGCCTCAAACATGCTGGAGAGGCTGGTCTTCTTTCCGTTTACGCGCCCTGCAAGCATAGGACCGCCGCTGACAAAAACAGTAGGAATATTCAGCCGCGCGGCCGCCATCAGCAGACCGGGAACGTTTTTATCGCAATTGGGGACCATGACCAGGCCATCAAACCCATGAGCCATCACCATAGCCTCGGTGGAATCAGCGATCAGATCGCGGGTCACCAAGGAATATTTCATTCCCTGATGTCCCATGGCAATTCCATCGCAAACCGCGATGGCGGGAAACACGATGGGGGTCCCCCCTGCCATCGCTACACCCAGCTTAACCGCCTCAGTGATCTTATCCAGATTCATATGACCGGGCACGATCTCATTATACGAGCTCACAATACCGATCAACGGGCGGGAGGTTTCCTCCTCTGTTAACCCAAGGGCATGATAAAGGGAGCGGTGCGGCGCGTTATTTGCACCGCACACAATTGTATCTTTAACCATGATATCCTCCTGCCGATCAGTTGTTGATCAGCTTATCCTCATCGCTCCAGCTATACAGCTTGCGGATCTCCTTACCAACTACTTCGGAAGGATGCTCAGCGGCGATCTTTCTCATAGCGTTAAAGTGAACCTGAGAGCCGGCATCAGACATATCCAGCAGGAAGTCTTTGGCAAAGGTACCGTCCTGAATATCGGAAAGAACCTTCTTCATGGCCTTCTTGGTCTCATCGGTAATGATCTTGGGTCCGGTAATATAGTCACCGTATTCAGCGGTATTGGAGATGGAATAGCGCATTCCTTCAAAGCCGCTCTGATAGATCAGATCAACGATCAGCTTCATTTCATGAATACACTCAAAGTAAGCGTTTCTGGGATCATAACCGGCCTCAACCAAGGTCTCAAAGCCTGCCTGCATCAAAGCGCAAACACCGCCGCAAAGAACCGCCTGCTCACCGAACAGATCGGTCTCAGTCTCGGTTCTGAAGTTGGTCTCCAATACACCGGCTCTTGCGCCGCCGATGCCTAAGGCATAAGCCAGACCGATATCCCAAGCATCACCGGTCGCATCCTGCTCAACAGCAATCAGGCAGGGAACGCCCTTACCGACCTGATACTCACTGCGAACAGTATGGCCGGGGCCCTTGGGGGCGATCATGATTACATTAACATTCTTGGGAGGCTTAATGCAACCAAAATGAATATTAAAGCCATGTGCAAAAGCCAGAGTCTTTCCTTCGGTCAGGTTGGGCTCAATGCTTTCTTTATAAAGCTTGGCCTGCTTCTCATCGTTGATGAGGATCATAATGATATCGGCATTCTTGGCAGCATCGGCAGCAGTCATTACCTTCAGACCTGCCTTTTCAGCCTTCTCCCAGCTCTTACTGCCCTTATACAGACCAACAATTACATCCACACCGGAATCATGAAGATTCAGAGCATGAGCATGACCCTGAGAGCCATAACCGATAATGGCAACGGTCTTGCCGTTCAGTTTGTTTAAATCGCAATCCTGCTGATAAAAAATTCTTGCATTATTCATTGTTTGATCTCCTTTAAAATGTATTATTTACTTAAAAGACTGCTGTTACCGCGCTCCAGCGCAACAATACCGGTGCGGCACATTTCAATAATTCCGATGGGCTTCAAAACATCGATAAAAGCATCGATCTTTTCGGAGTCGCCGGTCACTTCGATACACAACGCTTCCTGGGAATAGTCAATGATCTTCGCGCGAAAAATATTGACCGCATTCATAATGTCGTTGCCGGCATTGGAATTGTTATGTACCTTGATCAAAAGCAATTCACGGTTAATGGAGTTTTCCTTTTCCAGGACCTCCACCTTCTTCACATTGAAAAGCTTTCTCAACTGGTTGATCATTTGATCTCTTGCGTATCCGTCACCACTCATAGAGATGGTAATTCGGGAATATTCAGGAGATTCGGTCTCCCCTACCGTCAGAGCATCAATGTTGAACCCTCGGCGGGTAAACATACTGGTTACTCGGGTAAGAACACCGAATTTATTGTCTACATATACTGCGATAATAAATTTATTCATGGTCATTCTCCTTTCCGAGTAATGATATCGTCCATCGAACCACCGGGAGGCAGCATCGGTAAGACGAATTCATCCTTATCGATCAGGCAATCGATCAGCACCGGTCCTTGACTGTTATTCGCCTCCACAAAGGCTTTTTCAAACTCTTCCTGGGTTGCGGCCCGCAAGCCCTTTGCGCCGAAGGCTTCCGCCAATTTCACAAAATCGGTCTTGCGTTCAAGGGTCGTATTGGAATAGTGCTGGTTGAAGAACAAGGTCTGCCATTGGCGAACCATTCCCAAAACACCGTTGTTCATTAAAACAATGGTAACGGGAACCTGGTAGGAAACAGCTGTTGCCAATTCGTTCAGGTTCATACCAAAGCTTCCGTCGCCGGTGATCAGCACGGTTCTCTCCTTGGAGCCGACCGCCGCGCCGATGGCGGCACCCAGGCCAAAGCCCATGGTTCCGAGACCGCCGCTGGATACAAACTTGCGTGTCTTCTTGAATTTACAGTATTGCGCCGCCCACATCTGATGCTGACCCACATCGGTGGCAAACACCGTTTCGGGGTTGATATGCTTATTGATAATGCCGATCAGATCGCGGGGATTCAGATCCTCCCGCTTCTCTATGGCTGCGGCTTCTTCTGCCTTCAATTGCTCAATATAAGCCATCCATTCAGGGTGCTTTTGCGGATGCACCCGATCTGCCAGACGGTTGAAGGTATCCTGCACATCGCCGATAATTCCGGCGTGAATGGGGATATTCTTATTCAATTCCGAAAAATCAATATCGATATGAATGATCTTGGCATTGGGAGCATACTTGTTCTTATTCCCGGTAGCACGGTCGCTGAACCGAACACCGATGGCGATGATCAGATCTGCGTGGTGCTGGGCCATAGAAGAAGCATAATGACCGTGCATTCCCTGCATTCCCAGGAAACGGGGGCATTCACTGTCTACACCCGAGAGACCCATCAGCGTACATCCGATCACCCCATCGATCTTTTCGGCAAAAGCCGCAAGGTCATCGGAGATTCCGGCGCCGATGGCGCCGCCGCCGATATAAATATAAGGGCGTTCACTGCTGTTGATCAACTCTGCCGCTTTGGCGATCTCTTCCTCGGGAACGATCCGATTATCAAATTTCGGAGCAAGAGGCTTCGGTTCATAGTCATATTCCGCCGTTTGAATATCCTTGGGAATATCGAGCAACACCGGACCCGGTCGCCCGCTGCGGGCAATACGATAGGCCTCGCGGATATTATCAGCCAGCTGGGAAATATCATTCACAAAATAATTATGCTTGGTAATCGGAAGGGTGATGCCGGTGATATCGATCTCCTGAAAACTGTCCTTACCGATCAAGCTGCAGGGTACGTTACCGGTAATGGCCAGAAGCGGAACCGAATCCAGCATCGCGGTCGCAATACCGGTCACCAGATTGGTAGCGCCCGGACCGGAGGTGGCGATCACAACGCCAACCTTTCCGGTAGCGCGGAAGTAACCGTCTGCCGCGTGGGCAGCGCCCTGCTCATGGGCAGCCAGAAAATGATTGATCCGACTGCTGTTTTTATAAAGTTCATCGTAAATATTGAGCACCTGCCCGCCGGGATAGCCGAACACATCGGTCACACCCAGCTCGATCAAGGTCTCGATCACGATTTGTGCACCTGTCATTTTCATTTGGAATTCCTCTTAAACTTTTCGCTCAAACTTTCTGTTCAATGCGCTTACCAGCGCCTTAATGGACGAGGTGATGATATCCGAATCCACACCAACGCCCCAAACGGTTTTGCCATCCTGATCAAAAATACTGACATAAGAAGCGGCGCTTGCGTGGGAATCCACATCCAAAGCGTGCTCTGTATAGGAATCGAAGGTATAGACCTCACCGATCACCTTTTTGATCGCATTGCCGGTAGCATCCAGACGGCCGTTTCCGATTGCCTCCACCACCGAGGTAACACCGTCATATACAATGGTTGCCTTTGCCTTAAAGCCGGGCTGTAATTGTTCAAAATGAACCTCAGGCACCAAAAGCTTCTCTTCGCGGTTTACATAATCTTTTACAAAGATATCCAGCACTTCCTGCGGCTGCAGTTCTTTATGGCCCTTATCGGAAACATGCTTTACATGGTAGCTGAACTCTTCCCGCATCTTCTGAGGAAGAATATAGGCGAATTGGGTTTCCATCAGGTAGCCGATGCCGCCCTTGCCGGACTGAGAATTGATGCGGATAACATCGGTCTCGTAAACTCTGCCGACGTCGGTGGGATCCAAAGGCAGATACGGAACAGTCCAGAATTCGGGGTTCTTCTCTTCCCGCCATTTCATACCCTTAGCAATGGCATCCTGGTGGGAGCCGCTGAAGGCGGCAAATACCAACTGACCGCTATAGGGCTGCCGCTCATAAACATGCATCCGCGTCACCTCTTCATAAAGCTGGGTGATCCGCGGCAGATCCGAGAAATCCAGGCAGGGATCCACGCCCTGAGAATACATATTCATCGCCAGCGTAATGATATCCACATTGCCCGTACGCTCACCGTTGCCAAACAAGGTTCCCTCAATACGGTCGGCGCCGGCCAAAAGGCCCATTTCACTATCCGCCACCGCGCAACCGCGGTCATTATGGGGATGCAGGGAAATCACAAGGTTTTCCCGACGGTTGAGGTTTTTGCACATATACTCCACTTGGTTAGCATAAACATGGGGCATTGAATGGGAAACGGTTACAGGCAGGTTGATGATCACCTTATCCTCTGCGGTAGGCTCCCAGATATCAATTACCTCATTACAAATCTCAACGGCAAATTCCGGTTCAGTACCGGTAAAACTTTCGGGAGAATACTCAAATTTAAAGTTTCCTTCCGTCTTTTCGCGATACTCCTTGCAAAGCTTTGCACCAAAGCGGGCAATTTCAATGATCTCTTCCTTACTTTTCTTAAAAACCTGCTCTCTTTGCGCAAGAGAGGTGGAATTATAAAGATGAACCACTGCATTCTTGGCGCCCTTCAAGGCCTCAAAGGTCTTTGCAATGATATGCTCGCGGGATTGAGTCAATACTTGAATGGAAACATCTTCGGGAATCAGATCCTGCTCGATCAAGGTACGGCAAAACTCATATTCCGTTTCCGATGCGGCAGGAAACCCGATCTCAATTTCTTTAAAACCGATCCGAACCAGTTCTTTAAAGAAGGTCAGTTTTTCCTGCAGACTCATAGGAGTAATCAATGCTTGATTTCCGTCTCGCAGGTCCACACTGCACCAAATCGGCGCCTTATCAACATAAGACTTCTTGGCCCAATCCATTGTGACCGGAGATGCCTCAAAAAACTGTCTGCTGTATTTCTGATAACCTTTCATATTCAGATCCTTCCCTTGCTCGGTTTTGAATAAAAAAAATCTCCCTTACACAAAACCGCAAATTTGTTTGTGTAAAAGAGACGAAGATTTCTCCGCGGTACCACTCTAATTGACGAATATATCGCCCGCTCTGACGCATCTATCAATGCGCTTCTCTGTAACGGGAGTACCCGGTCGAACCTACTAAAGCTTTTCAGCCGACAGCTCCGGGAGGAGTTATATACACCGCACTTATCGGCTCACAGCAACCGCCGACTCTCTGAAAGCATCAAATGTATCTTTTTTCCCTTCATCGCTTTTATAATATTATAGCATTAATACAAGAATTGTCAACGGATTTTTCAATATTTTTTACACTTTAATGCGTTAAACAAATAAAACGGCCGAATATGGAAAATTACTGTATAATTTGCCCATATTCGGCTGGATTCATTATAATTCAGCGATCACTTCAACCTCAACCAAAACACCTTTGGGAAGGGCTGCGGCAGCAACGCAGCTGCGCGCGGGCTTTTCGGTAAAATACCGACCGTAGATCTCATTAAATACAGAAAAATCTTCCATATTCTTCAAAAAGCAAACGGTTTTGACTGCTTTATCATAAGAAGAGCCGGCCGCTTTCAAAACAGCGCCCAGGTTCTTCATTACCTGCTCGGTCTGCGCCTCGATTCCCTCTGCCTCCACATTTCCGCTCAAAGGGTTAATGGCGATCTGGCCGGAAGTAAAAACCAAGTTTCCGGTGATCACCGCCTGAGAATAAGGGCCGATGGCAGCAGGGGCATCTTTTGTAAATACCTTTTTCATATTTTCTGCTCCTTTTAAACAGTAAACCCCTGACCGGAATGCGATCAGGGGTTTCTCTAATGAAATTACTTCAATTCAACAGTAGCGCCGGCTTCGGTCAGCTTGGTCTTAATTTCCTCAGCCTCATCCTTGGAAGCGCCTTCCTTAACAGCCTTGGGAGCGTTGTCAACCAGCTCCTTAGCTTCCTTCAGGCCCAGACCGGTGATTTCCTTAACAACCTTGATAACGTTGATCTTGGAAGCGCCGGCATCGGTCAGGATAACATCGAACTCGGTCTTCTCTTCAGCAGCGGCAGCGCCGGCACCGGGAGCAGCAGCAACAGCAACGGGAGCAGCAGCGGACACGCCGAACTCCTCTTCGATAGCATGAACCAGGTCAGCCAGTTCCATAACAGACAGGGTCTTGATTTCTTCAACAATATTCTTAATATCAGCCATTTGTTTAATCCTCCAAATAAAATTAAATTAAAATTTACGCAGGGGTCGCTTCGTTTTTCTGATCCACAACAGCCTGCAGAGCGCGAGCCAAACCGGAAACATTTCCGTTGAGGGCATACAGCAGCATGCAGAGCAAGGTCTCCTTGCTGGGCATAGTGGCCAGTTTTTCCAGTTCTGCAACAGAAACAACTTTGCCTTCCACAAAGCCGCCCTTAATGGTGAAGTAGTCGTGATCCTTACCAAACTCATAAAGAACCTTGGCGGGAGCAACAACATCATCATTAGAAACAGCCAAAGCGGTAGTGCCGTTCAAAACATCGGACAGCTCTTCCAGACCGGCTTCTTTAGCAGCAAAACGGGTCAGAGTGTTCTTCACAACACCGTACTCAACGCCGGCTTCTCTCAGCTTGCGACGCAGAGCGGTATCATCAGCAACATTGATTCCGCTGTAATCTACCAGAACACCGGTTACTGCATTCTGAAGCTTTTCCTTCAGTTCTGCAACAACTGCTTGTTTCTGAGCAATGATCTTATCATTTGCCATGAATTGAATTACCTCCATTAGAATTTCAAAAAAATATGCTCTCAAAGACAGCATAACACCTTTGAGAGCATAAATATCCTAAGATATAAGCACTCCTCGGCGGGATATTAAGCCGCAAAACGGCACCTGCTGTCTACGAAGTATATTTTCGACTCAACAATCATACCACTATCGGGTATAATTGTCAAGACTTTTTTACATAAACTTAGCCTGATTTACCTTCACACCGGGGCCCATGGTGGAAGCAACAGTGCAGCTTCTCACATACTGACCCTTGGCAGCTGCAGGTCTGGCCTTAATAACAGCGCCCATCAGAGTATTGAAGTTCTCAGTCAGCTTTTCCTTACCAAAGGAAACCTTGCCGATCGGGCAGTGGATAATATTGGTCTTATCCAAACGATACTCGATCTTACCGGCTTGGATCTCAGCGATCGCCTTAGCAACATCCATGGTAACGGTACCGGCCTTGGGGTTGGGCATCAAGCCCTTAGGACCCAGAACACGACCCAGACGGCCAACAACGCCCATCATATCAGGGGTGGCAACAACTACATCGTATTCAAACCAGTTTTCATTCTGAATTTTGGGGATCAGTTCCTCACCGCCGACAAAATCAGCACCGGCAGCAGTAGCCTCATCAGCCTTCTCGTTCTTAGCGAAAACCAGAACGCGAGTGGTTTTACCGGTACCATGGGGCAGTACAACTGCGCCACGAACCTGCTGATCGGCATGACGGGAATCAACACCCAGCTTCACGTGGATCTCAACGGTCTCGTCGAACTTTGCACGTGCAGCCTTTACAACAGCTTCCAGAGCCTCTTCAACATCATACAGCTTTGCAGAGTCGATGAGCTTGGAGCTTTCAATATAAGACTTTCCTCTTTTCACCTATAAATCCTCCTTTGTGGTATTACGGAATTTTCCTCCCACAGATTTTGACATTACTCTTCGACGGTAACGCCCATACTTCTTGCAGTACCTGCGATCATACTCATAGCAGCTTCAACATCCACTGCATTCAGATCGGGCATCTTCTGCTCAGCGATCTTCTTAACCTGTTCTTTGGTAAGAGTAGCGACCTTGGTCTTGTTGGGCACGCCGGAACCGCTTTCAATACCGGCAGCCTTCTTGATCAGGACCGCAGCAGGCGGAGTCTTGGTAACAAAAGAGAAAGAATGGTCCGCATAAACGGTAATAACAACCGGGATGATATACCCGATATCATTCTTTGTTCTCTCGTTGAATTCCTTAGCAAACGCCATAATGTTAACGCCATGCTGACCCAGAGCGGGACCAACCGGGGGCGCCGGAGTTGCTTTACCTGCCGGAATCTGAAGTTTAATGTACCCTGTTACTTTTTGAGCCATCTTAAACACCTCCCTCGTGTTTCAATGTGGTAATATAGCGGAAAGATTAAAAAGTACTCTCCTCCCACTTGCGATAACGCACAAAATGTGCGAATCAGCCTTACTCTACGGGTGCGACCTGCTCGAAGGAAACTTCAACGGAAGTTTCACGGCCGAACATGGACACAACCACCTTCAACTTGGCAGACTCGGGATATACCTCATCTACCACACCAACAAAACCGCTCATGTTGGAAGCAACAAAGCGAACGGAATCGCCCTTCTTGTAATCGGTATGAACCACTCTCTTCTCCACGCCGAGCTTTTCGATCTCAGCCTGAGTAAGAGGAAGGGGCTCGGAGGTAGAGCCGACAAAGCCGGTAACGCCCTGAATATTACGGACGATATACCAGGTCTCATCGGTCATAACCATCTTTACCAACACATAACCGGGAAATACCTTACGCTCATATTCCTTCTGACCTTTTTCAGTTGTTTCAACAACGGTTTCGGTAGGAACAGAAATATCCTGAATGACTTCTTCCAGTTTGCGGTTTTCAATAATTCTGCGCAGGTTGGTCGCAACCTTGTTTTCATAAGCAGAATAAGTATGAATTGCATACCATTTAGCCTTATCAGCCATAACGCTCTGCTCCTTTCTTAAAAAATTAACCTAACAATCCGCCGATCCAGTTGGTCAGCCCCTGGATTCCGTTAAAGAATGCCCAGTCAAAAGCCCAGATGAATACACCGACAACAACCACGCAAACGATAACAATTACGGAATTGTTAACGACCTGCTTAAAGGTCGGCCAGATGATTCTCTTGGTCATTTCAACCCGAACCTCACGGAACCAGCCCAAGATTCTGGAAAAGACGGACTTCTTCTTAGCTTCAGCCATCTTTGCGTCCTCCTTCTTTGAATCTTACTTGGTTTCTCTATGCAAGGTATGCTTTTTGCAGAACTTGCAGTACTTGTTCATCTCAAGTCTGTCGGGGTCGTTTTTCTTGTTCTTCATTGTGTCATAGTTTCTTTGCTTGCATTCGGTACAAGCCAGAGTGATCTTGACTCTCATTTTGCGGCACCTCCTGTTATTTTGGCCTCCCTGCATTAATATTGGCGGCTATTTTTTTGCACAAAAAAATAAGCCCTTCCGGCAGGTATAAGCATTATAGCATATCATTTTACCATAGTCAAGCATTTTTTTATTTTTTATCAGGCGCCGCAAAACCTTGCGGCGCCTGACCTTTTTAATGTGTTATTTTAAGCGTTCCATCAAAAGCTTGCTGATGATCTGGGGGTTTCCCTTCCCCTTGGTCTCTTTCATACACTGACCCACCAGGAAACCGACAATGTTGGTTCTTCCGCCGCGGTATTGCTCCACTGCGGCAGGGTTGGCCGCCAACACTGCATCCACAATACTTGCCATCTCATCCTCGTTGCTGTTCTGAATCAAGCCTTCGCGCTCCACGATCGCCATCGGCTCTGCAGGATCCTTGATCATTGCGGCCAAAACCTTTTTCGCAGCAGCACCGGAAATCGTCCCTTTATCCACCAGCTTCAAAAGCGCCATCAGGCGAGCGGGCTGCACAGGGAAGGAGCCGATCTCTTCATTACTGTCATTCAGATACTTGGCGATATCGCCGAGGATCCAATTGGATGCGCTCTTGGCAAGAGAAGCATCGATGGCAGTACATTCATCAAAATACACCGCGCGCTCAAAGTTTCTTGCAATAATACCGGCATCGGTCTCAGTGAGATGATACTCCAATACATAACGCTTCATCTTAGCATTAGGCAGTTCGGGAATCTCCTCCTTCAGCTGATCGATCCATTCCTGCTCCAAAGAAACAGGCGGAATATCCGGCTCGGGGAAATAGCGATAATCCTGGGCATCTTCTTTGGAACGGAGAAGAACATTCACGCCCTTCTCATCGTCCCAACGGCGGGTCTCCTGAGAAATAGTACCGCCCTTTTCCAGAATCTCGATCTGGCGGGCCGCCTCATAATCAATAGCGCGCTGAGCACCGCTGAAGGTATTGATATTCTTCATTTCGCAACGGGTGCCGAATTTATCGGACCCCTTGGGGCGAACCGAAACATTGACATCGCAACGGATGGAACCCTCCTGCATCTTACAGTCCGAGATGCCCACATACATTAAAATGGTACGGATGGTCTCCAAATATTCTCTGGCTTCCTGGGAAGAGCGAAGATCCGGCTCCGATACGATCTCGATCAGAGGAACCCCGCAACGGTTCAGATCCACCAAAGAATAAGGAATTCCCTCCTGATGCAGAAGCTTACCGGCATCCTCCTCAATGTGGATACGGGTAATTCCCACCCGCTTGGACTCGCCGTTCATCATAAATTCAACAGCACCGTCATAGCAAAGAGGAATATCAAACTGAGAGATCTGATAAGCCTTAGGCAGATCGGGATAATAATAATTCTTGCGATCCTGCTTCAGCAGAGTGTGGATCTTACAGCCGGTAGCATGCCCCATTCGAATTGCATATTCCACCACCTTGCGGTTCAATACCGGCAAAGCGCCGGGCATACCGGTGCAAACCGGACAGCATTGGGTGTTTACTTCTCCGCCGAAACTATTCTTGCAGGAGCAGTAGATCTTCGTTTTGCTGTTTAATTCGGCATGGACCTCCAAGCCGATGACAACTTCATATTCTTTCATTCTTTGCCCTCTCCTTGAATCATCTTTAAAAATTCATCTTCCTCTAAAACAGGGATCCCCAATTCTCTCGCCTTGGTCAATTTGCTGCCGGGCTTATCCCCTAATATTAAATAAGAAGTTTTTTTAGAAACGGAACTGGAAACCTTTCCGCCCAAATGCTCAATGGCGACCGTTGCCTCATCGCGGCTCATAGATTCCAATCCGCCGCTCATTACAAAGGTCTTACCCGCCAAAAGATCCGCAACCTCTTCTTTTTCATATTGCATTTTAAGGCCCGCATTTTTCAAGCGCTCCACATAATTGCAGTTTTCTTCCTCTGAAAAATAAGCAACTACATTTTCCGCCATAATCTTGCCAAAGTCATAGATCCCAACGATCTCATCCACCGATGCAGACATCACCTTATCGATAGACCCGAATTGCTCTGCCAACTGCTTAGCCGCTTTGGAGCCGATATTGCGGATCCCCAATGCATAGATCACCCGATCCAGCGGAACCTCCTTGGAAGCCTCCAAGGCCTCCAAAAGGTTTTCGGCGGATTTTTCACCGAATCCCTCCAATTCAGCCAGAGTTTCCTTCTTTAAACCATAAAGGTCATCCGGCTTTTCGATCAACCTCTGCTCCAGCAACTGCTCAATGATCGCAGGCCCCAGGCCTTCGATATCCATCGCTGCTTTCGAAACAAAATGCTCGATCTGGCGCCGGATCTTTGCGGGACATTCCGAATTGATGCAACGCAAGGCAATTCCGCTCTCGTCGGCGGCGATCTCCCCGCCGCATACAGGGCAGGTCTGCGGCATCACATA
This sequence comes from Eubacteriales bacterium, assembly GCA_045603925.1. GTDB lineage: Bacteria > Bacillota > Clostridia > Oscillospirales > QAKW01 > QAKW01. Next base: position 29,215 of record JAZUNB010000011.1, read on the forward strand.
CGGCTTACACTCCGCTGTCCGCTTTTCCTTCACAACACGAACGACCTCGGGAATAATATCCCCTGCCTTCTGGACCACCACCGTATCACCGGGGCGGATATCCAGATCGCGGATAAAATTCTGATTATGCAGGGTAGCACGGGAAACGGTTGTCCCCGCAAGGCGCACCGGTTCCAGCTCCGCATTGGGAGTCAAAACCCCTGTCCGCCCTACTTGAATCGTGATCTCCTTCAGAAGAGTTGCCTTTTGCTCCGGCGGATACTTATAAGCAATCGCCCAACGAGGCACCTTAGAAGTCTGCCCCAAGCGAGCGCGATCCTCAAAATCATCCACCTTTAATACCGCGCCATCGATATCAAAGCCCAAGGTGTCGCGAATCTCGTTAAAACGCTCCACCTCCGCAAAGGCTTCGGTAATATCATCAAACAACCGATAATAGGGACTGACCTTAAAGCCAAGTTTTTTCAAATAATCCAGACCTTCAGCGTGACTTTTGGGGCCCTCCCCTTCTATCTGCTGGATATTAAAGATAAAGATATCCAGATTCCGCGTGGCTGTTACGCGGCTGTCCAACTGTCGCAAGGAGCCCGCTGCCGCATTACGGGGATTTGCAAAAGCCTTTTTGCCCGCGGCAACCGTTTGCTCGTTCAGCTTCTCAAAACTTTTATGGGACATATAAACCTCGCCGCGAACAATAATATTCACCGGCTCAGTCAGGTGCATGGGAATACTGCCGACGGTTTTCAGGTTGGCAGTAACATCCTCGCCGTCCACTCCGTCTCCGCGGGTCGCTCCCCCTTGGAAAACACCGTTTTCATACCGAAGTGCCACCGATAGTCCATCGATCTTTAACTCAACGGCATATTGAGCATCGGGGCATGCCGCTTTGACCCGACGATCAAAATCCAGCAACTCCTCATAAGAAAATGCATCCTGCAGGCTTTGAAGCGGAACCTCATGATGATAAGAAGAAAATCCTTCCGACACCTCGCCGCCAACTCGTTGAGTGGGCGAAACTGCCGAATAGAACTCCGGAAATTCCGCTTCCAGTGTTGCCAATTTCCGCATCAGCATATCATACTCGTAATCGGAAATGATCGGCGCATCCTCCACATAATAGCGATGAATATGCTCATTCAACTGCGCTCTCAGCAATTCAATTTCTTTTTTTGCCGCTTCTGCTGTCATTTACTCTCTCCAAGCTTTTGATCCAGCAACCGCGTATTCTGCCGGATCCGCTCATTCTCATTGATATATTCATAGGGATATTTCACATTGATCACCCGCTCGATACGACCGTTCGGCGAGAAGATCAGTTTCGAGGAGGCTCCTGCGCCGCAGGCGGCAACTGTATGAAGATCCTCCATCATATAAAGGTTATAGAGCCCGATGGTCTCCGGTTTGGAAAAGCCGATGTTTTCCCCGTTGGAGACCGTATTCTTCTGACGATACATATAATACGGAACATAGCCGGAGGAAAGCAGTCTTTCATAAGCCTTATCCAGCATCCGTTGCACATGGTCATTGGAGGGATCAAAGTATTCGTCGCTGTCGTGCAGCTTAGACGAACGCTTGATCGATAAGGTATGGATCGTTATATTATCCGCCCCCGCCGCCAGAACATCCTCCAAAGAGCGGGCAAAGGAAGCTTCATCCTCTCCCGGAAGTCCGGCGATCAAATCGGTGTTAATACTATCAAAATTCAAAGCTCTTGTCAAGGAAACGGCGTCGAAATACTGCGCGCGGGTATGCCTTCTGCCAACCGTTTCCAGAATCTTATCATTGGTTGTTTGGGTATTGATACAAACGCGGGTCACTCCGTATTTTTTCAAAAGAACCAGTTTTTCTTGCGTTACGGTATCGGGGCGTCCCAATTCAAAGGTGAATTCCGCCAATGGCTCTTTCAGCTCTCTATTCACCGTTTGAAGCAATTGCTCCAACTGCGCCTCGTTGAGAATCCCAGGCGTTCCGCCGCCGATATAAACGGAGCGGATCTGAAGCCCATGCTTACGCAAAACCGCGCATTTATCGCGGATCTCCTCGGCTAAAAGATTAAGATAAGGCTCGATCAGACGATGGCTCTTCTCTGCCGCAACGCTCACAAAGGAACAATATGTGCACCGAGAGGGGCAAAACGGAATGGAAATATAAAGGCTGGCCTCTTTTTCGGGATCGGTCTTTACCGTTTCCATCACCTTGCAGATCTGATGGAGCAATGGGATCTTCTCCGGTTGCATGCAATACTCGTTTAATAAAAACTGACGGGTAGCGGCCGGCCCCTTGGCATCCAATACCCGCCGATAAATACCGGTAGGCTTAATACCGGTTAAAATACCCCAAGGCGGGCATATTCCGGTAGCACGGTGAAAAACCTGATATACGGTATACTTCACCGCCGCGAGCAGGCTTTCCTTATCCGTAGCCTGTGCCTTCTTCTGACAGCGGTATTCCTGCTCTCCGAACCGATAGGTAGCGCGGGCAACAAGGCCGCCCCGCCCTTCCGCCAAGCGAGAGGAAAGCCATCGCTCTCCCTTCAGTCCGCTGACAAAGCGAACCGACTCTCCCGGAAAAAAGAGCAGGCACATACCGGTAATATCATATTCAAATTCATGTCCGCTGAGTTTAACTTCCATCTTACATCCTGCAATAGATATTGTTTTCTTTTTCGTAGAGCAATGTCGTCTTTCCACCGTGACCGGGATAGCATACGCAATGGTCTTCTATGGTGAAGAGTTTATTTTTAATTGATTCGATTTCTTTTTTTATATTGCCGAAGGGCGGAAACTCATTTCCGACAGAGCCTTCAAACAAGGTATCGCCGGTGAACAAAAGGTCTCCCAAGCGCAAGCAAACCGAGCCTTCGGTATGCCCCGGTGTATGAAGCACCTGAAAATCAAAGCCTGCCACAGAAACCCTTTCATCCTCCCGCAGAAAGGAAACACCTTTTTGGATCACAATCGGTTTTCCAAGCACCTGCGGAGAAAGATTATACAGCGCCCTTTTCAAAAGCGGCTCATCTCCGCAGTGGATATAGATGGGGCAATCGAATGCATCACTGATTTGCTCCGCGGCGGCAATATGATCCGCATGACCGTGGGTCAGTAAAATACCCCTCAATTGAACCTTATGCGCCTTGATCACCCCAAGGATCTTATCTGCATCATCGCCGCAGTCGATCAGCACTCCTTCTCTGCTCTCATCCTGAATAAGCAGATAATTATTACATTCCAACCTGCCGCTCACAATTTGAATAAGCTTCATTACAGCGCCTCGCTATCAATGATAATATTGATGGGGCCGTCATGTAACGCCTCGATCTTCATATCACCGCCGAATACACCGCCCTGAACCCGAACGCCCATTTCCTTCAGGCGGTTCCATGCATATTGATACAGCTCTTCTGCCGCATCATACTTCATACTCTCAATAAAGGAGGGGCGAAAGCCTTTTTTTACATCCCCGTAAAGCGTGAAGTTTGAAACAAACAGCATCTCACCGTCCACATCCGCCAGGGAACAGTTCAGTTTTCCGTCGGGATCGTCCATCACCCGAAGTCCTGCCACCTTTTTTAAGGCTTTCTCGATGGATTCCTTGGTATCATTTTCGTGAAAGCCGCAAAACACCAGCATTCCTCTGCCGATCTCGGAGATCAGCTCGCCGTCAACGCGTAACGCCGCATGCTTCACAACCGTGCAAATTGCTCTCATAGTTCCTCCTATTGATTTGCTCTGTGAATGTCGATCACATCGGAATTTTTCCGGATCTTGGAAGAAATATAATTCAGATGCTCCAGACTGTGCACCTCAATACTCATTGAGATCACCGAAACATCCGTTTCCTCCTCGCGGGAAGAAAGGCTTCGGATATTCACCTTCAGATCCGCAAGGATGCGGGTCAGATTTGCCATAACGCCGATGGCATCGTTTACTCGGATCAGAAGCGTCGTGGTAAAGCTGCCGGTCTCGGCATTATCCCAATGGGCCGCCAGCCAACGCTCCGGCTCCATCTCCATCCCCTTGCGGGCATTGGGGCAATCGGTCTTATGAATGGAAACGCCATAACCCTTGGTAATAAATCCGCAGATATAATCACCGGGCAACGGATTACAGCATTTGGCAAATTTGATCAGGCAATTATCGATTCCTTCCACAACCACACCGCCTGCGCTGGCTTTTGGCTTGGAAACAGGAACGATCTTGATGGGCTTATTCTCTTTTTCCAGCTGATCGCAATAATCCCGAATGCGCCGCTCCACCTTTACAACCGTCATACCCCCGTAACCGATGGCCGCATAAAGATCTTCAACGGAGTTAAAATGCAGCTGCAGTGCAATGGTCTTCAAAACCTCATCGCGATTTTCCTTGGGCAGACGAATTCCGTTACGCTTCAGTGCCTTTTCCAGTTCATCTAAGCCGGCGGCAATGTTTTCTTCCCGCCGCTCATTCTTGATCCAATGGCGGATCTTTTGCTTCGCTTCGCTGGTCTTCACAATCTTCAACCAATCGCGGGAAGGACCGTGAGTCGCCGAAGAGGTGGTCAGAATTTCAATGATCTCACCGTTTTGAGGCTGATACTCCAGGCCAACGATCTTCCCGTTGACCTTAGCACCAACCATCTTATTTCCCACCGCGCTATGGATCGCATAGGCAAAATCGATAACCGTTGCGCCGGCAGGCAGATTAACAACATCCCCTCTCGGAGTAAAAACAAATACCTCATCATCAAAAAGATCGATCTTCAGCGCCTTGATGAAATCCTCGGTATCCGAAACATCCTCCTGGGATTCCAGAAGAGTTCGTACCCATTTTAGTTTATCATCGATGGTCGCCTTTCCGTCCTGAACCCCGCTCTTATATTTCCAATGGGCCGCGATACCGTATTCTGCAGTATTATGCATATCCCAGGTGCGGATCTGAACCTCAAAAGGAATACCCTCTTTACCGATGACTGTCGTATGCAAAGACTGATACATATTGGGCTTTGGGGTAGAGATATAATCCTTGAACCGACCGGGAATCGGATTATAAAGATCATGGATCACACCCAAAAGAAAATAGCAATCGGTCACTGTATCGGTGATCAGGCGAAACGCATAAAGATCATACAGTTCTTCAAAGGTTTTATTCTGGGTAAACAGCTTACGGTAAATACTGAACGTATGCTTCAGGCGATAGGTGAGCTTAAAGGGAATATCATATTCCTTCACCTTTTCGCAGATCATCGCCTGGGTTCTTTCAATAAACTCATGGCCGTTTACTTCGGTTTCCCGCAGGCGATCCTCGATCATCCTGCAGCCATCGGGATCCAGATAAGAGACCGAGATATCCTCCATCTCCTGCTTGACCTTCTGCATACCGAGACGATGAGCCAGCGGCGCATAGATCTCAAGAGTCTCGCGGGCGGTATGCAGCTGCTTATCCCGCGGGCGGGCACCCAGGGTACGGACATTATGCAAGCGATCCGCCAGCTTGATCAGAATAACACGAATGTCCTTGGCCATGGCCAAAAACATCTTGCGCAGATACTCGATCTGAGCTTCCTCCTTGGTTGTATAGGAGATCTGACCCAGCTTGGTAACACCATCTACCAAAACCGCACAGCCCTCACCGAATTCCTTTTTGATATCGGCATAGGTCATCGCTGTATCTTCAATGGTATCGTGCAAAAAGGCAGAAACCATTGAATCGGTATCCAAACCGAATTCATATACCAACTTTGCCACCTCAATGGGATGGCAAACATAAGGCTCACCGGACGAGCGCAACTGACCGTCGTGCTGCTCTTTGGCACGCAGATATGCGCGTTCGATCTTTTCAATATCAAACTTCCGGTCGTCTTTTTTCAAAACCTCCACAAAGTCTGAAAACAGCTTTTCATCAATACTCATCCGATCTCACCTGCCTTTTCTTTTAGTTTTTTTAGTATAACCGAATCCTCAAGGTTCACACGGTTCTCGGGATAGATCTGCATTTCGGTAAGCAAAGAATCCGAAAGCCGATAGCTCAAAACGCCCAATTCCCGAAGAGAAGATAAGGAAAAATATATCGCGCCGAAGGTAAGGCGGGCCTGCTGTTCGCGGGCGATCCGCTCTTGCAGCGTAAAGAGATCAAAATGCTGCTTCTCCAAATCCTCTTGCTTTTTGAAATGGCGATATACCGCCGCTATATCATTGCGGGACGGCACATCCGCCAAAGAGACCTCCATCCGCTCAAACCGACGGAGCAGATTCATCAAAGGCTCGGCTTTTACACTGCCATACCGAATGTCCTTCACCAATAAACGAACACTGGAGCGGCCGTTGTATTCATTAATATCGGCCTCAAAAACAACATCCACCGTCTCCCCCGCCTGATAGCAAAAATCAAAAGCGGTCACATTGAAATAAAATGCAGTTACCCGCAGATTTCCGCAACGCATACTAAGGCGCATATGATTTCCGTTGGCAGTGGGAATGGCCTCCAGCAATTCAGCATTCATAAATCCGAAGATGGGCGTTTCGTTGCCGCGCCCGAAGGGGGCAAGCTTATCCAACTCCCGAATCTTATGTACATTGAGATCCGCCTCATTTAAAAGACAATCCATCTCTATGCACTCATCAAATTGGTTTTCCGCCAAAAAGGCATCCACCTTTTGGCAAAAAGCATCCCGAAATTGCTCCAATTGCTCTGTACGCACCAATACACCGGCCGCAAAAGCATGTCCGCCGAATTTTTCAAGGCCGCCCGACAACTGCTCCAACGCCTCAAACAGATTAAAGGGACGCACGCTCCGACCGGAGCCTTTGGCAAATTCCCCGTTTACCGTAAACAGAATACAGGGCTTTCCGTAACGCTCCTTCAGGCGGGAAGCGACAATTCCGATCACACCGTTATGCCAATCCTCGCTCCAAAGCACAATGGCATTACGACGGCGAAGAGAAGGATCTTCTTCGATCATTTCAATTGCCCGGTTCAGGATCTCATTTTCAGTCGACTGCCGTTGCTGATTTTCCTTGCAAAGCTCATCGACCAGCCTTTCGGCAACCTTTTTATCGCGGGTTGTCAGAAGCTCCACACCCAATTGGGCGCTTCCCATCCGACCGGCCGCATTGATGCGGGGGGCAATAATAAAGCCAACCGTAGAGGTATCAACAGGGCGGTCTCCAACGCATCGTTCCAGCAGAACCTGCAAGCCGGGGCAGTCTAACTCTTTCATCAGCTCAAGACCTTTGCGTACAATGAAGCGGTTCTCTTCCCGCATCGGCATAATATCCGCAACGGTTCCGATAGCGGCAAGGGGAGCATACCGCTCAATGCCATCGCCATGCCCCAAAAGAGCATTCAACGCGCAAGCCAGCTTATAAACAACACCCACACCGGCGAGCTCTCCGAACGGATAGCCGCTATCGGGGCACTTGGGATTGAGGATCAGGGTATCGGGCAAAACGCTCTGGCATTCATGGTGATCGGTAATGATCACATCCATTCCAAGCCGCTTTGCCTCTTCCACTTCGTTCACGGCGGTGATACCGGTATCCACCGTGATCATGAGGGTGGTTCCCTCGGCGGCAATTCGCTCCACTACCGCGCTGTTGACCCCGTATCCATCGGTGAATCGGCTGGGAATATAAAAATCCGCCTTGCCGCCGAATTCACGCAAAACCTTTAAAAGCAATGAGGTTGCGGTGATTCCGTCCACATCGTAATCACCGTAAACGGTGATTTTTTCTCCGCGACGGATGGCAGTAACAATTCGCTCCACCACCGCCTTCATATTGCGGAAAAGATAGGGATCATAAAGAGCATCGGCCGAAGTCTTCAAAAATGCCTTTGCCTCCGCCGCAGTTGAAATTCCTCTGTTCAGCAAAATGCGGGCAAAGAAATGAGGGCAACGCAGAGCCTTGCATAACGCAGATACATTATGCTCATTCTGCTTCAACAGTTTCCAATTACGCATTATGCAAGACCTCCTTTAAAAATAATAATTTATTATATCACTATATTTAAAAAGATGCAATAATAATATATAAAAAACGTGCTTTTCCGTCAAAAACCGAAAAAGCACGTTCTGTTATTATCCTTTGGCGATCAGCAATAGTCTTTTTTCGTTCAGAATATCCTGCTCCATTTCATTGGCTGATTTAATTGCCGAAACAGAGGTGGCATATTTTCGCGCGATATCCCAAAGCCGCTCCCCTTTTTCTGCAAAATAAACAATCAACGGTGCGGCATCTCCTTGCTCAATAGGATGCTCCGTATCCAGCCGAAGATCAGAGATCACTTCAAAGGTATGTTTTGCAAAAATCATCAATGAGCATTGAATCTCTGTTTTGATCTCCAGTTTTCCGCCTTCAAGCTTCCCATCAAAACCCAGAACGCAAGGCTTCACTTCGCACCGCATATGCTCCGATAACTGTTTGATCTCCTTTTTGACTGTAAAGGGTAAAACCTTGTCAATACTCCTGCACTGTTCTCCCTCCATCATAAAGATCGAAAGATCCAAAACACCTTCCATAGAGAGGGTTTTATTCTGGCCGGTGATCTTTTGAATAACGGGAGTACCGATGATCTGAATGATTTCGGCCTTTGTGTCCTCCCATTGCAGTTCATGGCGCAGATGATCGATAACTTCGCTCTTTTCGATCAATTCTTCAGCACTGATCTCTGCTTGCTCGCATTCCAGCGGATAGCGGAAGGAATAGGCCTCGCTCAAAAAACGGTGCTCCAGATTCTGATAAACCTCTCCCTCGGTCAAAACAGTAGCCGTCAAAGAGATCAGGCGGTTTTTTCCGTCTTCATCCGCCTCCACATCACTGCGCAGATTCACAATACAGGCAGTTGCTTCCATCATACAATGCTCATCCTGCTGCGGCAGTTCAAGAACCTGACTGAACGGAATGGCAGTAGAAGTACTTTCCACCTTAGATGGATCCGATTCGGGAGAAAACAGTAAAAACAGATTTGCAATGCCCTTCACAATCGCTTTTCCGGGCAGGATCTTAATGTCTTTGATACAAACAGAGCCATCTGTTTTCAGAATGTCCTGAATATCGGTATGCACCTCGATCTCACCTTGGATCCTGACCGTATCGACAACATGATCCAGAACTGTATAGACTGTGGCAGGAGTAAAAAGAGCCTCCGCCTCCCCGCAGTCAAGACCCTCGATGGCCTCATTCGTTTCCTGATCCCGCACCTTTACCGCAACCGAAACCGTTGCCTTTGCGCTGATCTTTCGCGGATTCAATAAGCGGCAGGAGGTTCCCGCAACTCGCAGAACCGTTTGCACCCAAGGCTTGGATCCGCTTTCTTTCAAAGGGAAGCTTTCGCTGAAGGCCACCGTTTCCCCAAATGACTTGATCTCGCCGCCCTCTTCCCCTTGGTAAATAATGCAAAAACGGCAGCTTCCCTCCACATTCAGCCGCTCTCCCTCGATCTCCTTGGAAATGATCACCGGCACTGCGCTGCATTGAATAATTTTTTCAGCGGCCGGAAAATAATCGGGGATCAGAAGATCGCATTCACACTTTTCTTCCCAAAAGTTTTCATACAGCGTTTTGGTCGCTGCCACCTTTGCTTGCTGCTGATTACATTCCATGATCCAGGCTCCTTTGTTTTTTGATAATATCTATGCCCGGATCTTGCTATTTATGCCTCACTATGTATTTTAAAAACCCGCTTCAAAATGCCCCGCAAAAACTTCGGAGCCCTCACAACAACGATTTGCATTTAAAATCACTCCTTAATAGAATTTTGCGATCAAAATGCCCATGATTACCACTAAAATACAGCAGATCGCAATGATCAGAATGTCCGGCAAAAAGATCTGGATCAAAATTCCAAGGGCAATGGAGGCGGCCACGCACCCGCCGATCTTCATTAAACCGTTGCATTTCATTCCCATCAATCCCTTTCCGCACCATTCTTGCCTTATTCTATGCAAAACTCCTCCGGATGGTACCAACGGTAGATCCAGGTGGAATACATTGAATTGATTTTTGCGCGGATTTCTGCAGTTGTTGCCATCGTTTCATGTTCATCTTCGGTTTGAATATAGGCGTTCAGCTTATGCAATAGGATGCCAAGCTCATCCAGCCGATCGGTGGGCACCAAGCGATGGGCAATAAAGCTTTTATCCTCAAAATATGCATCCATTTCCAGGGCGGCCGCTTTTCTCTCCTCAAAATCACCTGCATCTTCGATCAGATCCAATTGGCGGTCCATTTTCATAGCAAACCCTGTCATAAACCAAAGATCCAAGGAAACCACCAAAAGGATCGACAGGGCGATGATGCCAAGGGGAATCATCGTTCGTCTCATATATCCTCCTTGCGAATCAGAAAGGTCTTATTATTATCATCCATCGTCAGCATAAAGACATCCTCCAGCGCAACGGAATACCCTTTTAAAATCGCAGATAAGTCATGATCATCCAGGGCTCTTTCCTGCAAATTCTTTTTGAGCCGATGTCCGTTCATTACTAAAATAGTGGGAATCCCACCGCTTTCTTCGGTTTTCACCTCTAAATCCTCGGCGGTGGGCGGTGCGCATTGAGGCTTAGGGATCACCGAGACTGTTCCGTTGGTCTCCAATACGGCGATCAGAACATCCTCCACGCGGATGATCCCGTTTCCGCGCATAGCCTCCATAATGTCTTCCATCGAAACGCGGGTACGAAGCAATTCATATTGGTTCACCTTGCCCTGATTAATCAAAATGATCGGGCTTCCGTAAAACAACCGCCGAAATTTCATAGACTTCAGGGCAACAAAAGACATCAGCAATTCCAGACCCACCAATAAAAACATCGGCAGGATTCCCCAGATCAACGGCATATTCAAATCCTGAAGGGGAAGGGACGCCAATTCCGAGATCAAAATGGTGATCACCAATTCCGAGGGCTGAAGCTCGCCGATCTGGCGTTTCCCCATGATCCGTACCGCCAAAACAACCGAAAAATACAAAACAACACATCGAAGAACACTAACTGCCACACCGATCACCTCGGTTTTATTCTTTGCTGAGAATACCATAATATGCAAAAACCCGAAGAGCAAAATGCTCTTCGGGTAATCATCAGCCCTCCAGGGCCTTCAGGCGGCCTTCCAGGTCTTCAATGTATTCTTCAAAGGTAATATCGCGGTTATAGATCTCGGTTGCCACCTCAACCCCCACATAGCGGTAATGCCAGGGCTCGTAATTATAGCCGGTGATATGTTCATCACCCTTGCGGTAGCGCAAAATAAAGCCATATTCATGGGCATGAGCAGAAAACCATCTGAATTCCGCAGTTTGATCGTAATTTTCATGCAAGCATGCATATTTATTAACAATGGAGGGAATGCAGACATCGGCCGCAAGACCGGTATGATGCTCGCTGGCGCCGGGAGGAGCATAATATTGATCGGTCAGGCGAATGGCCTCTTCTTCCGATTTTCCTTGACCCTTGTAATAATCAATCTTATTGTAGTATTTATTATATTGGCTGGAATAAGTGCGATAGCCGGAGTACAAAGTATAATTGTAGCCCGCTCTCTCCCCCGCCTTGATCAATTGCAACAGCGCATTGGAGCAGGTACTGTTCAACTGATAATAATTCGCGCGGGAGAATGCCACAAGGTTGGAAGGAACATAATCCGAAGAAACCCTATGATCACGGTTCACTAAGATCATATAGGGATCATTCAATACCGCCTTGATCTCCTCCGCGGTTTTGGGATCCGGATTTAAACCGCTTAAGGGAACATTGGACGGCTCATCCACGGAAGGCTCCGGTTCGGGTTCCGGCTCGGGTTCGGGCTCGGGCTCGGGTTCGGGCTCGGGCTCCGGCTCCGGTTCCGGTTCCGGCTCAGGCTCCGGTTCGGGCGCAGGGGTCACAGGCTCATCGGTCTGCTCATTATTGCCATCTGATTCCACGGTGGGCGCAGGATCTTCTCCTTGAGAAGGGGCCTCATCCTCCCGCAAAAGTGAGCAAGCCGAAACGATCATTATAATGACCAGACAGGCAAGCCCTAAAAACAACGCAATCTTACTTTTACTTTTCATTTTTTATACCTCCAAAAACAGAAAGGATCTTTTATGAAAAAAACAAATCAACGCACCATCCGATGGTCATCCATCCTCTTTTTGCTCCTTGCCGCTGCGACTTTGGCATTTGGTCTGTCAACCAACAAAGCCCCTTCCGCCGATCAAGAAACGCCTCCAAAAGCACCATTGCATCAAGCCCAAAGCGGAACCTTAAGCAATGAGGAATTCTCCCAACTGATCGAGCAAAGCTTAAAGGAATTAAACTTTGTTGAAAATGTCACTTTTTCAGGGAAAGACGACGGTTATTTCAACATCAGCGGAACCTTCACAAATCCGGAACGATTATTGACCTTAAACAGCGAACTGCGCTCTTTTGAATTTCTTCTTACGGCGCTGAAAAACGAATCTGTTACCATCCAAGGCCATTTGGGAAAAAACGAGCTGGGAAACGGCTGTTTTGTCACCGATACCGTAACATTTTCCGATTATACAGTTCCCGCAGGGATCGGAACGGAATATCTCGAACGATATACCACGCTGAATCAATTACTTGCCGTTCCCTTTGAGGAGATCCGCTTCAGTAAAAAGGGGGTCTCCTATGAAAACGGCTTGCCGGAGTTTATTCAAACTGCTTTGTATAAGTAGTATTGAGTTCCTTCTTCTTCGGCATTAACCATACCAAAAGCGAAGCGGCAACAGCAACAACCCCGGCAATGATGGGCAGGTGCCAATGCTCCAGACCGTACATTTTAATGAAGGGGATCGGCAGGATCATAAGCCCTTCCAGCAATGCCAAAAGAATACACCAAACAATCGATACCCACAGGCGGTAAGAGCCGAATGTGATCTGATCGGCAAAGCGATCAAAGGCCACAACAACCACACCATAGAACAGCAACGCTCCTGCAAAGGAGAGATGACCGCCCACCGGCTGAAAGATCGAGATGATCGTATTATCAGCGAAACTGATAAAGCCGTCATTGATGATAGCGGGGCCGTTGAAAAGGGAATTACCGATCAGGACCAGCGCCATGATCAATAAGTAAAAACCGATAAAGAGAATCGGCGCCATACCAAAGCCGAGGCTAAAGGATTGCCCCTGCTCTTTGATCGCGCCCCAAGAAAGGCCGAAACGCACCAAAAAGAAGTGCACGATTCCCAGCAGGCATAAGATCAAAGGGATCATAAACTGCTTCTGAGCGATCATTAAAAGCCCCAAAAGCACCGCCATACCAAAAGGAATCGAGCCAAAGACCGCCAAGGCGGTTTTGGTATGCCGATCCTTATATCCGTCAAAAAAGCTCTTTCTCACAAAAAAACGAAGCAATGAGAAAAGGCAAAGGAAAACCAGACCGACCATAGTACGGAAAAAGGGCGTATTATAATACGCAATGGTCGAAAAGGTCATCTGAAACAGCATAACCAGGGCAGTAAACAAAAACACCGCATCGATAATGCCAACAAAAAACGCCGTTAAATGAACCTTTGTTTTTAATGCCTTCTTATAAAAAAGCAACCCGCCCGAAAGTCCCGCAACCGAGATCAGCAGAGCAATCGTATAGACAAAAATAATTGCAGCCATCAGGAAACCTCCTTTTCCTTCTTAAAAGGAAGCGGAAGCAAAACATACGCCATGATCAGATTAAAGACCAATACCGCAGCAATAAAGCCATAGGTAATATAAACATTGGCAAACAGCAGCATCACCGCAAACATCAAATAATAGGAAAGCGCCAAAACGGGACTTACCAACCGATGATGCTCCAAAACAAGCTCGTAACCGATCGAAGAGACCAGGAGATAGATCACCGCGCTGATCAGCATCAAAACTCCGAAGCCAAGGGATTGGCTCATATCGATCTCACCCAGATAGATCAATCCGATAATCAAAAGATTCTGCGCCAGAATAAATCCGCAACCGAAGGTCAGACCGGCATGGCGGTTTTTCTCCTGTTTAACAAGACTGCCAAAGGTAAAAAACTTAATGGCTTCGGTGCACAGATAGAAGATCAGTAAGGCCAACGATCCGCCGACATAGATATAGGTATTGGCATTCGCCTGGTCGGAAACAGCGATGGCGGGCAAAAACACCTGCGCGGCCACCACGATCAGAACTGCATCGATCACCAACGCCAGAAGAAAGGTAACAAAGCCTTGAAGCACCGCTTGAAATGCGATCTCCTTGCGCGCCTTTGAACAATATAAGACCAATAAGGCGGCAAGAGGAATTACTGCCCCCATCAGAATCGACGGCCAAGCCACCGCAATATTTTGCAAAAATGCACCCATTCTTTAATCCTCTTTCAAAGTCAGTTTTGCCGCTGCAAGAGTATTCTGCATCAGCATAGAAATCGTCATAGGGCCAACCCCACCGGGAACAGGAGTAATATAAGAGGCCTTCTCAAAGCAGCCCTCAAAATCCACATCACCGCAAAGCTTTCCGTTTTCATCGCGGTTCATCCCAACATCGATGACAACAGCGCCCTCCTTGATCATATCGGCAGTAATGAACTTCGCTTTTCCGATGGCAACGATCAATATATCCGCAGCCGCGGTTTTTTCAGCGAGGTCCTTGGTTTTGGAATGGCAGATCTGAACCGTTGCATTGGCATGAAGCAGCAGCATTGCCTGCGGCTTGCCCACAATATTGCTTCTTCCCACAACTACGCAATCCTTCCCTGCCACATCGATTCCGCTGTATTCCAGCAGCTTCATAACGCCCGCAGGTGTGCAGGGCAGAAAATCATACTGACCCAGCATGATCTTTCCCACATTCTGCACATGAAAGGCATCCACATCCTTTTTGGGATCAATGGCCGCGATCACCTTATTGGCATCCAGATGCTTGGGCAGAGGCAGCTGCACAAGGATCCCATGGATGGCAGGATCTCCATTCAGTTTTTCCACCAAGGAGAGCAATTCCTCTTCGGTGGTCTCTGCGGGAAGCGCATAGTTTTCCGAATAGAAACCTACTTCCTCGCAGGCCTTGATCTTATTACGCACATAGACCTTGGAGGCGCTGTCTTCTCCAACGATAACAACGGCCAAGCCGGGATGAACCCCTTGCTCCATCAAGGCAAGGGTCTCTTTTTTTATTGCTTCGCGAACCTGAAGGGAAATACTCTTTCCGTCAATGATCTTCGCCATCTTCAATCACCTCATTTTCTTTCTGAGAAGCGCTCTCTTCTGCCTCCTCTTCATTAACTGCATAGTCAAACTGCGGAACATACTGCGGCTTGTCCTCTGCCTTGGCAACTGCCAGCTTCAGGCGAGCAGGCTTTTTTACCCAAACAAAGACCAAGGTGCCAAAAGAAACCAATGCCAGCGCCAAAGCAAGCACCATATTGATCCTCAAGCCGAAAATATGCAGATTATAGGCAACATCTCTCATCGGCTCCATCCAGGCGCGGCCGATGCCATACCAGGTCATATACATCAAAAAGAGCTCGCCCTTATACTTACGGAAATCCATATAGCCGAGAATGATCAAAAGGCCCAGAAGATTCCAAAGAGATTCATATAAGAACAGCGGATGAACATATTCGGCAATGCAGTCTACTCCGACACCCATCCGCCAAGGAAGCTCTGTTTGCACACCGAAGACCTCCACATTGGCGAAATTGCCCCAGCGGCCGATGATCTGACCGATCATAAAGCCGATGGCAACCAGATCCAGAAGATTCGGCAAAGAGATCTTTTTCACCTTGCAGAAAACAGCGACCGCGAGAACGGCGCCCAAAACGCCACCGTAAATGGCAAGGCCGCCGTTCCAGACGCTGATCATATCCATAAAGGAATCAAAACTGTCCAGATCGCCCAATATGTACCATACCCGCGCGCCGATAAAGCCCGCAGGCAGACCCACCAGCATTCCGTCAATAATATCATCGCCCTTGATGTCAAACCGCTTCGCCAAGCGATCGCAGATGAAATAAGCGGCTAAAATGCCGATGCAGATAATAATAGCGTACCATTCAATGGTAATATTATCTGTTATTTTAAACGCAGTGGGATTGATGGTAAATTCCCCGATCCCGAGACCGGGAAACGACACAGTATTATAATCCACTTTATACTTCCTCCTTCAGGGGCTTGATCACCGAAAGACAACTGCGCTCCCGCGCAAACATTTCCTTTGCGCGGGAAAGCAGGTCCTCTGCAGTGATCTTTTTTAATGCTTCAATAGAATCCAAGGTAACAGCGCCGTTTAAATGATTGCCGATGAATCGGTTGACCATTCCATAGGCATGGTCGGTCTCCTGCACCAAAGCGCCGTACAGCCCATTGCGGATCTCCTTGAACCGCTCTTCCTCAACGCCTTTTTCAAAAAGCACATTGATATGGTGAAAGGCATGCTCTTCCACCGCCTTGGGATCATCGGTCTCCCCGTTGATGACACAAAAAGAGAAATAATCCGAAAGATCATACCAGCAATCAAATTCGTTATTGATCAAGCCCTTTTCATAAAGTTCTTTATAGAACGGAGAAGACTTGCCAAACAAATACTCCAGCAAGATCTCTACTTCCATTTCCTTTTTGGCAAGGTCAAAGCCCTCTACATCGGTATGGTTGTCCTTAAAGCCGAGATGGAAAATAGGGCGGGAAACCAACATCTCTTTTTCGGTATAGCGTACCCTTGCGGCATCCGGCTCATGAATGGGAAGCTCAATGGATGCGCGCTTCTCCCCCGCCTCAAAATAGCGGTCAACCGTCTTCAAAACCTCATCCGGAGAAACATCCCCTGCAACTGCCAAAACCAGGTTTGCGGGATGATAAAAGGTATTATAGCAATCCATAAGGATCTCGGGGGTCAAGGAATAAATATCCTCCACCGTTCCGGCAATATCACGACAGATAGGATGCTCCTGATATAATCCCTGCACCATGGTAAAATACCCCTGCCAGCCGGGCTCATCCTCATACATTTTGATTTCCTGTGCAATGATTCCCTTTTCCTTTTCCACATTCTCTTTCGTAAGATACGGATGGGTCACAAAAGAAAGCAATACATTCAGGTTTTCTTCAAATCGGTCACTGCACACAAAATAATATGCAGTTTTATCATTGGAGGTATAGGCATTAGCCTTAGCACCGGTCTTCCCGTAAAAATCAAAGGCGTTGCCTTCTTTTCCCTCAAAGAGCTTATGCTCCAAAAAGTGAGCCGTTCCGTTGGGAACCGAGACCTCACGCCCGTCTGCGGTGGTGAAGCAAAAATTCACCGAGCCGAACTTGGTGGCGATCATAGCCGCCTTTTTTGCCTTTTGAGGCTTGTTCATATAGTAGATCGTAAGACCGCTGGGATGGATCCATTTCTGATATTCTTCCCCGATCGCCGCGCATTGATAGGTTGTAGTTTGCATCATTGTTCGTTATGAACCCCTTTCAGTAAATAAACCGTATCCAATGCGATCTCCTTGGCAATCGCAATGATTTCTTCCTTAGTCACCATTCGGATCTCTTCGATTTCCTGCTCCGGAGTTTTCAACTCCCCGCGCACTGTTCCCGAAAGCATCTGAGCAGCCAGCGCGCTTTCATTATCGCATAAGCCATAGATGCTGTCGATCAGATAAGCCTTTGCATTTTCAAATTCCTCATCGGTCAGTGCCCCTTCAGCAATAGCCGAAAGCTGCGCCTCGATCTCCTTGCGCGCCTCCTCATACTTGGTCGATTCCACACCGCTGGATACAAACATCACATTCTTAAAACGATCCACAGTGGAGGAGCAGTAATAGCAAAGGGACAACCTCTCCCGCACATTCAAAAAGAGCTTAGAGGTTGCGCTTCCGCCGTAAACAACATTAAACAAACGGCAGGCGGCGCCCTTTTCCATGGCGGTTTTTCCCAATCGGAAGCCCAGATTCAACTTGCTTTGGTTCAGATCCATGGGCTCCACCACCTCCCGCACAGAAGGCCGGTCAAAAGAAACCGCTGTTTGCGGCATTTTTCCGCTCCGCCGGGAAAAGCCTTCCGCAAGCTCATTCAAAAAGCGGCCGTTCTCTTTACCCACATAAGTGATCACAACAAAGGCCTCCTGCATCAGCTTGCAGAAATAAGAATAAAGGGAGCAATGATCAAAGCTCTTTACTGTTTCGATATCGCCCATTTCATGAACGCCATAGGCTTCATCACTGCACATCAACGCTTTGCAACGCTCCAGGGAATAAACGCGCTTATCATTGAACAGGCCATGGATCTTATCGATCAGATTTGCCTTTTCCTGCTCGGTATATTCCTTGGAAAAGCCATTATTCTCCACCAAGGGATGAAAGAGCATCTCCTTACAGAATGAAAGAATAGCCCCTTGAATATCCTCCTGCTCCAAGGCATACTCATTGTTGAGATAGGTAAACGAAAAGGACAAGATCTCAAGCTCCCCCGCTTTGGTGGCGCCCACAGAAAAAGAAGCTCCGTAATTGCGCGCCAGATAGCGGCTGATCAGATCCATTTGAGGATATTTTGCGCATCCGCGGCTGAACACGCCCGCAAGAAGAGACATCCCGGTTGCATTTTCCGCCGAAAGCGGCATAAGAAAATCCACCGATAAATATCCGGTTTTAAAATGATCTGCAATTCCGTAATTGCAAACAACGCCTGTACGCGGCTGTTCCTGATAGAATTTCATGAGAACTCCTTATATTTTACTTTAAACTATATTTTATCATAAAATCTATAAAAAGAAAAGTACCGGTTTCTATAAATTCATGAACAATTTGTAACAAAGTAATCTTTCAATCGCTCAACGGTATTTTCCGCAATTTCTCTCGCTTTATCCTCATTGCAAAGCAATTCATAATCCAGAGGATTGCATAAATACCCAACCTCCAGCATGATCGCCGGATATTTTGTCTGGCGGCAAACGCGAAGGCTCTGCCTGCGGCATATCATTGTTTCTGCAGCCACCCAATCGGCAATCCCTGCCGAGAGCGGAGAAGAATATAAGACCATACCGCCGGAGACTTTGGAAAAATCACCGCTTTGATCGGTGGAATTATGATGTACCGAAAGGAAGAGATCCGGCGTAAACTCTTCCGCCAATTCCACCCGTTTATCCAGCGAAAGCGTTTCCGCTCCCGCCGCCATCAGAGTCACCTCAGCTCCTGCATCGGTCAGTTCCTCAAAGAGATATTTAGCGAAGGTAAGATTCAGTTCGCTTTCAGCAGGGTATTCCGCGCCGCCTGCGCTGAGCGCACCGACATCCGCTCCCCCATGACCGACATCCAGGAGGATCCGCTTCCCCTTCAGCTCATCGGTATGATACCGTAAGCATAATGTAATGCGATTTTTCTGCAAATAAACCTCATAACCCGCCAAAACGCGCCCCGAAGCAGAGGTAACGGAAACAACGCTGTTTTGAGAACGACGGTTCAGTTTGACCGAAAGATCCCGATGCTCGGAATCGATCTCAACCTTCGCCTTCTGCCCGATCTTCAAAAAGATCTCCAGCGAAGGCTCGTTATATTCTGTATAATACGAAAAGTCTTCCTCACAGGAGATCACAACACGCTCATACGGATAATCCAACGGTTCTTCCGCCGCCAAGGCTTCTGACCCCAGGGTTTCCTGCTCCACCCAAAAGCCGTTTTTCAAAAGAGCGCGAGTACCCTCCAGCCCGCAAACCGTCAATTCTGTCCCCAAGCGAAGGGGATCATGATCCATTTGAGACCCCTCAATGCTCTCATCAAAAATATAGGCATCGGACTTCAGCTCCATAGGGTTTTGATACCCTTCGGAATACAGATGAATATTGAGATCGGTTGCCAGGGTGCTTGTCTGCCCGTTGAGGGTAGCAATATAAGAAAAGCCATCCAACAAGAGCGTTTCTCCCTGAGGTAAAGAAGGCATCAGCCATTCTCCACGATAGAGACAAGGATCATTCTTTGTGGGCGTCAGCGGAACAGAGACCCATTGATTCTGAAAAACAACAGAAGAGCCTGCAGGTGCCTGCAAATAAACAGTCAAAACCTCCCCGGCGCCGCGATGGATGGCGCCGCTCGGATAAGCCCCTTGCATTTCGCCGATGGGCTCTGCCTCTTGATAAGTAACCGAGATGCTCTTCTCGGCGCCGCCGGATACGGCGGTTATGCGGTTAGAACCCTTGGAAAGAGGTACATACGCTGAAAAAAGCCCATAGGAATTGGTTACTGCGCGTATTCCGTTTACCGTAACCGCCTGCCCTGCAGGGGCTGTCCCCGTTACAGAGATTCTGCCTGCATTTACAGTCGTTCCGCTTTCGGGAGAAGTGATCTTCAACCCATCCGCCTTCTTCAATTCGATCGGTTGAATAAAATCAGCCGAATCATATAAAAATCGGTTCTCCCGTTTCTCCATCGGCTCTTCCCCGTTGTAATAAGAAAGAACCGCATCCAATGCGCCCAAGGGGTTTTCGATCATTGTTCCGTAGCGGAAAAAGCAATGCCCCGCATAGCTTCTCTTTTTGGAGATATAATGAAGCTGACGGTTCATAATGATCCCGTCCTCAAAGCCAACCTCATCTGTACCCACCTTGTAAAGCGCCAAGCCGATATAAAGCTTCACCTTGTTTTTGACGCAAAGAGTATCCCACCAATCCACCAACACCCCAAAGGGTGCCGCTTTATGGTCAAAACTCCAATACAACTGAGGGCAGATATAATCCAACCAGCCCTCCTCTACCCATTTTTTGCTATCGGCAAAAATATCGGAATAAGCACTGAGCCCCGTTGTTTCGCTTCCTGCGGGGTGAACCCATTTATTGGCCCAGATCCCAAAGGGGCTGATCCCGAATTGGCATTCCTTGCGGTGCTTTTTGATCACCGAGCCAACCTTGCTGACCAACTGATCCACCGCATCCCGCCGAAAGTCTGCCAAGGAAAGACCCTTTCCATAGGCGGAATAAGCGGCACTGTCGTCAAAATCCTCGTTATTGTAAGGATAAAAATAATCATCAAAATGAATGCCGTCGATAGCATAGTTTCGGGCGATCTCCTCCACTCCATCCAAGATCAGCTTTCGCACCTCAGGAAGGCCGGGATTATAATAAAGCCCATCTGCTGTTGTAACGGTATATTCCGGATGGAGAACTGCAGGGTTGTCTGCCGAAAGGCGGCTCCATACATTCGTTCCTGTTCCGATCCGATAGGGATTGATCCAGGCATGAAGCTGAATCTTCGCTTTATGCGCCCTCTCAATGAAATAGGCCAAAGGGTCAAAGCCGCTGTCGGGAGCTTTTCCTTGGGTTCCCGTAAGATAAGCGCTCCAGGGAAAGATCTCCGAGCGATACAAAGCATCGCCGGTGGGCCGCACCTGAAAAAAGATGGTGTTCAGACCCATATCCTTGCAATTCTCAATAATCGCATCAATCTCATCCTTCAGCCCTTGGGAGGAAAGCCCCATCCGCGAGGGAAAATCAAGATTTCCCACCGAAGCCACCCAGCAGGCGCGTACCTCGCCCTCTTCAGCCGCCGCTTGCAACGGAAGCATAGAGAATACCATCACCCATATGCAGATAAAAATTCCGATTCTTTTCATTGTCTCTCCTTAGGGCAGAGCGAGATATCCGGACCTCGTCTAAAAAGGCGGATTTTCACTCACTCTTCGTTAAAATACCCACCTATGGCCGGTATTAGTTGCGTTTGTGCCTTAACTGAGCAAAAATCCGCACTTTTTAGATCTTCGACCTCAAAACGAGGAGATTTCGAGAGATTTTTGCTCGATTTAGACGAAGCAAGGCTGACGCCTTGCGAGGATAAAGCGTGTAAAAAGCACCGAAATATGCCGTTTTGAGGCGGGTTCGGATTTCTCGCTCTACCCTAAAGGTTTATCTGCCTCATTCTATGCAAAAAGTCTTATACAAATGTATAAGACTTTTTGCACTTATCCAAGCGGCTTCGCTTCTGTATCATTTTCTTCGTATGCCAGATTATCATAAAGCTCCAAAAACTTTTCAAAGGTTCCGTCTTTGGTATAGTTATAGGCCATCTGATCATAAAAAGCAAATTCTTCATTAAGGATCAGGCGGTGCTCCACCTCGCTATGCAGAATAATGATCAGCGGCGTAGAGGTAATGGCCGCAGGCTCCCCTGCAGGAACTTTTACCGCAGGCAGTTTGCGGATCTTATGGCAGATCTTCTCCACATCCTCCATACTGTTGACAACCTTAGCGCGATAGAAAACCGTTCCGTCTTCCCCAACATACTCCCGCTGCATTTCAATGGTGCTCACCAACTTCTCGGGGATATGAATGGTATCGTTTTTTACTTTAAAGCTGCATCCGCTCATCAGAAGCAGAACCACAGCCAAACATAAGCATAATCCTTTTTTCATGCTGTCCTCTTTCTCAAAGAGCCCCGGTGGAAGATGCCAAGACCGCACCGGAAACTCCGTCTACAGTACAATAGTATATCAAATCATTCAACATGGAAATGAAGCGGATATCGTATTGCTCCAACCCATCGGTATTGAAAACGGTAATTTCAATATAATCATATTGAAAGTCCTGATTTCCGCTAAAGGCTTTAACACCGTTGGAGATCGCCTTTCCGCTATCGATAGGCAAGGAATCCACGCGAATCGCTTTTCCTTCCTTCACCATCTGATAAGGCTCTATGCCATCATCGGAATAATTGGCCTTTGAGAAGCGCTGAACATGCCCTGTTTTAGAATCCACTTCAGCAACATATATATCAGAATACTCGGCGGCCTCCGGCAAAACAGCGGTGTAATACAAAAGCACCGCGCCGTTACCGTCGCCATTGAGCGCCATCTCCATGCCATAGAGAACCATATCACTCTTATTCTTAGCCGCCAGATAGTCATTCATAGCCGCGGCAATAGTGACCGCGGTATTATTGGTTTTACCAAGACTGCTGTCGCTTTTGATAAAATCACTGACAATGGGAATATTGCAGGCGGTTAATGAAACAAGCATCGCCAATATTAGCAACAACGCTGCAAACTTTTTCATATACGGCTCCTTATCACAAGCTATATAAATAATCCAATTCTTTTTGAGACAAAACGCGGTATTGACCTGCCCGCAGGGTTCCGATGGAAAGATCCGCCAGTTTATCCCGCTTCAGGCGAAGGACCTCCAACCCCAAGGCGGTACACATCTTACGGATCTCGCGGTTCTTTCCTTCATAAAGGGTAAGATAAAAAACAGTGCGGTCTTCTTTGGCCTCCAGAATCTCGATATCCGCCGAGCGGGTGGTATAATCGTCTTCCGCAATATAAATGCCGGTTTCAAAAGCCTTAATATGCTCCCGATGGATGGCCCCGCGTACAATGACCCGATAGGTCTTTGGGATATTGTTGCGCGGGTGAGTCAGCTTATTGGCAAGTTCACCGTCGTTGGTAAGAAGCAAAAGGCCTTCGCTATCCTTATCCAGACGGCCGACGGGATAGACCCGCACCCGCTCCTTGCGCACAAGATCGGCAACGCATTTTCTGCCTTGCTCATCGCTCATAGTGGTCACATATCCCCGCGGCTTATAAAGCATAATGGTTACTTTATTGCGGTTCTGGGGCTTGATGACCTTTCCGTCGATCCGCACCAGATCCTTATCGCCATCGGTCTTATCCCCCAGATGGACAGGATTCCCGTTTAAGGTCACTCTTCCGCTTTCGATCAAGGCCTCGGCGGCGCGGCGGGAACAGATGCCGCAGTCTGCAATATATTTTTGAATTCGAATGGTTTTTTCTTGCATATCAATCTCTTTTCGTTTATTTCTTCTATTGTACCTTTTTTTTAGCGGTTTTTCAAGAATAATCGGCGAAAAAATCGAAATATTCGGGCAATAAACAGTTCTTTCTTCACTTCCACCGTAATGGGCTCTGCCAAAACCAAGGGACTTTCCCCCATTTTGAACTCGTGATACCAATATTCCACCGTTCCGACCACATCTCCGATCTCTTTATTTCCGTAGACAAAAGGGGCCGCCGCCACCCTCGGTTCCGCCGATCCGTCATAGGCAAAAAAGTCGGCGGTTACCCGATCGCAATTGACCGCCCGTACAACTCCCCCGCCCGCCACATTCAGTTCAACGGAATAGCTTTCTTTTTCGGCGAGAGTTACCGTTTCGATGGTCTGAAACCATTTTTCATATGCCGAGGTATGGATATTCCAATCATCCCGTCTGCCCAAGGTTACGCAGATCAGGGGATTTCCGTCCTTTTGCGCCACCGTTACCAGGCAACGCCCCGCGCTCATGGTATAACCGGTTTTTCCGCCGATACACGCCCCGTATAAAGTCAGGAGTTTATTATGATTCACAATCACCTGGTCTTTGATCTTATAACTCTTACTGCCGGTGATGATGCGGAAATCTTCATTTTTCATTGCCTCGGCCATTATCAGCGCCAATTCATGCGCGGTGGTATAATGTCCCTCGGCGGGAAGACCGTTCGGGTTGGCAAAATGTGTGTTTTTTAACCCCATTTCCATGGCCGTTCGGTTCATCATCTCCAAAAAGCCCGACTCGGTTTTTCCCGCAAAAATCGCCAGCGCTACCGCGCAATCATTGGCAGAGCGAAGCATCAGTCCATATAGAAGCTCTTCCACCGTATAGGTCTCCCCGGCCTTAACATAAAGCGAAGAGCCCTCGATTCCCACCGCCTCCGGCGGGATGGTAACAACATCCGAAAGCTTTACGGTATTTAACACCACCAAAGCGGTCATCACCTTGGTAGTGCTTGCCATCGGCAGGGGCACCTCTGCGTTTTCCCCTTCCAGAACCGTTTTGGTTCGTCCGTCCATCATCAGATAAGCACCGCTTGATGCCTTGGCAACAGGACACATACCGAAAGTAAGCAGTATGACCAGCGCCCAAAGAATTATTCGTTTCAAAAAAATCACCCGCCCTATTTATACGGGCGGGTGATGATGCATTATACCTCTTCCTCAGCGGAATCTTCTTTTTTCTTGATCAGACCGGAGATCTTATCGATCACATCAGGCACCATATCGATGAGCTTTTCAGCACCGGATTCCGATTCGCAGACCGGAAGCATCCGAATATTATCGCCGCGGATCACCAGGAAGCAAACAGGAGTCACCTTTACACTGCCGCCTGCACCGCCGCCGAAATGATCCTTCTGCGCGCCGAAGCCGCTCCCGCCGCTCACAAAGCCGCAAGAGACCTTTGAAATAGGAATCAAAGTAATATCATCTGTAGCCTTGATGGGATCTCCGATCACCGTATCCACATCCACAAGATTTTTCAAGCCCTCCAAGGCACCGTTCAATACAGTTTCAACTTTATTATCCATTCTTTTCCACTCCTTCGGACTTACTTAATGATAGTATACCGCAAAACAGTAAAGAAATCAATACATAAATGATCCGCCATAAATTTGTATAGGCGCGGGCGATGCCCTCCACCGTTGTTTGGGTGGAATCAAAATCGGCAAGGATCGCAACATCCCATTTCTCGCGCGGATAAATCGGCGCTAAAGCAGCTGCCGCCGTATCTAAAACTGCATTGGCGCTTCCATAGATCAGCGCAAGATCACCGGGGTCTTCGTGACCTACCGATACGCGCAATTTCAGCTTTGTCACTGTTAATAATCGGCGCATATGGCCGGGGATCCGCTTGATCAGATCCCAAAGCAACCGCTTGTCAATAGGCGCTTTCTCTTTTTGCGGTTTTTCCTTCTTTTTCTTTTCTTTTTTCGGTCTTCCCGTTGCAAACACCGTCAAAAACGGGTAAAAGATTCCTGCGCGCACCTGCACCTCTTTCAGATAAGAGATCTGCAGGGTCAAGGGCATAAAAAGCAAGAAGAGCAAAATTGCCGCTACGATCAAAAAGACTTTCATACCAATGCTTCTTCAGCGGCAGGGGCCTCCGCTTCGCTTAAAACATCATCGAAAGACTGCTGACCTTCCACTTCATCACCGGGCAGTTCCAGACGAGGAAGCTCCGGAAGCTGCTCCAACGACTGCAGGCCGAAGCAACGCAGAAAGTCTGCTGTTGTACCGTAAAGCCAGGGTCTTCCGGGGGCATCCATTCTGCCCTTTTCCTCGATCAGGCCTTTTTCCACCAAGGCATTGATTCCGTAAAAACAGTCCACACCGCGGATCTGCTCCACATAGGCTTTGGTTACCGGTTGATTATAGGCAACAATCGATAAGATCTCCAAAGCCGCATTGGAAAGCGGGGTGTTCCGCCGATGATCCAACGCTTTTTTGGTGATCTCTCCGTAATAAGGAGAAGAGCACATTTGATAGGTATTATCCAATTTCAAAATCTCAAAGCCGCGGTTTTCATTCTTATAACTCTCGCGAAGCTCATCGATGATCATATCCACCCGCTCCCCTTCGATCTCAAGGACCTCTGCGATCTTCTTCCGCTCAATGGGCTCGCCGCTGGCAAAAAGGATGGATTCAACCGCTCCGCTGATATAATTCAATTCCATATTACTTCTCCTTCTTGAAGGTGAGATAGAGATCATCGCTTCGGGTTTCCATCTCCACATGCTTGGATTTGGAAAGCTCCAGCACTGCTAAAAAGGTTGCCACAATCTCCGAGCGATTCTTCGCCGATTTAAACAAACTGCGGAAACTGCAGGTCACCTGCCGCTTCAGCATCCGCAATACACCCAAAATACGGGCAGGTACACTGGCAATCTGCCTGCCGACGATTCCTTGAAAACTCTTGATCGGCGGGGGCAGTGCGCGTGCACTGCGCCGCAATACATTGCGATAAGCCTCGGTCAGGGTATCGGTTTCATAGGTCAATTTATGCTTCTTATCAAAATCCAGATGCTCTGTGCGGCGCACATATGTAATACCCGCATTTTTCTGATCTTCCCGCAGTTTGCCGAGGATCGCCTTATAGCGCTTATATTCCGCCAGAGCCTCCGCAAGACTCATCCGAGGATCTTCTTCCTCTTCCTCTGCCTTGGGAAGCAGCATCCGCGATTTGATCAGCATCAACTGCGCGGCCATCTCAATAAAAGCGCTGGAGACCTCAAGATCCATCTTTTTCAGATCCTCAATATACTCCATATATTGCTCCAGGATCAGCGAAATGGGGATATCATAAATTGAAACCTTGTTCTTGGAGATCAGATGAAGCAATAGCTCCAAGGGACCGTCAAAAACCTCTAAAGAAAACTTCAGTTGTTCCATTCTAACTCCTTATAAAAACCAAAATACCATTGACCATAAGCGCAACAGCAGGTTTAATACGCCGCTTTGAACGGCGCCGATCACCGCGCCGACAATATCGGGGATCGGCAAAAATTCCGGCAGGATCAATACTGCCATAAAAATCAACTGCACCGTTTGGGCATTTCGCGCCATAAAGGATGCATAATTCGGCGAGAAATAGCTGACCACCCGCGAACCGTCGAAGGGATGAACGGGGATCAGGTTAAAGACCGCCAAGCCAACATTCAGCAATACCATATACATCAAGAACATCACTAAAAAACGGGGTGCTCCCAGGGTAATGGAAAGATACAGCAGCAAAGAAGAAAGGGCGCAAAGACAAAGGTTGGAAACAGGCCCTGCAATGGCGGTATAAAGCATTCCCTTGCGTGGATTTTCAAAATACATGGGATTTACCCGAACCGGCTTGGCCCAGCCGAAATGAACGATCAGCATCACAAGAAAGCCAAAAAGATCAATGTGACGCAAGGGATTTAAAGAAAGCCGACCGTCCTCTTTCGGGGTGGGATCCCCCAGTCGGGTCGCCATCCAGGCATGGGAGAATTCATGCACCGTCAGAGAAAGAGCAACTGCCGGTATCAGATAAATGTAATCGGAAATATATGACAAAATATTATTCATTCTGCGCCCCTTCGGCAATGGCGGAAAGCATTGCCACCAATTCCTCCCGCCCCATACGGGTCTTGGAGGAAAATGCAACGATCCGCTCCGGATTTAAATCGGCATAGATCTCCTTCAATGCCGCAAGATTCTCAGAGACCGCTGTTTTGGAAAGCTTATCGGCCTTGGTGGCAACGATCCAATAAGGGATCCCCGCCTCTTCTAAAAAGGCCGCCATATCCAGATCATCCGCGGTAGGCTTATGGCGAAGATCCACCAGCGAGACCGCCAGCTTCTTATCTCCCGCGAAGGAGAAATAAGCCTCCATAAAGCGCGCCCATTTTTCCTTCTCCTTTTGGGAGACGCGGGCATACCCATAGCCCGGAAGATCCACCAAAAAAAGCTTTCGGTCGATCTCATAGTAATTAACGGTTGCCGTTTTGCCGGGTTTTTCAGAGGTGCGCGCCATAGACTTTCTGCCCAAAAGACAGTTGATCATAGAGCTTTTTCCAACATTGGAGCGCCCGCAGAATAACACCTCCGGCAAGCCGGTTTGAAATTGAGAAGGTTTAACCGCAGAGATCCGCAGTTGAACCTGCTGAAGATTTAAACCCATGCTTCCTTCCCCGTTTCCTTTTTGCCCGCCTTTTGGGGAGGGCAAACAAAAGTTTTCCGCCGTTTCTCACTGATGCCGAGCACGCCCTTTAAGACCTCATCGGCGTGAGAAACCGCCTTAAATGTAATCGCTTTGCGAACAGTCGGATCGATCTTTTCCAGATCCGGCAGATTATCCTTGGGGATATAAACGGTCTTGATCCCGTTTTTGTAAGCCGCCATAGTCTTCTCCCGCAAACCGCCGATGGGCAATACGCGACCGGTCAGAGTGATCTCGCCGGTCATGGCCACCTGATTGTCTGCAGGGATTCCGGTCAGCGCAGAGCAAACCGCGGTCGCCACCGTAATACCGGCGCTGGGACCGTCCTTGGGGATGGCACCTTCCGGAAAATGAATATGCAGATCCTTGGTCTTATAAAAATCATAGCTGACATTCATCCGATCTGCCACACTGCGCAGATAAGAAACTGCTGTTCGGGCGCTTTCCTTCATCACATCACCCAGGCTGCCGGTCAGCTCCAATTTGCCGCTTCCTTCCAAAACCGAAACCTCAACAGTCAGCATTTCGCCGCCCACCGAGGTCCAGGCAAGACCGTTTACGATCCCGAAGCAATGGGGATCATATAACGGCTCGTCCTTATACTTTTTGGGCCCCAGCAAGGATTCCAATTGAGTTGCGCCAACGGTAAGGCTTTTCTTTCCGTTTTCCACGATCTCAAGAGCCGCCTTCCTCATGATCTTACCAACGCAACGCTCCAGCTCGCGCACACCGGATTCGCGGGTATACCCTTCGATCAAGGCGCGGATCGCCGCATCGCTGATCTTGATCTGCGCCCCCTTCAAGCCATGCATCTTGCGTTGCTTGGGCACCAGATATTGCTTGGCAATATGATATTTTTCCTCATCAAGATAAGAGGAGAGTTCGATCACTTCCATACGGTCCAATAAAGGCCGCGGAATGGTATTCAAAGAGTTGGCGGTCATAATAAAGAACGCCTGAGAAAGATCCATCGGCACTTCAATGTAATGATCTACATAATTGCAATTCTGCTCGCTGTCCAAGACTTCTAAAAGCGCAGAAGCCGGATCCCCTCGCAGATCGGAGCACATCTTATCCACTTCATCCAAAAGGATCAGAGGATTACTGCTACCCGCTTTAATGACCGCATCGGCGATCCGACCGGGCATTGCACCGATATAGGTTTTCCGATGACCGCGGATCTCCGCCTCATCGTGTACACCGCCAAGGCTGACCCGCGCCAATTTGCGGTTGGTCGCTTCTGCAATACTGCGGGCAATGGAGGTCTTACCAACACCCGGCGGGCCAACCAGACATAAGATCTGACCGCCCACTGCATTCAAAGAACGCACCGCCAAAAACTCCAGCACGCGGGTTTTCACCTCATCCAGACCGTAATGATCTTTTTCAAGGATCGCGCGCGCCGTTTTGATATCCATATTCTCCTCGGTGTATACACCGAAAGGAACCTCTAATACAATATCCAGATAATTGCGGATCACCGCGCCCTCATGGGAAAGCGGGGGCATTTTTGCCATGCGATCCACTTCCTTGGTGAGTTTTTCCTTGATCTCCTCGGAAGCGTTTAAAGCCTCCACCCGATCATAATAAGCAGCGATATCATCACCGTTATCATTCTCGCCAAGCTCATCCTGAATCACCCGCATCTGCTCATGGAGATAATAATCCCGCTGATTTGCCTCAATGGATTCTCTTACCCGCGCATGGATCTCCTGCTCCATTTTCAGCACTTCGATCTCACGGATCAGGATCTCCAGCAAGGCCTCGCATCGCTTCACGGGATCCAGCGTTTCCAAAACCTCCTGCTTATGCTCCGGAGAAAGCAGGCTTTGGGCGGCGATCTCATCGGCGCAACGCCCAAGATCATTCTCGGTAAAAATCTCAGGCACCCGTTCTTCTCCGAGCTTAGGAAGCAGGGAAACATAGTTTCCGAATGCCTCTTTCAAGGAGCGAAGGAGAGCCTCGCGCTCGGTAGATTCCGCAGGAGCCTCGATCTCACCAATGGGAAACATGATCCCCAAAAACATTTTCTGCTTCTTTTCCGCCTTCAAAAGATCGCATCGGGAAAGACCGCGCACCATCACCCGAACAGCGCCGTCGGGCAATTTGGCCACCTGCTTGATCTTGGCAAGGGTGGCAATATCGCATAGATCCTTGGTAGTCGGTTCTTCAATACTAAAATCCCGCTGGGAAGCCACAATGATCAAGCCATCATGCTTGGCGGCGGCTTCCACTGCGCATACGGAAAAATCGCGGATCACATCCAGCGTGATGGTTGCCCCCGGAAGAACAACGATCCCGCGGGAAGGGATCAGCGGATGCTGCTGTAATGTATGATTATTTTCAAGAATACTGATTTCTGCCATGGTTACTCCTAAGTAAAAATATATACTGCTTTATTATACTAAATAATTGTTTAATAATCAAGTATTTTTATTGAACAGAAAATGAACAAAAGGCGACGTTAAACCGTCACCTTTTTTGTCATTTGATCTTGAAAATGTCCGAAAAAATGCGCCGCGCGCAGCATTCCCGTCCCATAGTAAAGTCCGATAATGATCCCTTCCAGATGATGAAATGCCGAAACAGACACGCCCGACCATACAGCAAGATAAGGATATTCCGCCATAGAACACGCCCCCGAGCCCAAAGCCAGATACGCCGCCACCCCAAAAGGAATCAGCAAAATGCCGAGGGCAAGCGGCGCCGCGCGATAATCTTTTCCCAAGCTCATCGGCTCCAAAAAAGCAAGCAGATAAAAGATCAGAATATCCCCCCAATGTCCCATAGGCGGAAGCTCCTGCCTCCAGCGTGCGCCGCCAAGAGTCGCCACCGACATTGCCGCAAAAATGATCAGGAATACTGTCATCCACCAACCCGAGATGCGCTCCAATTCACCGAAGCGGGTCTGTACCCCCATCATCCCTATGGCCAGCGTAAGGCAGAGCAAAGCAACCAGTCCTTTTCCCTCAAAAAGCCCGTAGGATGCAACATAGGCTGTAAGAAAAACCGAAAACAATGCGCAGATTCCGTTCAACCAAAGGATCTTATCCCTCTGCATTTTACTCCAATAGCAATACAAAAGGCCGAGAGGAATCAACGGCAGGATCGCCGGGAAGGAAATATCTTTTAATACAAACCAGCCAAAAGCCGCGGTTTCGCTCAGCATCAATAAGGAACTACGAAATAATCTCATACCCACCCTTTCCGCGAATGAAAACCCGCTCGCCGATACTGTTCATCAGATTTTTTACCGTCTGGACCCGGTTTATGCTTTTACTGCTTTGGGCAAGAGCGGTTGAGATCACCGCCCCTTCCCCTTCAAAGACCTCTCCCGCCGATTGCCTGAAAGCAAAGAACACCGACAGATCCATATGGTTATTCTTTAGCAAACGAAAATACTCAAATACCCGCGGCATCAAAAAAGCATCGGAGCGTCCCTCGATCACCAATGCCGCCGCATCATTCACAAACAGTGTATCACCGCTCCTGAATTGAACATTTTCGATGCATTCTTCCAAAGTGTCACCATAGCCGACCACCGTTTTTCGTTTCATGCCGATCACATCATCCACCGCAGGAACATACAGCTCAAAGGTCGCCCGAATCCGACCGTTTTCTTCATCCAAAGCAATTCCGGCAACCTGCGCTGTCTTTTTAAGATCCCGCCGCGGCAGGAAAAGAGAACCAACTACCGCGATCAGCAAAAACACCGCTGTTAGTATACGGTAGATTCGTATGATCATCGCTGTCTCCTTTCATTTTCGGTAAAGCGGTTTTGGCGACGGAGCATCTGCCAATAGGGGGCGCGAATAAGGGTATCCTGGTTGCCCTCCCGCCGATCCAAGGTATAGAGAAAAGGAACGCCCAGCGATTCCATTTTTGCCAGATGAAACAACGTCCATACCGCCACCGCAATAACCCCTGCCAAGCCAAATACTGCGCCAAACAAAATGGTAGCTGATCGCAGATAAAACACCGCGCCCTTCAGATCCTTTACCATCAATCCGGTCACGCCTGAAAAAGCAACAATAATGACCATGGGAGTAGAAACAATATTGCTGGAGACCGCCGCATCGCCCAAAATCACCGCGCCCACAACATTCAGCGCCAAACCTAATCCTGCAGGCATTCGGGTTCCTGTTTCTCTTAAGATCTCAAAAGCAAAAAACAACAGCACCATTTCCGTAACGGTTTTAATAGGAACCCCCGCCGAGGAGGCCATAACCGTATAAAGCCAATGAGCCGGAAGCACCCCCGGGTTAAAGTTTACCACTGCCAGATAGAACCCCGGAAAGAAGACCGCGCTGATAAAGCCCACAAAGCGTAAAAAACGCCCGATATTGGCGTATAAAAAATTCTGGTAATAGTCGTCGGGACTTTGAAAGCCTTCGGCAAAAACATAAGGGAGGGTGATGACAACAGGGGAACCGTCTAAGATGACCCCAACACGCCCTTCCAACAGTTTAGCCGCCAGAACATCGGGACGAGAGGTCTTCCCCACCGTTTTAAAAACAGCGCGCGGATGATCGCGTATCAGCTCTGCCAGAATATTCCCGTCCGGCACAAAATCGATATCGATCTGTTCCAGCCGCTTCTTCAGGCGCTCCACCGTTTCCGCCCGCACAACTCCATCCAGATAGCAGATCGCCGCTTTATTATTACATCGACCGCTGACAACAGTAAACTCGCATTTCAGTTGAGGCGTTGCGATCCGCTTTTTCAAAAGCGCAAGATTGGCCATAATATTTTCCGTAAAGCCATCCTCGGGGCCAAGGAGAGAGATCTCCGTTTCCGGCACCTTAGTACTACGGGTGGGAATCCCCTTGGCATCAATGATGATGCACCGCGGGGCATCTCCGATCAAGATCACGCAATCACCGGAACCGATCTGGACCATCGCCTTCATGGGATCATCGGAAATCTCGACCGTATGATTTCCGATGCCCCCTGCCAGCGCCCCTTCGGGAGTCGGTTCATACTGTTGGGTTGCCAAAGGGCGGATCACATCCCGATCTACCACATCATTACTGACCATCGCACCGGAAAGCAACGCAACAATCGGCAGATCCGCAAAATTCGGATTGCAGATCGGCTTGATCTTAAAAGTGCCGTCCCGTTCAAATGCGTCCTGAAACAGTTTTAAATTTTTTGAAAAATTTTTCTCAAACTCCATTCCTCGCTCCTTCTACCTTCATTATCGGCAGAAATCACTGAATTATTACACTCTGCCGACTTGAAAAATTCCGCTTCTTCGGTTAAAATGAAGAAAAAGGAGGCCTCAATATGAGATTTGAAAACTATTTATTCGATCTGGACGGTACTCTTACCGATCCCGCTCTCGGCATTACCAACTCCATCCTCTATGCCTTGGAGAAAAAAGGATATCCGTTGCCTCCTCGCGAAGAGCTTTTCCCCTTTATCGGCCCCCCGCTGGTAGATTCCTTTCGGAGCTATTGCAATATTTCCACCGAAGAAGCGCGGATGATGGTAGATATCTATCGGGAATATTTTTCCACCAAAGGACTGTTTGAAAACACTGTATATGAAAACATCCCCTTAGTATTGAAAAGCCTCATAGAACGCGGGATCCGCCTTTATGTTGCCACCAGCAAGCCGGAACCTTTCGCCAAGCAGATTCTGGATCACTTTGACCTCAGTCAATATTTCACCTTCATCGGCGGAAGCACCATGGAAGAAACCCGCACTAAAAAAGAAGATGTGATCCAATATGTTTTGGATACCAACCGATTAGACCCCGCCAAAACCTTAATGGTCGGCGATCGCATCTATGATGTGGAAGGCGCTCACCAACGAGGCCTTTTTGCGGTGGGCGTGCTTTACGGCTACGGAAATCAAGAAGAACTCTCCCCTGCCGACTGTATTGTTTCAACCCCCTTAGAATTACTTGAAATCTAAATAAAAAGAACCTCCTGCCAAGCAGGAGGTTCTCGCTTTATAATGGGTTATCTACCGCGCTTTTTATCATGCATACGGGAGAAGATCTTGATGAATTCAACAATGGGGATAATGCAAACAGCAAGAGCCAGAGCGATCCCGTATTCCATCAGATCCAGATGAGCAAGATTAAAGGCCTTCGCCAGGAAATCCACCTCGATAACCAAAGTGGTCAGCAGGAAGGAAAGGATCCCTGCGCCCCAAAGCCACTTGTTCTGATGCTTCATTGTGAAGATAGAGCCGTGGAGAGAACGCATATTGAAAGAATGGAAGATCTCAGCCATAGAGAGGGTCAGGAAGGCCATGCTGGTACCAAGATCCGCCGCATTATACATCCCCTGTGCAATAGCATCGGCATGATGAGCGGTCGCCAGCCAATAACGGCCGATCAGGTAAGATGCCAAGGTAATAACCGTAACCAAAACGCCCTGGTAAGCAACCGCAAAGCCAAGACCGCCGGCAAAGATGCCTTCCTTGGAATCGCGGGGAGAGCGCTTCATCACATCTGCCTCGGGCTTTTCCATACCCAGCGCAAGAGCGGGGAAACAGTCGGTGATCAGGTTGATCCACAGCAGGTGCACAGGCTGGAAGATAGCAGGAGCAAAAATTGCGCCGCCGAGCGTAGCAAAGAAAATAGTCAAAACTTCAGAAAGGTTAGAGGCCAGCAGGAACTGGATCGCCTTACGGATATTATCGTAAATTCTTCTTCCCTCAGCCGCCGCGGATACGATGGTGGCAAAGTTATCGTCTGCCAGGATCATATCGGCAACATTCTTGGTAACATCGGTACCGGTAATACCCATACCAACGCCGATATCGGCATTCTTAATGGAGGGAGCATCGTTTACACCGTCGCCGGTCATAGCGGTGACCTTCCCCTTCTTACGCCAAGCGTTTACAATACGAGTCTTATGCTCCGGTTGAACGCGGGCATAAACAGAATACTTTTCAACCTCGGTCTCGAATTCCTCATCGGAGATCTTGTCCAATTCAGCGCCGGTAATGGCCTGATCGGCGGAAGTAATAATACCCAACTGCATTGCGATGGCAACTGCAGTATCCTTGTGGTCGCCGGTGATCATAATGGCGCGGATACCGGCGGTGCGGCATTCATCGATGGCGGGCTTGACCTCGGGACGAACCGGATCGATCATACCCACCAAGCCAACAAAGCAAAGCTCGCATTCCACTGTTTCGGAATCATAAACAGCGGGCTCTTTTTCCAGATTTTTCTTCGCAACCGACAATACACGAAGAGCCTGATCGGCCATCGCCTTATTAGCGGCAAGGATCTCTTCGCGGATGGCATCGGTCATTTCAACCTCTGCCCCGTTGACCAATACCTTGGTACATCTCTTCAGCACTTCATCGGGAGCGCCTTTGGTAAACTGGATCAAAGCGCCGTTGGCATCCTTATGCACGGTGGACATCATCTTCCGTCCGGAATCAAAAGGAACCTCGCCCACACGCACCAGCTCATTCTTCTGAACATTTTTATCCAAACCGAGCTTATAAGCGTAATTCACCAGCGCACATTCGGTAGGCTCACCAACCGCTTCATGGGTTTCGTTATCCAATTCTGCATCGGAGCAAAGAGACATGGCAGTAGCCAGCAGGGTCTCATCCTCGCCGTAGTGATCCACAACCGTCATCTTATTCTGGGTCAAAGTACCGGTCTTATCGGAGCAGATGATCTGGGTACAGCCCAAGGTCTCCACAGCGGTCAGCTTACGGATAATTGCATTTCTCTTGGACATATTGGTAACGCCGATGGAAAGAACAATGGTCACAACGGTTGCCAAGCCTTCGGGGATCGCCGCAACTGCAAGGGAGATGGCAACCATAAAGGTATCCAGCAGAATCTCCCCGCTGAAGGCACCGTCCAGACCGGCACGGATCAAGTTAATACCAAAGATTACAACACAGATGCCGATAACCAGATAAGTCAGGATCTTACTCAAGCCTGCGAGCTTTTGCTGCAGAGGAGTCTTTCCTTCTTCTGCCTGAGAAAGAGCATCGGCGATCTTACCCATTTCGGTTTCCATACCGGTGGCCACAACAACCGCTTTACCGCGGCCGTAAACGACCGTACTGCCCATAAAGACCATATTTTTGCGGTCGCCAAGGGCAACATCACCGTTGGCATTCGGCTGCAGGGCCTCCTGCTCCTTGGTTACGGGAACCGATTCACCGGTAAGGGCTGCCTCTTCGATCTTCATACTGGCACATTCAATAATGCGCGCATCGGCAGGGACAGCATCGCCCGCCTCTAAAACAATGACATCACCAACAACCAGCTCTTCACTGCGAACCGTTACCTGATGGCCGCCGCGAATGACCTTGGAGGTTGCCGCGGCGATCTCCTGCAAGGCTTCAATGGCTTTTTCAGCCTTGCTCTCCTGCAGTACGCCGAGGATAGCGTTGATCAAAACCACCGCCATAATGATGATAACATCAGACGGAAATTCCTTTTCCCAAATGGCCATCACACCGGAAATCAAAGCCGCAACAATCAAAATGATCGTCATGGGCTCGGCCAACTGCTTCAGAAACCGATGGATCATCGATTCCTTCTTTCCTTCCGCTAATTTGTTGGGTCCGTTTTTCTCCAGCCGGTCTTTCGCTTCATTGACCGATAAACCCTCGGCAGACGAATGAACCGACTCCAGGACCTGCTGCGCATCCGTTAAATACGCTTTCATGAGTGAACTCCTCCGTTCTAAAATAAATCGTTAATGGTATACCCAATCTTCTCCGGATAATAAAAAGAGAGACTTATCTGCAGAAAACAGATAAGTCTCGTCATTTCAAACAAAGCCAGAAGAACATACTGCCTTCAAGATGTTGGCCTCATCACGCCGGAAAGCGTTGACTACTCCCTTAACTGAAGACAATAATATCATCTTTTCCATTAATTGTCAAGAGGATACTTTTTCTTTAACAAAAGGTAGATCAATCCAATGAACAGTGAGCCGACGATCAGAGCAATAAACAGATAGAAAATACTGTTCCAGCCGAAATGATCCGCCATGGCGCCCAGAGAATATGTAGCAATGGTACTTCCCAGGTAGCAGAAGGCATTGCAAAAGCCGGCAGCCTTAGCGCTGTCTACCCGATCCCGCATCTGCAGG
Source organism: Eubacteriales bacterium (assembly GCA_045603925.1). Classification (GTDB taxonomy): domain Bacteria; phylum Bacillota; class Clostridia; order Oscillospirales; family QAKW01; genus QAKW01. The sequence goes on from JAZUNB010000011.1 coordinate 66,712, forward strand.
GGGATCAGAGAAGTTATAATATTGTTCAAGGCCGCCATAGCCAAAGAGGAGATCGCAAAACAGACCAAGGTGATCCACCAAATATTGGTCGGCAAGCAAAGAACGGTAATCAAAATAAAGACCAAGGCAATGCCAAAGAAAAAGCAACTGAGATATACATGATTTTTAATGTGGCGATTAACCTTTACGCAAAGCGCTGAGCTGAGCAAAGAGAGAAGGGGCAACCCCAGGGTAAACAAAATCGAATACGATTCGGGCAAACCGTACAATTCATAGAAAATAGAAGGTGTCCAGGTTGTTAAGCCGTCGCGGATCAGATGATGAACAACTGCAAAGATAAAGATAACAGCAAAGAATAAAATCAAACCCGAACCCAAGCCCTTGCGCTCTGCTTTTTCCTTCTTTTCGGGAACACTCGGAACCCGCGGATCAACATCTTTCGTCAGTTTTCCGTAGATCACAAACCACAAAAGGCCGACCACAAACAACAGAACTCCGGCCAGATAAAAGGAAACCTTCCAATTCAGGAATTCAACAAACAAGGCACTGAAGGCATAGGTCAGGCAGGTTCCCGAAGCAACACAGCTTCCCATAATAACTACCGCCTTGCGCAAGGAATGGTTCTCCAGATACATAGATTGCACCCGCGTCAGAGTTGTCCATAAAACCGACTGAGTCAAACCGTTCAACAGCCAGAATACGATCATCATCGGCAAAGAGCTGAAAGACATCATGGTGTTCCATACCGCCGAAAGCACCAACGCGCCCATGACCGCCCAGCGGGGATTATAGTATTTATTCAGCATTCCGTGGATGATCTGACCGGCGCCATAGGAGAAAAAGAACACCGAAGCCACCAAACCGCCCTGCGCTTTGGTGATCTGCAGTTCTTCCACGATCTGAATCAAACTTGCACTGTAATTCAGCCGCCCGAGATAGACTGATGTATAGGCGAGCCAACACATAAACATCAGCAAACCGGCTTGCTTTTGCGTTAATTTTCGGGATTTTATCTTCACTTTCCCCGATTCTCCTTTATTCATACAAAATACCGTGTAAAGTATTTTTAACTTACACATTTGCGGGCAGTTTTGATCTCATATCTGCCAGATGCTCATCATATCCGCACCGAATGATCTCCCATTTTCCATCGTTATACCGCAGTTCGGTAACGGATGCATTGGAGACCCAGGGAATATTCTTCAGCTCCGCAATGGGCAGACCGCGGCAAATACATTCCATTATTCTTACCGGTGTTGCATGGGTTGCGATCAAAACCGTTTTCCCCTCGTTTTCAGCCGCGATCCTTGACACTGTGCTGTAAATCCGTTTGCCCAGTTCAGCAACGCTCTCCCCTTTCGGGCAAGCAGCATTTCCGATATCCTTCAGCCACACTCCGTATTCTTCGGCATAGGCGGTTGTTAGGTCATCAAAGGTCCGCATCTCCCAATCGCCTGCAAAGATCTCCCGCATTCCCTTTTCGGGGATCACATCCATCCCCAGACGATCGGCAACAGCCTTTCCGGTATCAAATGCCCGCGTCAGATCACTGGCATATACTTTATTGATCTTATAATGATTCACGATATAATCGGCAGTGGCTTCCGCTTGCCGCTTTCCCAAGGCGCTCAGCTCCGCATTACTCCAGCCGGCGAAGAATCCGCCAACATTCGCCTCGCTTTGCCCATGGCGCACTAAAATCACAGTTGTCATCGAAATTCCCCCTAATAAAATCCAACATCGCTGAAATTATAGCAAAGTTTCCGTTTAAATGCAATAGATAATTATTTTAATTAACACTTGACAGTCGTAATAAAATATGCTAATATATTTGAGCGTCCGATGCGGGTGTAGCACATCGGCTAGTGCATCGGCCTTCCAAGCCGAGGAGGTGGGTTCGATTCCCATCACCCGCTCCAAATGCGCTTGTAGCTCAGCTGGATAGAGCAACTGCCTTCTAAGCAGTAGGCCCGGGGTTCGAGTCCCTGCAAGCGCGCCAAATAAAAGAGATACCTAAAGGTATCTCTTTTATTTTTTTATTCTGCAGGGACTCGCCCCCCCGAGAGGGCACCTGCACATTTCCACAAAAAAGAGATGTCTTTCGACATCTCTTTTTTAATTATCGCACGATCAGATTGATCAGTTTGCCTTTTACATAGATGACCTTTACAATGGTTTTGCCATCCAGATTTGCGGCAACCTTTTCATCCTTTTTCACAAGCTCCAGAACCTCTTCCTCGGTTGCTTCGGCGGGGATCATAACGCGGCCCTTGATCTTACCAAGGATCTGAACGGCGATCTCCACCTCGGAGGCCTTGGTTTTCGCTTCATCATAAGCAGGCCATTCCGAATAGGTGAGTTCCCCTTCATAGCCACCGATCTCCCACATTTCCTCGCCGAGGTGAGGCGCAAAGGGATAAAGCATCTTGATATAGATTTCAAGTTCCTTCTTATTGATAGCGCCCTTGGCGCTGATCTCATTGATCAGGCTCATCAAGGTTGCAAGAGCGGTATTCATCTTCAGATGATCGATATCATCCCCCACCTTCTTAATGGCCAGATGGAAGGCGCGTTCCAATTCCTTGGAGATCTCATCCCCCTCGGTCAAGATATCCAGCAAGCCGAAGGATTTCTCCAAAAAGCGCTTACAGCCCTTAATGCTGGAGGTATTCCAGGGAGCGCTTTTTTCAAAGTCACCAATGAACATTTCATAGGTTCTCAAGGTATCCGCACCGTAATCCCGTACAATATCATCGGGGTTAACAACATTGCCGCGGGATTTGGACATTTTCTCGCCGCCCTCACCCAGGATCATACCGTGAGAGGTACGCTTAGCGTAAGGCTCCGCCGTTTTAACAACACCGATGTCATAAAGGAATTTATGCCAGAAGCGGCTATACAGCAAGTGCAGAGTGGTGTGCTCCATACCACCGTTATACCAATCCACAGGACCCCAATACTCCAGCGCCTCTTCGGAAGCCAAAGCCTCATTATTATGGGGATCCATATAGCGCAGGAAATACCAGGAAGAACCTGCCCACTGGGGCATCGTATCCGTTTCCCGCTTAGCAGCAGCACCACAGCAGGGGCAGGTGGTATTCACAAAGCTATCCATTGCAGCCAAGGGGCTCTCGCCGTTATCAGTAGGCTCATAGCTTTCCACATCCGGCAGCAACAAGGGGAGCTGCTCTTCGGGAACGGCAACGGGACCGCATTTAGGGCAATGAACAATGGGGATGGGCTCGCCCCAATAACGCTGACGGGAGAACACCCAGTCACGGAGCTTATAATTGGTCTTGGGCGCACCCTTGCCGGTTTCAGCAAGATACTCGATGATCTTTTTCTTAGCCTCTTCTACCGAAAGATCATTGAGGAAGCCACTGTTGATCATCGTTCCGGTCTCTACATCGGTAAAGGCGGTCTCAGAGATATCGCCGCCGGCCACTACCTGAACGATGGGAAGATCAAAGACCTTAGCAAATTCATAGTCGCGGGTATCGTGGGCAGGAACGGCCATGATCGCACCGGTGCCGTAAGACATCAGCACATAGTCGGATACAAAGATGGGGATTTCCTGATCGTTCACGGGATTAATGCCGCGAATACCTTCCAGCTTCACACCGGTTTTATCCTTCACCAATTCAGTACGCTCAAAGTCGCTCTTGGCAGCGGCGGCCTCGCGGTACGCGATCACCTCATCATAATTGGAGAGCTGATCCTTATATTCCTCGATCATCGGATGCTCGGGAGCAATAACCATATAAGTAGCACCGAATAAGGTATCGGGACGGGTGGTATAGACCACCAATTCACTGCCCACCGTTGTATTAAAACGAACGGTAGCGCCGGTGGACTTACCGATCCAATTCAACTGCTGGGTCTTCACACGCTCAATGAAATCGACTTCCCCAAGACCCTCGATCAGCTTCTCGGCATACTCAGTGATCTTCAGCATCCACTGAGACTTCTCCTTGCGGATGACGGGAGAACCGCAGCGCTCACAGCCGCCGTCCACGACCTCTTCGTTGGCCAGCACGCACTTGCAGGAGGTACACCAGTTGACAGGCATGGTGGACTTGTAGGCCAGACCCTTCTTGAACAGCTGAAGGAAAATCCACTGGGTCCACTTGTAATACTTGGGGTC
>JAZUNB010000012.1:0-3952 GCA_045603925.1 Eubacteriales bacterium
TTCCTCGCAAATCACCGCGCCAACCACACTGGAGCATCCCTCGTCAAGTTCCACGCAATCGGCGCACAGCATACACTCCTCGCACCAGCCTTGCACATCAAAATAACATTGTTCGCAACCGGGGCAGTGGGTTTCATAGCCCGCGGCACATTCTTTGCAAAGCTCGATTCCATGTGTTTCGGAGCATTCAGTGTCTATTTCCACACAGTCGTCGCACATACCACACTCCCCACAAAAACCATCAGCATCTCCATGACACTTTTCACAACCGGGGCAATGGCTGTCTTTATCTGCGGCACACTCAAAGCAAAGGCGCAGACCGTGGTAAGCGGTGCACGCAACGTCTATATCGACGCAATCGCCGCACAAGCCGCATTCCTCACACCACTCACCCGCGGCAAAATAGCAAGTTTCACAATCGGGACAGTGGGTGCCTCTGTCATACGCGCACTCCAGGCACATCTTATCGCCGATCTCCTCGTCGGAGCAGCCGTCACAAATTTCAGAGCCGGAACAATCGGTGCACTTGCCGCATTCAATGCACAGCTCCACACATTCTTCGCAGGCATAGCATTCGCTGCAATAAGGGGATCCGTCGATCCACTCCTGACATTCGCTGCACGCGTGGCCCGCGTGAGCGGGGATCATGGCGGATGGGATCAGACCCATTACCATTACCACGGTGAGCAACATACTTAAGATCCGTTTTGTTGCCGTATGCTTCATTGTTTTTCCTCCTTCTTTATACCGCCAAAGCTTCGCTATTGAAAAAAACGATACCTTGTGATATAATGCAAATAGTATTTATACTATCATCATTATAACGAAGGCAGCTGCGGTTGTCCCCACCCGAAAAGTGTGGGTTTTCGTTTTTTTAGAAGGAGAGCGGAATGAAAAGGCGCATTGCGGTGGTTTTCATTTTACTCAATTTAATAGGTGGCCTTTCGGGATGCGCCGCAGTGGGGGATAAAAGCGCGAGCCTTGCCCTTGTTTACGGCGCGGCGGCGGTGCTTTCTCTTTTGCTGTTGGTCGGCTGCTTCCTTTTGGTGCGCCAAAAAAGAGGCTGGTTCCTGTTGCTCTTTTCCTCGGTTGCGGTGGTGAATATCGGCTATACGCTGCTCTCGGTCTCCACCTGCCTGGAGATGGCCCTTTGGGCCAATCGGATTGCTTATTTCGGCTCGGTCTTTTTGCCGCTGTCGATGTTGATGATCATATTGAATGTTACCGGCACGAAGCATCCAAAATGGCTGCACGGTGCTTTGGGAGCACTATCCGTTGTTGTGTTTCTCATTGCCGCAAGTCCGGGCATTCTGCCCATCTATTATAAGGAGGTTTCCTTTGCGATCGTGAACGGCGTATCTACGCTGGTGAAGGTCTATGGGCCGTTGCATCCGCTGTACCTTGTTTATCTGCTGGGCTATTTTTCTGCCATGGTGGCGGTGATCATATGCGCCCGTGCAAAAAAGACCATTGATACCACCGCCCACGCGGTGATCCTCGTTATTGCGGTATTTGTGAATATCGGGGTCTGGTTGATCGAGCAGTTGTCGGATATCGGCTTTGAGATGCTCTCGGTTTCCTATATCATCAGCGAGCTGTTTCTTTTGGGCGCCCATCTGGTGATGAATGAAAACCGTCGGCTCCGCGCCATTGTGAAGCAGGTGGAAAACGCTCCCATCGGGGCGGAAGCAGAAATGGTTGAGAGCCCTCTTTCGGAGGAAATCGCTCCTGAACGGATGGAGCTCTTTATGATGGGCCTTGAGCAATTGACCCCCACCGAGCGGGCGGTCTATGAGGCCCATATCGCAAGAAGAACCTCCAAAGAGATCCTGGAAATGATGCAGATCAAGGAAAATACCCTCAAATACCATAACCGAAATCTTTACGGCAAATTGGGGGTCTCCTCCCGCAAGGAGCTTTTGGAATTGCAAAAGCATCTTCGCGCAGTACAAGAAAAAATCAAGTAATAAAAAAGGGAAATATCGAAAACTCGATATTTCCCTTCCTTTTTATGGTTTTAAGGCAGAGCCTTTTTGAAAAGACCCTTATTTTTCTTGCCCTTTGCGGTTCGGACTATTTTTACAGCCCCTTTTGGTTTTATTGGGTTCAGATGCGGGCAACGCCGGTCTTCTTGGCAGCCTCGATGACTGCTTCGGCAACCGCGGGAGCCACTCTCTTATCCAAAGCGCCGATGATGATGTTTTCCTCGTTCAGCTCTTCATCGGGGATGAGGGCGGCCAGCGCATAGGAGGTGGCGACCTTCATTTCCTCGTTGATGCAGGAGGGTCTGCAGTCCAGAGCACCGCGGAAGATCCCGGGGAAAGCCAATACATTGTTGATCTGGTTGGGGAAGTCGGAACGGCCGGTACCCACGATCCGTGCGCCGGCGGCTTTCGCCTTATCGGGCATGATTTCGGGGGTGGGGTTGGCCATGGGGAACATAATGGCATCGGTTGCCATAGAGGCCACCATCTCTTCGCTGACGATATTGGGGGCGGATACACCGATGAATACATCGGCGCCCTTCATAGCGTCGGCCAGGTTGCCCATCTTATGCTCCAGATTGGTGATCTCGGCCATCTCGGCGTGAGCCTCGTTCAGCTCGGGCATACCCTTGCAGATGATACCGAAGCGATCCACCATGGTCAGGTTCTTGACACCCATATTCAAGAGATGCTTGCCGATGGCGATACCGGCGGAGCCGGCGCCGTTGATAACCACCTTCACTTCACCGATGTTTTTCTTGACGACCTTCAGCGCATTGATCAGCGCAGAGGCAACCACGATGGCGGTACCGTGCTGGTCATCATGGAAGATGGGGATATCGCAGATCTCTTTCAGCTTGCGCTCCACCTCAAAGCAACGGGGAGCGCCGATATCCTCCAGGTTGATGCCGCCGAAGGAGCCGGAAATGAGATAGATGGTGCGTACCAGCTCGTCTACATCCTTGCTGCGGATGCAGATGGGGAAGGCGTCTACATCGGCGAAGGCCTTAAAGAGGGCGCATTTGCCTTCCATAACCGGCATACCGGCCTCGGGGCCGATGTCGCCGAGACCCAGGATGGCGGTACCGTCGGTGATAACAGCCACCATATTGTTGCGGCGGGTCAGCTCATAGCTCTTATTATAGTCCTTCTGGATCTCCAGGCAAGCCTCGGCAACGCCGGGGGTATAGGCCAGAGAAAGATCCTCGCGGGTCTCGATGGGGCAACGGGTAACGACCTCGATCTTGCCGTTCCATTCGTAGTGCTTTTTCAGGGATTCCTGTCTGATATCCATATTCTTACTCCTCCCAGGGGAATACATACTGGGTAAGACCCAGCTCATCGCGAACAGCGTTCATCTCAGCCTGAACAGACTCGTTGATGGGTACACCGTCTTTACGGGCCAGGCGAACCAGATGCTCCTTCTCGCCTGCGGTATAGATCCGCTCTTCGCCGGGAGCCTTCTTGGAGGCGCGTACATCACGCAGAATGTCGCCGGCCTTCTTGCGGCAAACATCCTCGCCCAAAAAGTGATCGGTATCGATGGCGATAAAGAAGTGACCCAGGCGGAAGGGAACCTTATTGCCGTCCGCATCCAGACCGGTCAGGCTCTTACCGTAGCTACCGTCCTGCAGAACAGCAGACAGCAGCTCCACAAACATGGCATAGCCATAGCCCTTATAGCCGGCCTGCTCCTCACCGGGTCCGCCCAGGGTGCAAAGAGCAGCCTCGCGGCGAGCCATGGTCTTCAGCGCATCTGCGGAGGAACCGACAAATTCGTTACCGTCCACACAGATCAGGGAGCCCTTGGGGGCATCCTTGCCGATACGGGCATAGTATTCCAGCTTACCGTTCTGGTAAGTGGAGGAAGCGCCGTCGAAGTTGAAGTCGAACTCCTCATCGGTGGGAACACCGAGAGTCAGGGGGTTGGTACCGAACATACCCTCAACACCGAAGGTGGGAGCAAC
>JAZUNB010000013.1:0-3127 GCA_045603925.1 Eubacteriales bacterium
GGATCCGCGGGTTTTCTTTCCTTATATAATAAATAGAGGCTGTAAAAAATCACCGGATTTTTTACAGCCTCTTTTCGTTTGGGTTATTGATCTTTAAAAAGGTCGGCGTAATAGCGGGAGACCTGCGCGGTGTATTTCATATGGGCAGGAACCAGCTCCTTGGGATAGCCGCAGGAGATCTCCAGGGTGAAATCCCCTTGGTAGCCAACATCGTGGAGCGCCTCCATCAGCTTCACATGGTCGATCTTGCAAAGACCGGGGATGGTATGCATATCGGAGGTCAGATCATTGTCGTGGACATGGAGGCAGGTAAGGCGGGAGCCCAACTTGCGAACCACCTCATCGGGCTTCTGACCCACCAGCGCCACATGGCCGGTATCCAGACAAGCGGAGAACACACCGGGATACATCTCATTGAGGGTATCCACATAGCGGATAAATTCATCGGGCTCGGAGCAGGAGGCGTCGCGGATATACTCCCAGTCCCAATCATATTTAAACATATTCTCTACCGCGATGCCGATGCCGTATTCTTTGGCCAGTTCCGCATAGGATGCGATCTTTTCAATGGATACGGGAAAATTCTTTTCCTTCAGAAGTTGATAATCTACTTCGTAGGGCTTGGGTATGCGGGGATGAATGACCCAATATTCGGCGCCGCAAAGAGCGGCGATCTTCAGACTGCGCTCCATTGCCTCCCGATTAGAGCCGGCGGCATGGGCGATGTTGATGGGCATTCCGATCTCCTCGGAATATTTCCGCACCTCCAGGGCCGAGGCTTCATAATGCTCGGGATCCCAATCGGGATGATTGGTCATTACACCGATGGCCATGCAGTCATAGCCCGCCTCCTTCAAGGCGGCCATGGTGCGCTTTTTATCCCGATCGTAATGGGCGTAATAGATCTGCCCGTGAACGGACGTTCTCATTATTCATCCACCTCCATCAAATTGGCATAGTAACGGCTGACGGTCTGAATAAACTCCAGCGTTGCCGGCATCAGGGCGGGCGCCTGGTTGGGATGGGAAACCTCTAAGGTGAAATCGCCCTTGAAATCGATCTCTTTAAGAGCTTCCATCATGGAAGCGAAGTTGATCCCGTTTTTGCAAATGCCGGGGATGGCGTGGTGATCGGTGTAGCCGCAGTTATCGTGGATATGTAAGCCCGAAAGGCGCTTGCCCAATTTGCGGATGCATTCAGCAGGATCCACCTGCACCACATGGATATGGCCCACATCCAATACCGCCGTAAAAGCGCCGGGAAATTTCTCTTCCAGGGCATCGACATAGCGGCAGAATTCTTCGGGGCGGGAGCAGGAGCTGTGCTGAATGATCTCATGCTCCCATTCCCATTTAAACATATTTTCCACACCTACCTTGCAGCCCACCGCCAGAGCGGTATCGGCAAATTGGCTGTAGAATTCCATATTCTTTTTGAAGTTGGCCTCCTCACGGCCTAAATGAGGCTGGATGATGCGGGGATGAATAACGCATTGGTCGGCGCCGCAAAGGGCGGAGATCTTTAAGGAGCGGATCCCGTCGCCTCCGGAATGGGTCTGGGTAATGGGCAGACCGATCTTTTCGGCGTGCTCCCGCAGGCGCTTGGCGGAATCCTCATAATGGGTCTCATCCCATTCGGGCCGGCCCTGCACCGTCATAATGGAAAAATCCATGGCATCGAAGCCGGCCGCTTTAAAGGCGTTCATGGCTTCGTACATATCGTTGTTGTAAAATTTCAAAAAAGCACCGCTGTTGATGGCGACTTTCATATTGCTTGCCCTCCTTATTTTTCGGCGAAATAGCGGGCAACATCCGCCATATGGGTAAGGGCCGAGGCCGCCAGGGCGCGGGGAAGATTCAAGGCGCAATTGAGGGTATAATAGCCCTCGTAGCCGATCTCCTTCAGCGCCGTGGAAATCGCCTCAAAGTCGATGACACCGTGACCGGGAATGCAATGATCATCCTTGCGGTAATGATTATCGTTGGCGTGGATACAGCCGATGAGGCCGCCAAGGGCGCGGATATTATCCTCGGCGTGGCCGCAGACCATATTGGGCTGGCCCAGATCCATACAGGCCACAAAGCGGTCGGGATATTTCTCGTTCAGGGCGTTCACATAGCGGATATGCTCCTCCGGCTTGGAGCAGACATAATGGCCGGGTCCGTGGCGATGGAAGCTGAATGCCCCGGTATTGGGGATGCCGATCTTGATGCCTGCGCGCTCTGCGGTCTCGGCAAACTTGCCGTAGAAATCCATGGAGATCTCAAAAAGCTTTTCTTCATTGCCGGGATAGCCGGGGCGGTCCACCGGAAAGATCACGATCACAGGAGCACCCAATTCCGCGGCGATCTCAATGCTGCGGGCCGCCATTTCATAGGAATAGGGGTTGGTGTAATAGTCGGGGCGGAATTTGGCACGGGGCGCGGTGGCTTGCGCCGCTTCCAGCCCCAGTTCATCCATAAAGGCCTTCAGTTTGCGGGCCTCTTCCAGGTAATTCTCCCCCTGAAAGCGGGTGTCCCAATCATCGGGCCCCTTCATGATCCGATCCAGACTGATCTCGGCACCGTCAAATCCGGCGGCTTTGATCAGCTCCAGGGTCTCCTCCAGAGAGCAGACCCGATTTAATACCCCGGTGTTTACTGCAATTTTCATGGTAAGTACCTCTCTTTACTCCGTAACAGCAGCCTTTTTCTTTTGATAATACAAATAGCCCACAACAGCCGCAGCGCCGAGAACAACGATTCCGCCGCCAATGAGGAACCAAGCCCAGATGGGCATCTGATCCTTGCTGAAATCCTCGCCCACAACATTTAGGGTGCCGTCTTCCTCTTTCTCAACGATCACACTTCCCGCTTCCTTGCCCTCTTCATCCTTCAGGATGACTTCGGCTTTATCACCGGGGTTTTTCGGCGCTTCGTCTTTGAATTCGCCTTGGTAAAGGTTTCCGTTGCCTTCTTTGTCTACATGAGCGTATTGATCTCCGGCAACGATCCAGTTGCCTTCGGGCTCTTTATAGTTGTTGTTTTTCTCCGGTTCCTTTTCGGGAGCAGGAGCAGAGGTGTTGCTGTCTCCGGTGGTGTCTCCCGAAGGAGGAGCAACGGGCTCCTCGGGAGCGGCGGGATCCTCG
>JAZUNB010000014.1:0-15505 GCA_045603925.1 Eubacteriales bacterium
ACCGTCTTCCAGAACGGCAGTATCAACTGCGGGAAGCAGCAATGCTTCTTCCTGAGTCATTGCGTCTTCTGCGGAAGCGGGCAGGATAATGCAGGTCATCATGGAAATGACCATCATTACAGCCAACAGAGCAGAAAGCCAATTTCTTCTGTTCATAGAAAAATTCCTCCTAAAAAATTTTTGTTTTTTTATAGACGGGTTCCTTCCTACCCATCTAAAGGGATTCGCTCTTTGCCGAAATGAACGGTTCGGCAAAAAGCAGATAAAAGGGTGTACCTCACGGCTCCTTCGGGAAGAAAACTCGACCTATTTCCTTATCCAAAATTGCTTGATGAGGCTATGACACCAATCTACTCTATCATTTTACCATTATCCTTTTGAATTTTGTATAGTAAAATGTTGCTTTTACAAAACAATTTGTGACATTTCTATAAAAATCAACGAAATTCTTCCGCATTATATAAATAGGAAGAAAAAAAGAGCGGCGCTCTTCCGAAGAAGAGCGCCGCAGAGGGGCATCTAAATATTATTTAGGAACAACGATCTCGATCACAATAATTTGAGGCAATCTGCCCTGATGGTCATCCACATCCAGCAGATCATCCTGGGTGATCTCACCGGTGAGTACCTTCATGATCCGCGCCAGGTCGGAGGTATCAACGGTATTGGCACCTTCGCCGTCTGCACCGTTGGGATCGAATACATTGGCAGCCTCCAGGCTGAAATCTGCATCGTCCACCGGACGCTGACCGCTCAATACCTGCAGCAGTACGACCGCATCCTTCAGATCCACAACATCATCGTTGCCGTATACATCGCCGACGGTGAAGCTGCGGTAGAAATAGATCTTAAAGGCAACAGACCCATGAACATTCTTTACTTCGCTCAGGATGTTCGTCAGATTTTCGCCTTCATTCTTGACGGCGACCCAACGGGTGATCTCCAGATCCAGGCCGCTGTCTACAGTGGAATCGGTGCAGGTCTCAAAGACCAGAGTACCCAGCTCGCCGGTCTGCAGGCCGATTCCGGTAAAGCGGAGGATCAGAAGACCGCTTGTGGTATCATCCAATTCATAATCGAAGCCGTAATCCTCGAAGCGGATAAAGGTCAGCTCAGCCGCATCATAGGTAAACTTAAGGGTCACTTCATCCACCAGAACATCATCGGGCAATACCACATCCACATTCACCTGATTGGAAAGCTCAGGATTGGGAGTGGGATACTTGGTATTATCGGCGACCAGCTTCACGGGAGCAACGCCCAGACCTCTCACGGTCCAGATACCGCCGCAATCCAGGCAGGTCTTACCTTCCTTGGAATACTCATAATAAGTGCCCAGCACATCGGCTGCATCATAGTCCTGCACCCGTTCACAGTTTACATTGGCAGTGCGGTGAGCCGCGCAGGTGGCATCGCCGCAGGTAGTATAATGAGTGCCGTTATTATTGGTCACACAATAAACAACGTTATGAATATTAGCTGCGGCAACCGCCAGATAATTGCAGTTCTCGGTAGTGCCGATGGTAGCCCAGATGGTAGAGCGCTCGCCCTTACGGACAACCAGCTTACCGCTACTATTATACCAGGCCTTATTCTTCAGAATATTGATCAAAGTGGTATTGGTGATCAGCTTATCGGTATTGGGGTTGGTACCGACAATAGCCAGAACCGTCACACCGTCTTCATCCTTAAAGGTGATGGCATGGGGGATCTTGGCCTCGCCTGCAACAACCACCAGACCGTTGGCATTCACCGTCCAGGGATAGGCGGCGCTATCGTTGAGCAGAGCAACCGCACCGCGCAGATCGATATACTGGGTGGTTGCAGCCATGGAAGTGGCGGCATTGCCCAGCACCACATAAGTGGCGGCATCGAGGGTCACGCGCTCAGCCGTCACCTCGGTGGAATAAACGCCATTATTTACCTTCGAAACAACAAGGGCGGTAATGGCCTTCAGGGTGGCGGCGCTGTTGATGTTGGTGCCGCGCTTATTGTTCAAGCTGATCAGATTATTAATGGTGATGGTCTTCTTCGTACCGTAATAATCACCGATCAGGATGGTTGCATTATCGGCATTTTCGTTTTGCATCAGGTTATCGGCAACCAGGATGTTGTTGAAGACCATCTTGGCACTGTTGTTGTTGCTGTCACCGATCACCAGACCGCCACCGGTGGAGTTGCTGTTGTTGACCTTCAGTTTATTGCCGGCCACAACAATGTTGTTCAGTGTCAGGGTCTCAGAAGTAGATGCATGGCCTGCCCACTCGGCCATCAGAAGACCGGTGCCGCGGACATTACTGGCACTATTGCTGAGGGTAGAGCCCACAACCGAGCAGTTTTCAAGGGTAAGATCGAACTTGCGATTATTCATAAAGCCGATCATAATGCCGTTGATGGCGGCAGTTGCGCTGACATCGCAATTGACCATATGCACATTGGATACGGTGGTAGCGGCGCTTTCATAAGCAGAACCGCCAAAGAACAGACCCATATTACCGGGCAGGCCGGTTACCTTTGCATCCACAAAGGTAACATTGCCGTATGCACCGCCGTATACGTACTTGAACAGAGGAGCGGGAGCGGTCCAGCCGATGATCTTATGGCCCATACCGTTGAACTCGCCCTTGAACAGGTCACTGTAGGTAGCGCCGATACCGGTCCAGACCTTGGCAAATTTCTCATCGGCATCTTTATCTGCATCGTAAGCGGTGATATCCAGATCCTCATAGAGATAGATCATATCGCCTCTGGTAAACTTTCTGAAGTTCGTCTGCAGGAAGAGCAGATCTTCAACAGTCTCGATGAAGAATTCATTGGTATCGATATTGTCCACTTCGGTAACGGGAACCACCGAGTTCCAGATGGCAGCAACCACTTCCTTGGCATAGAAATCCAGCTCTTCCGCGGAAGCGTTTACTGCACGATCGATGGTCATGGTCACTTCGGTGGAGCTGCTGCCGGCGGTAAAGTTCAGGGAGAAGGCACCGGACATATTGGTAAACTTAATCGTACCGTTTGCATTGGCATCATCGGTATAAGTCAGGATCGCGGGATCATAAGTAACGGTGATATCATAGTTGGCAATGCCTGCATCGGCCGCAGGAGAAACGGTCAGCTTGATGGCCTCGCCGGCTTTATAGATATCTTTATCGGTAGTAAAGGAGATGGCGGGAGCCATTTCCTTTTCGGGATCGGGAGCAGTAAAGGAATTGCCGCAATGACTGCAATAGTAACCCAGCATTGCGGGGGTGAAGTACTTCACCTCATCCTCATCCAGAGAGGGATCGCGCAGAGCACCGTCATCCTCCAGACAGGGCAATTCCTGATCGGGATGGTCGGAACAGCCGCTGTTCAGACAGGTCAGCTTATGGGTATCCACGCCGGTGGAGGCATAGCGATAAGCGCAAACACCATCCTGAACATAGCGGGTATTTTCCGTAAACATCTGCCAGATATCGGCAATCCAATAATCACCGGTCATCGCATCGATCCAGTCAGTGGTTTCGATCATGCTGAGGATATCCTCAGCACCGACCATGCAACCGTCGGGATCGGTACCCAGAACAATGGTATCCTCCTCGGTCACAAAGGTGATCTGATAAGGGAAGGAGGATGCGGCATCGGCGGGAACGATCATTCCGTCGCCATCATAACCCCAGAGGGTATAGCCGCCCACATCAGCATAGATATTGGCAGAAGCCAGGGCGGCTTCCGCACCGTAGCCGGTGGTCTGATTCTCATTGGGGATCGTGGCAACACCGCTCTTGGCGCTCTTTACCACATTGGTAACGCCCACATCGGTGACCACATTGCGGATCTCACCGAGGATCACGGAACAAGAGGAGGTATAATCGATCACGCGATCCAGCTTTTTCCAGTTTGCGCCGGCATCAGTGGATCTCATATTGCCTGCGGCAAAGATATTGGTAGCATTGAGGGTACCGCCGTATTTGGGGCCGACGGTCAGGATGCCGGCGCAGCTATCGGACAGGTTGACCAGCTTACAATTCAGAACTGCGATGTTATCGAAAGTCAGAACTGCCAGATTACCACGACCTGCGCAGTCGGCGACCACCAGACCGCCGCCTTCATTGGTGACATTGGGGGTGATCAGAGTACTTTCGGCCACCACAATGTTCTTCAAGGTCAGGGATGCGCCGGACTGATCACGGAAACGCACCGCCACCAGAGAGGAACCGCTGGTGGTGGTCTCGGTCTCCACAGTAGAGTTGATGACACTGCAGTTTTCGATCAGAACATGGCGGGTGGACTTATTATTAGTAAAGCCCAGGATCATCGCCACGCCCACATTGCCTGCGGTGATGGTGGAATTATAAACATGAACATTGGAAATGGTGGTGGTGCCCAATGCATCGGCGGCAGCCACAACCAAAGCGCCGGCAGCGGCCGCATTCATATTGGCATCCACAATGTTCAGATTGCGGAGAATACCGCCTTTTCCTCTGAAGATGGCGTGGGTATCCTCATAATTATAAATGGTATGACCCAGACCGTCGAAATCAGCCATGAAGGTGGTACCCTTATTCGAGTCGTGGTTTTCACCGAAGCCCACAAACTCGCCGGCAAAGCCGCCATCATAAGCAGCGATATCCAGATCGTTTGCAAGATAGATCATATCGCCCGCAGTATAGAACTTATAGTTCTTTGCGGCGTAGATCAGATCCTCAACGGTCTCGATCTTATACTGCTGACTGCCGCTCTGGGCGGAAGAGATCGATTGAACCGAGGGGACATTGCTAAGATCCACTTCCTCTGCCATAACAGTAGGCACAGCGAAGCAGGTCATCATAGAAATGACCATCATCACCGCCATTAAAGCAGAGATCCAATTCTTTCTGTTCATAAATTTATCCTCCTGACTTGCTTTTACGAACGTTCAAGGTAAACTTTCATATACAAATAAGGCGCTTGCGAAAAGGGTATAGTACGCCCTATATAAAGGTTACATGAAAATTGTACCACACCATCGGCGAAATTTGTATGACGGAATGTTGTTTTTTTTAAACACTTTGTGACATCTTAATCTATTTGCTGCGAAAGCGCCTGTTTTCGGTATTCGCTGGGAGAGCAACCCTCACGCCCGTAAAAGCAGCGGGAAAAATAGAGGGGGTTATCAAAGCCCACCGAGGCGGCAATGATCTTAATGGGGAATTTCTCATCCCGACGAGCCAGAAGCGCCTTCGCTTTTTCGATCCGCAATGCCAAAAGGTATTCCTGAGGCGAGACGCCGTATTCCCGCCGGAACAGGATGCACATATGGTTCTGAGAGAGATAAAACCGCTCTGCCACCTCGCTGATCCTCAGCTTGCGCTGAGCATTCTGCTCCAGGTATTCCGCCACCTTCTGCACCGCCCGCTTGGGGGCCTCCGCCTTGGCGGCGGTCTCCTCCAGATGAATGGACATCAGCTCATAAAAAGCCGCCTGCAGAAGGCTGGCCTCTGCCGCCTCATTGGCCCGATGGGGCGCCTCCAGGTAGCGGCGGATCACAGCACCGCATTCCACAGTCCGTGGGCAGGTAAAGACCGCGTTATGAGTAGGCAGTCCGCATTTTTGCAGCAGCTCCGGCACCCGCACGCCCCGCAGCATGATCCAATAGCTCTCAAAGGGATCATCGGGATCGGCGGTGATATTTTCCAGCTCACCGGGAGCCACCATATAGCCGCATCCGCTGTCGAAGGGGCTATCCAGAAAGACCCCCTTCCCTGCCACTATGTAATGGATGATATAAACATTCCGCGTTCTCAGACGGTTGAGACCTGCCGGCACGCAATTATGCCCGATCTCCAGCACCGAGACCTCGTGATTGATCCGATCGCTGGCGTTCCGATAAAGCTTTGGATGCGCCTCATCAAAGGGTTTATTATAAAGCATCGCCGTTTTCACCTCAAATTCAGTGAATTTTTTCATATTTTATCATAATTTGTGCATTGAGTCAATGATAAAACTCTTGTATAATGAAATTAAAGCACTTTTGTAAAAGGAGTAAACGATATGAAGTTGAAAAGATGGCTCGCTTGTTTGCTGATCGCTTTGATGATCCTGACCATGGTCAGCGGATGCGGCAACAACGAAAACGATGATTTTACCGCCGACCCCGATACCCTGGTCAACCCCGACAGCGGTGAGACCGACAAGCCCTCCAAGGAAGAATCCGAAGACCCCAAGGAAAAGAACGAGAAACCGGAAGAAGATATCGAAGAGCCCAAAGAGGATGCCGAAGAGCCCAAAGAGGACCCCGAAGGCCCCAAAGAGGAACCTGAGAAGAACGAAGAAGATGCAGAGACGCCCAAGGGTGATGATGCAGGCAAGGATGTTGCCGCCCTGAAGGCCGATAAAAGCGGTACGCCCGTTACCTTCTTAATGCAAAACCTGCGGACCACCGGCAACCAGATCGGCAACGATCCCAACGAGCGGGAGCCCGCCACCTTAAGCGCCTATAACCGCAACCGCCGCTTCAGAACTATGGTAAAGACCCATGAGCCCGATGTGATCCTATGCCAGGAGGGCACCAAGGCCTGGATCAACTTCTTTCAGACCGACGAATATTTCAGCAAGAATTACACCCTGCATTATAAATACCGTTCCGAATCCCAGTCGGTATTGGAAAGCACACCTGTACTCTACAAAACCGAAAAATATCAGGAGCTGGACAGCGGCCATTTCTGGCTTTCCGAAACTCCGTCCATTGAATCCCCCTCCTATGAGGCAGGTGCCGATCACATCCGCATCTGCACCTGGGTAAAGCTGAAGGACAAAGCCACCGGCGCCGTCTTTTATGCCTATACCGCCCATGTGGATACCGGCGGAGAGACCCCTATGAAGTCCATGCAGCAGTTCTATGACCTCTTCAATAAGGCGGGTAAAAATGAATACTGCTTTGTGGGCGGCGATTTTAACTTCCATTACGAGAGTGTGGAGTATCAAATGTCGGTGGATTGGGACGAAGTGATGTGCATTCAGGATGTGGCCCAAAACCTGGCCGACGACGGCCTTTGCAAATTAGGCAGTCTCAACGGGTCCCTGACCGGCAGTTATGACACCGGCGCATCCCCCGACCCTACCCCCGGCAGAGATCGGCAGCTGGATCATATCTTCGCCCGCCATATGCCCCATATGACGGTGGATTATTACGGCTTTGATTACACCCATTACGACGATCCCGCCGATAAGGTGGCCGCCGGCTATATCTCCGATCACTATGGCTTTATCGCCAAATTCCGCATCGGCACCGAGCAGGATTATTCCGCCTATCACATTGATCGTTAATTGGAAATAAAAAAACGACCCTGCGGGGTCGTTTTTTATTGACATCTTTTTTAAAAAATGTAAAATAAATATTAGCGAGACAAGCATACTACAAAAAAGGAGTCTATTATGTTTATTTCCAAAGACATTCAATATATCGGCGTTAATGACCGCAAAATCGATCTTTTTGAGGGGCAGTATATCGTACCCAACGGCATGGCCTATAATTCCTATGCCGTTATGGATGAAAAGGTTGCTGTGATGGATGCGGTGGATGCCCGCTTCATTGAAGAATGGCTGGGCAATATCGCCGCTCTGGGCAGAACGCCCGATTATCTGATCGTTCAGCATATGGAGCCGGATCATTCTGCCGGCATCACCGCCTTTGCCGCGCGCTATCCCGCCGCAAAAATCGTCTCTTCCGCCAAGGCCTTTGGGATGATGAAAAACTTTTTCGGCACTGATTTTGCCCACCGGCAAATCGTTGTGGGCGAAGGAGACACGCTGAAGCTGGGCGCCCATACCCTGCAGTTCATTGCCGCCCCCATGGTTCACTGGCCGGAGGTCCTCATGACCTATGATACCGCCGATAAGGTGCTGTTTTCCGCCGACGGTTTCGGCAAGTTCGGCGCACTGGATGCAGAGGAAGATTGGGCCTGCGAGGCCCGCCGTTATTATATCGGCATTGTGGGAAAATACGGCGCTCAGGTGCAGGCGGTATTGAAAAAAGCCGCCGCTCTGGAGATCCAAACCATCTGCCCCCTCCACGGCCCTGTATTAAACGAGAATTTAGACTATTATTTGAATCTTTACGATATCTGGTCCTCTTATGGGGTGGAGAGCGAAGGGATCGTCATCGCCTATACCTCCGTTTACGGGAATACCAAAAAGGCTGTCCTGCAATTGGCGGAGCAGTTAAAAGAGAAGGGCTGCCCCAAGGTGGTGGTCAACGATCTTGCCCGCTGTGATATGGCAGAGGCGGTGGAGGATGCCTTCCGTTACGGCACTCTGGTGCTGGCTACCACCACCTACAACGGGGATATTTTCCCCTTTATGAAGGAATTTATCGACCATCTCACCGAACGGAATTTCCAGAACCGCACCGTTGCCTTTATTGAAAACGGCAGCTGGGCGCCCACCGCCGCCAAGATCATGAGACGGATGCTGGAAAACAGCAAAAACATTACCTTTGTCGAGACCTCTGTAAAGATCCTCTCGGCGCTGAATCAGGAAAGTGAAGGGCAATTGGCGGCTCTTGCCGATGCCCTTTGCCAAAATAAAAATCAAATCAAAAAAGGAGAAGAAAAGACTATGAAATATGTATGTGATGTATGCGGCTGGACCTATGACGAAGCCCTGGGCGATCCCGACAACGGCATTGCCCCCGGCACCAAATTTGAAGACCTGCCCGAGGATTTTGCCTGCCCTCTCTGCGGTGTGGGTAAAGAGAACTTCAGCGAAGAATGAAATTAGTATTGCTGACGGCGCTGGGAGTAGGCGGCGCCACCGTGATCGGCTCGCTGATCGGGTTTATCTTCAAAAAGCTCTCCCACCGTTTTTCGGACATTGTATTATCCTTTGCCGCGGGCGTGATGCTGGCGGCAGCGGTATTGGGGCTGATCCTCCCCTCCCTGGAATACGGCGGGAAGTTCGGCTTGCTCTTTACCGTTGGCGGCATCTTTGCAGGGGCGCTCTGCCTCAATCTCATCGATAAGCTGGTTCCCCATCTTCATAAGCTGGTGGGGGCGGAGCCGGAAAACCATCACAACGCCGATCTTAATAAGGTGTTGCTCTTTGTCACAGCCATCGCCATCCATAATCTGCCGGAGGGCATTGCGGCGGGCGTTGGCTTCGGCTCCGGCGATACCGCCCAGGCCCTTCTGATCGCCGGCGGCATTGCCCTGCAAAATATCCCCGAGGGAATGGTTATTATCGGGCCCATGCTGGCGGCGGGCGTTTCTCCGCGCCGCACCTTTATTGCCGCCATGGCCACCGGTCTGGTGGAGGTGGTGGGCACCTTGATCGGCTATTTCGCCGTCAGCCTCTCCACCGCTATTCTCCCCTTTGCCCTGGCCTTTGCCGGCGGAACCATGCTCTATGTGATCAGCGATGAGATGATTCCCGAGACCCATGCCCACGGCAGTCAGCGGGGCGCTACATACGCCCTCCTGGTAGGATTTTGCATTATGCTGATCTCGGATGTTTTGCTTGGATAAAAAAGGCACCCCGACCGGGGTGCTTTTTTATCACTTATTTTGATTTTAAACCCGATCAAAGGGAAGAATGCCTGTATAAGAGTAAATGTATTCGCCCTTCAAGTATTTCTCCTTCAGTTTGCGCTGGAGGGTGGTCTGCTCGGGCAATTGGGAAAGCTTTTCAAAATCGGAAGGATGGAACACAAAGGTGAATACGCCCTTCCCGTCGCTTATAATGGGATAGCGCATATAACGGGCGGAAAATTGACTGATACGGGATTGTTCCCCCAACATTTCATTGAGAGCGGGATCCATCATCCAAGAGGAGCAAACAAAGGTCTTGACGGAATACTCGGGATAACAGCGGGCAACAATCTCTCGCGCGCCCTCATAGGCTGCTTGGATCTTTTCGGGGGTAAGATCGGTCTTGCGGGGGATATGAACATTCACGATTTTCTCCCCCGCCCGAAGAAAGACCTCCCACTCCGCCTTGGGATAGACCCGCTCCTCCCGCAGAATGCGATGATTTTCGATCTCATGGCCGATATAGGCGGCATCGGTCTCTTTCACCGCCGCAGAGAAAGAGCCCTCCGCCTCCTCAAAGCCCGCGGAGCCCAAGGGCATCCCGCTTTGATGGGCTTTTTCCAGGTTTGATAAAATGACCAAAGCGCCGCTTTTTTTGTTTTTCAGCACCACTGCCGTATCGGCCGCCTCTTTCAGTTCAAATTTCAGTCCGCCCTCATCAAACATGCCGCCTCTTAAAAAACGGGTCAGCCAGCGGTAATAGCCCCCATCCAGGGCGGGTCTGCCCAGAATATGCGCTTCCATAACGGAAATGTCCATCTGAAAGATTCCGAGAAACTCCACCGCCCGCTCATGGGTAAACCCGCGTGCGCGGTAACGATCATATACCCCATCCACCGCAGGAAGCAATACAAACAACGCAAGAAAATCTCGCGCAAGGGTTCCGTCTGTGGCAGGAACCGAAAGAGCCATGCGATGGGCGTGGTCACTCGCCATATAATAGGCGCAAGCCGCATCCAGCCAAAGAGATAGAGCCTCCTGCTCCCGCACCTGCAAAAACGCCCTACGCACGCAAGAGTGATATGGGCCGAAAAGATCATACTTTTCCTGCAACGCGTCAATCAGTTCCACCGTACAAAGCGCCTTCGATAATGCCTGCTCCCCCATTCCATCGGGAAACTCCACCTTCAGAAGCTCCGCCGCCTGAATCAACGTCATGGTTTACCCTCCTATCGCTTTTTCGCCCCTATTATAGCATACCCCCTTCCCCTGTGCAAGAAGAAACAATCCAATATTTGAAAAAGCGGAAAAGATCTGCTATAATGGCCTCAGGAACAAGAAAGGACGGGGCGTAAAATGGTCAAAAAAGTAATCCAATGGATCCGGGAATACTACGAGATCCAACCGGATGATCTTTTCCACGATCCCGACATCGCGGTATTCCGCCATCGGGGAACCAAAAAGTGGTTTGGGGTCATCATGCGGATCCCCCTTTGCAAGCTGGGGCTTGCCAACGAGGAGCCCGGCTTTATCCTCAATCTCAAGGAGGAGCCCCTTTTTATTGATTCTATTTTGGATCATCGGCGTTTCTTCCGCGCCTATCATATGAACAAGGAGCATTGGATCTCGGTCTTATTGGACGGCTCGGTGCCCATGGAAGAGCTGGAATATCTGATCCAAAACAGTTATCGGTTGACTGCACCGAAGAAAGGAGCCAAAAAATGAAATTATTCCTGCAAGCCCTGACCAAATTTCTCTGCAGCCTTCTTTTGGTGGGCGCGCTGCTCTTTTTGCCTGCCGGTACTCTTTACTATCTCCAAGGCTGGCTCTTCATCGGCTTATTATTTATTCCGGTATTGATCTTAGGGATCGTGCTGTTTCTGAAAGCCCCTTCCCTTCTGGAAAAACGGCTGAATGCCAAAGAAAAAGAGGCGCCCCAAAAAGGGGTGGTTGCTCTCTCGGGGCTGGTCTTTTTGGCAGGCTTTATCGTCGCAGGGCTGGACTTTCGGTTTGGATGGTCGCAGGTTCCGCCCGCCATTACCCTGCTCTCTTCCCTGCTCTTTTTATTGGGCTACGGTCTTTATGCCGAAGTGATGCGGGAAAACGCCTATCTCTCCCGCACCGTTGAGGTACAGCAGGACCAAAAGGTTATCGATACAGGACTATACGGTATTGTGCGCCACCCTATGTATCTTGCCACGCTCTTGCTGTTTCTTGCCCTGCCGCTGATCTTGGGCTCTTGGTTTTCCCTGCTGATCTTTCTGCTTTATCCGCCTCTTCTGGTGATCCGCATCCGAAACGAAGAGCAGATCCTGACCGAAGGGCTGCTCGGCTATAAAGAATATAAAGAAAAGGTGCGTTATCGCCTGTTTCCTTATCTATGGTAACAAAAAGTCGCTGAAGAAATTCAGCGACTTTTTATATTCCATAAGTTCCGGTCAGCGGGTCTTGAAATAAAGGAAGCCTCGGCGGCGCGAAGGTAAAGACCACAAAGAATACCCCCATCAGCAAAATGAGCCCCAAAGCCGCCCATGGGCGTTTGCAACGCATAGCCTCCCGCTTCAGCAGCCGCGCTTCCAACCAAAACACCCCTGCCGCGGCGATAAAAAAGATGGCAATATTCAGCCAATCGGGAGATCTGCCGAAGGCACCGTTGTAGGTGTAAAACAGCGCGGGGATCAACAGTAGCCCTGCAGAAAACCCTGCCGATTTCACGCACCAAAAATTCTCATACCCCTTGAAAAAGCGGCTTTGCACCAAAGCAAACAGCAGCATCGGGAAATACAATAGCTTCATATGCTCCCAGGTAGACTCATTCACCCCCGAAAAGGGCGCGACCCAAAGGCTCCCGCCGCTCCATTCATACAAAAAATGCAGCAGCGTTCCGCCCAGCGACACCGCCGCAAACCCCGAAAACTGCCAAAGGGAAACATCCCGCTTCATCCAACGCACCACCCTTCTTTTGTATTGAGATTTTATGCTGAACGGGGTGCTGTTATTCTTGCAATACAGCAAAAGCCGCAGGAATTTTATCCCTGCGGCTTTTGCTTATAAAACGATGGAATCGATTTCTTGAAGTTCTTGGTCGGTGAAGGAAAGATTTTCGGTCATCTTCAGGTTTTCCAGGATCTGCTCGGGCTTGGAGGCGCCGATCAAAACGCCGGTGATCCCCTTGCGGCTATAGACCCATGCCAGCGCCATCTGCGCCAGGGTCTGGCCCCGCTTTTTTGCAAGGGCGCGGAGTTTTTTGAGCTTTTCCAACAGTTCGGGGGAAAGGGCGGTCTCTTTTAAAAAGCGGCCGTCGGTTTTAATGCGGCTGTCTGCAGGGATGCCCTCCAGATACCGATCGGTCAGCAGGCCTTGGGCAAGGGGGCTGAATACGATCATCCCCTTTCGCTCCGCAATGGAACGCGCCAGAATGCCGTTTTTCTCCACCCTGCGATCCAGAATGGAATAGCGGTTCTGGTTAATGACAAAGGGGCAATGGAGCTCCGTTAAGATCTCCGCCGCCTTACCCATGGTTTCTCCATCATAATTGGAAAGGCCGATATACAGCGCTTTGCCGCTTTTTACAATGCTGTCCAGCGCCCACATCGTTTCATAAAGGGGCGTTTCGGGATCCATGCGGTGATGATAAAAAATATCCACATAATCGAGGTTCATTCGCTGAAGGCTCTGATCAATGCTGGCGGTCAGGTATTTTTTACTGCCGAAATCCCCATAGGGGCCCGGCCACATGGTATACCCCGCCTTGGTGCTGATGATCATCTCATCCCGATGGCTCTTCATCTGCTCCCCGAGGATCTTCCCGAAATTGCGCTCCGCCGCGCCGGGGGCAGGACCGTAGTTGTTGGCAAGATCGAAATGGGTGATCCCGTGATCAAAGGCGGTAAAACACAGCCTGCACATATTCTCAAAATCCGCCTGATCCCCAAAATTGTGCCAAAGCCCCAGCGAGACCGCCGGCAGCTTCAGACCGCTCTCTCCGCATTTGCGGTATTCCATGGTATCATATCGGTTTTCCTTGGCTATATAGTTCATGAGTTTCTCCTTCGTCGGTAGGATCATATTTATATTATATCCTATGAATGTCCGCTCGTCAAACCTAAAGATGTGTCCAAAAACGCATCGGGGTTCATTATAGCATCCGTCTATACAGAAGCTGTTGACCAAACATTCAATCAAAAAGAAGCGACAGATTGCAAGTCCGTTTTATTGGACACCTCTTGCTTTATAATAGGATCATCAGATAAAGAAAGAAGGGGTTCATATGTATTACTACAGCAAAAAAGGTGAAAATAAGATTCTCCACACAATCGAATGCTTTCACATCCACTATACCGATATCAGCGACATCGGCTGGTTTGAAACGCTTTCCGAAGCCTATCGGCAAGGGTACCGTCTTTGCAAACATTGCAATCCACTTTTCAAACATTATAAAAAAGAAATTCATGGCATAATTGAGTACTGTCGCAAAAACGGGTTGTCTGTTCATTTGGAAAATAAAAATATCTTCATTCGTTCTATTCGAAGCCGGTGGAAAATTACGCTCGATCAGAAAAACAGAATCGTTCTTTATCATAAAAATGATTTTCATACGAACAGAGATCATCTCAGCGAAATAAGCGGATATCATTTACAGGGCGACGCCCACCGAAGCAGCATTGTTGAATATTTGGAATACATCGTTGAGCACGACTATTTCCGAATGCTTAATCCCATACATATGCCGAAAAAGAAAAAGAATTCTCCACCTCCCAAAAAAGGCACAAAGCGATATAAAAGTACGCAGAAAAGAATTGAAAAATATAAGCGAAAGCAAGCGATCAAAAATGTGCTTAACCTCATTGATTCGCTAAATATGCAGCCCACACAAACGGCAGCAATGGCGATATAATAAAGAACATTTGCTTTTCCGCCATCTTGCCTCCACTGTTTCCGTGTGCGACCGTTGTTTCTGTGGAATAAACTGTGGTCAAAAAAACACCCCGAATGCAGCGTCCGTCACATCCGAGGTGTTTTTTGTCGTCTGTATGGTAACTCTAACTGTGGCAAAAGTCAAGTCATGTTTTCTTTTTCATCAGTCCGTGCTTATTGCAGTAAATATACAAATATCCGCTGCCGCGAAACTGAAATCTTGTCTCGGCGTTGCCTTCGGGATAGAACTTTACAAATTGAACTCTATCCGAAGTAAGGTGGGCAATAAACGAAATAAAATGGCTTTTTGTCATATCGTGTTTCACAGTAATAAAATGCTCGTCCTCGACCTTTTCTATGGTGATTTCGTGTGCCTCGTCAATGCCCTCTGCCTCGAGCGGTGGCAGCTTAATACCGCAACAGCTGATCACCGCATCACCCATGGCACGAATTACATTGCCGCACATAGGACACACGTAAAATCTTGACCGCAAAATGTTGGAAGAAACATTTTTATTGATAACCGTATCTCCCGACATAAGTTCCATGACCGAAACGCCAAGAGCCGTGCTTAAAGGCTCGATCAGAGATATGTCAGGGAGCCCTTTTCCCGTCTCCCATTTTGAAACAGCCTTACTGCTCACACCGATCATCTCTGCAAGATTACTTTGTGTTAAATTCTTATTTTCACGCAACCGCTTGATCACCGCACCTGTAATGTAAGTATCCATAACAACTCTCCTTTGGTTTAAGTATAATGGATAACCGGCAAAATCTCAACCTACGCTGCGTTGGATTTAAATGCTGTCCAAATATTTAACAAGGAAAAAAGGATTGAGAAAAGACGCGAAAAATGATATAATAATCTCACCGATAAATAAGAATTTGTAGGTATGTAAAGTCATGTTGCGGAAATGTAAAGTTGATGCGGTGGTGTTTTTGCTCTTTTTTTCATATAATGAAGTCATCACAGCCAAGGAGGTTTTTCTATGACATTGTCAGAAAAAATAGTTAGCATTAGAAAGGCACATGGGTGGTCACAGGAAGATTTTGCAGAAAAAATGAATGTTTCTCGGCAGGCAATCAGTCGTTGGGAGAATGGA
>JAZUNB010000015.1:0-2033 GCA_045603925.1 Eubacteriales bacterium
TTCTACGCTGAAAGAGGCTTCCAGAACGAGCCCCAGAGATGCAAGCCCTGCCGTGATGCCCGCAAGACTGCCGCAAGAGGCGCCAAGACCTTCTATGACGCTGTATGCGCTGAGTGCGGTGCTGAATGCAAGGTTCCCTTCAAGCCCACTGAAGATCGCCCTGTATTCTGCAGCGACTGCTTCGCTAAGAAAAAGGAAGCTGAATAAGTTCAAATGTTTAAAAACAGAGCACACCGAATCGGTGTGCTCTGTTTTTATTCAAAGACCTCTTCGATCAAGCGAATGCTCTCCGGCGGAGAATAAACCCACCGCTCCATTGAATGGCCGTGAACATAGTAAGTAAAAGGTTCCGGCTTAATGATCGGGTCTCCCATATCCACAATTGCCAGTTTTACCTTCATTTTCTCAGGAATAATGCTCTTGATGTATACGCCTACATATCGGTCCACCTCTGCATATTCCGTCGGCTCCGCAAGCCCCGCAAGATTGGGCGCCAGCTCCACAAAGACACCGTAGCTCTCAATACTGCGGATGATTCCGCCAACCGTTTGCCCCACCTCAAATTGGCGAACATTCTCCGCCCAGGTACCCAGCAATTCTTTATGAGAGAGCAGAATGCGTTTATGGATCGGATCCACCTGCAAGACCACTGCGTAAACCTTCATTCCGCATACAAACCGATGATCCGGATGCCGAATACGGGAGACTGAGATCCGATCAATAGGAATCATCGAGATCACTCCGCATCCGAGATCCACAAACGCGCCGAATTGCTCCAGATGGGTGATCCTCACCTCTACGATCATTCCGGGTTTCAAGTTCGCATAAAGGTACTCCGAGCATCGCTCTTGGGCCGCTCTTCGGGAAAGGACCGCCATCCGTATTCCGTTTATTACCGAAAAACCGGTTACAGTAAATGACACCATTTTATTCACGCGCGTAATGATCGCAACATCTTTGACCGTTCCTTCCCGAATGCCAAGGGCTGTTTCCTCCCGCGGGATATAGCCGGTCAAGCCACCGCCCAAATCTACATATAAATTATGTTCACTATCGCAAAGACTGCATCGCGCCTGTAAAATCACCCGCTCTTCTTTAGCGCGCAACAGCCCCTGTTCCGTTTCCAGATACTTCCTTTCCTCCGCCCGCAATACTCCCTCGGGGCGGTATTCTTCCCTTTTCATTTTATTCCATTCCTTTCCGTCGATCTTGGTAAAATATATATGAAACAAAGAAAAAATCTATAACTGAATTTATAAAAGATACAATTGAAAACGCAGGTTATCTTTGATATACTATTATTAACAAACGAAAAAGAGGAAATGCGCATGAATGTCTTAGTTTCGGATATTCTTATTATGAAGAAACCTCATCCTTGCGGATGTAACCGTTTTTCTGTTTTGCGGATCGGAATGGATTTCAAGATCCGATGCACCCAATGCGGCAGAGAAATTATGGCGCCGCGCCAGAAGATCGAAAAAAACATCAAGAGGATCGAGCGAGAGGAACATGATCAATAAATTAACATTAATCAACGAACGCTATAACGAGATCAATCAGCAGTTAATGGATCCCGAGATCGTCGGCGATCAAGAGCGCTATACGGCTCTGATGAAGGAGCATAAGCATTTAACGCCCATTGTGGAGGAATTCAACCGTTACTGCACCTTTAAAAGCCATTATGAAGAGGCGGAGAGCCTTTTGAAGGATGGCAGTGACGAGATACGGGAATTGGCTGAATTGGAATACAAAGAGAATAAAGCAGCAATGGAGCAATCAGCAGAAGCGCTGAAGGTTTTACTGTTGCCCCGCGATGAAAATGATGACAAGAATGTGATCATCGAGATCCGCGGCGGCGCTGGAGGCGAAGAAGCCATGCTGTTTGCGGCTGCCCTGTTCCGTATGTATACCATGCACGCCGAAAGCAAAGGATTTCGCTATGAGATCCTCAACCTCAACGACACCGAGCTTGGGGGCATCAAAGAAATTGCCTTCTCTATCAGCGGCGAAGGAGCCTTTTCCCGCTATAAATT
>JAZUNB010000016.1:0-3959 GCA_045603925.1 Eubacteriales bacterium
TCTCATTTGGTTTTCTTCTTAAAGATCTTCGAGCGGAAGAGCAGAATATTCATAGCGATAAAGAAGACCAGCAGAATGATCCAGGTCAGCGCGGGCTTGGGGGGCGCAAGGGTCGCCAATAGCATCATGGGGAAGCCGAACACAATGGCGGGAAAATTCTGATAGACCATATTATCGGCGGCGGGGGTCTTGAACTCCCCGTCGATCTCCCGCAGAAGGATGATGCCGGTGCTGGCGGTGCCGGTCAGCATCCCGTACATCATCAAAAACTGCTCCTCGGGGTATTGAGGGAAGAGGGTGCGGGTTACCAGCAATACATAAGCATAGGTGATGATCAGGCCCGCGATCCCCAGGATCAGCATAACGCCCCAATACTGCTCCAAGACCGAAAGGCGGATGGCGGCGATGCCCGCCACTACCATTACATCAAAGAAGAAATTACTGCAACGGGTCATCAGAAAATCATTGATATACTGGCGGTTGATGATCTTCTTTTTCCGAAGGGCATTGATCACCACCTTCATAAGGGTGGCGGTCAAAACGCCCAAAAGGAAGTTAAAGCCATAGATCACCGACCGCATCCCCGGCAGCAGCATTCCCAAAAGGAACATCAGCCCATAGGCCAGAAAATAGCCTGCAAAGACCAGGGCCAGCTGCACCGTCAGCTTATCCATACTGCCCTGCATGGGGATCTCATCGTTGCCCTGAACATTTTCGCTGACCAAGGCCGACTCCTCGGCGGAAAACCGCTTGATCTTTCCCTTCTTTTTCAGGATATTCAGATGGATCACACCGCCGATGCTGGCGCTTAAAAAGCCCAGCGCCGCAACGGTAAGACCGAAGCTCTTGCCGCCGATAAAGCCGAATTCATTTTCATAAATGCCGCCGTAATTCAGCGCCTGACCGGTGCCCTGCCCATAGCCGAAGGGGAGCAGGACTCCCGCGGCGGGGAAAAAGTCCTTGATCACCAGGGCCACGAGCATGGTAATGCCGAAGCCCACCACCGCCTGAAGCAGATAAGTAGAGACCGTATGGACACCGGTATTGAAGATCTCCACCGTACGCTCCTTGGTCAGCTTTCCGCCGCCGCTCTTGAAGGTGGAGGCGATAAAGCCCAATGCCAAAGCGTGATAGGTAATGATCTCCAGGGTATTGATACCGTTGCCGCCGAAGAAGGCGGTATTGAAAAGATTTTCCCCGGTAAAGGCGGTATAAATACCGGTAATGACCAAAAGGATAACACCGCCCAGCACCGAGGTGGGGATCAGAGAGGCCTCCAGCCATTTTACCGACCGCTTGACCATATTGGCCACCAGCAAAGACAGCAGCAGCACCGCCACCAAATGGACGGTCCCCCAGACCTTAAAATCCCAAAAACTCTCCATTCTCGTTCCCTTCCTTCACATTTTTATACCGATAGCAGAGGTTCATATACTTCATGGCATTGAAGCGCTTTCCGCCCTTCAGCTGCCGGACCTTGCCATCCCAATAGATCACCAGTTTATTTTTGCCCTGAACGGTGATACCGGTCACGGCATCGAAGGGGATGACCTCCCCGCCCACCGTCAGCCGATCGCCGAATAATTGCAGAGCCACCTCTTTTTCCAGGAGGAGCTTCTTTTGATACAAATGAACTTCATACAATGCCGCCCGATCGGTATAAAGAGGCGCCTCGGTATGATCCGCAGGGTTCATTTTATTTACAAATGCGCATTGGTATTCATACCAATCCGCCACAAAGCGGAAGGGAAGCGACGCTCCGATCCCCTCCAATTCCTTGGTGGGCTTATGGCGGGCAGTCAGCCCGCATTTTTTGCAGCGGATAAGATCGCCGTTGCTCTCCAATTCCGAAAGGCCGCATTGGGGGCAAACATAAAGGAGCCGCTCCAAAAACTCGGCGTTTTTAGGATGGGTATAGGCGGCATCGGCCTGCGCCTCATCCACCCTCATGGCCTCTTGCAAAAAGGCAAACAATTCCGCATCGCTCATGGCGGCCACCGCCTCGGTCTCCACCACTTGGGAAACATAGGCCCGCATAGGCCCCTTTCTTACCCCATCGCTCCAGCGGGGATGAACCCCATAGCCGCCCTCGATACGGAAGATGGCCAGCGGCAGATTCAGCTTGCGGATCAGCTTCACAATGGAAGGCTTGATATGAGCGGTTCTGCCGAAATAAGTACGGTTGCCCTCGGGGGCCAGGGCGATGGTGCCGCCCTCTCTTGCCACCCGAATGCAATTGGCCACCGCGTGAACATCCACCGTCTGCTTCTTAATGGGGATGGGCGCCACCGCCCAGGTCAGCAGGCGGGAGACAAAGCCATTGGAGAAAAGATCCTCCGAGGCGATATAATAGACCGGCCCGCGGAAGGCCATTCCCACCAAAAACTGATCGCAGAAGGTGGTATGATTCATCACAATGAGATACGGACGCTTGCCCTGGTCTTTGAATTTTTCGATTTTGACGCCATACCACAGCCGTACATAAAGCCCCAGCGTTACCGCGGCGATGTTGCGGATGACATAATGGCGTTTTTTGATCCACTTTTTCTTGCTCATATCGTTCTCCGAAATACCATATATAGTATAATTATATTACTTTTATTAACAGAATGCAACAGATTAAACTATTTTAATCTCCCTTGACGCTTACCCGAAATTTCAATATAATGATAGTATCAAAACTTTGTGAAAAAGATGTGAACACCCTCATGGATCAAAAATATGAGGCACTTTTTACCCCCTGGAAGATCGGCAATGTGGAGATCAAGAACCGCATTGTGCTCTGCCCCATGGGCGGCACCTCCCTTTTCGGCTGGTTTGAGCTGACCGGCTGTAAATTTGATAAAGAGGCGGCCAAATTCTTCCTGGAGCGGGCAAACAACAATGTGGGCCTGATCATCCCCGGCATTGCGCCCCTGCGGGATACCTTCTGGGGCAAATGGCTCTGGCAAAAATTCTGCATATGACCCAGCAGCAATACAGTAATATTGAAAGTGAAAAATCCGATATCAGCGGAGAAAAGCTGATCATCCTGGCAAGGCATTTCAACATTTCCGCCGATTATATTTTGGGGCTGATCGATGAGCCCAAAGCATTAAAATAAAGGACTCTATATGAAAAAAACATTTCTTTTACTGACGGTTGCCGTCTTTCTGTTCACGACAGGCTGCTCATTATCCAAGCCGGAAGAAACACCGCTTATTGCGGTACCTTCGGAGGAGACGGCAGAACCCGATCCCCCCGCTTCGACGCCTTCGGAGGACTCTGCGGAGCCTCCTGCTTCAGGCGCTCCGGATGAAGTCGGTGATCTCCCTATGTCGGAACCTTCGGATGAAACAGTGGATCTTCAAAAACCTGTCATGCCCGAACCGACGCCAGAAACATCGACCATTGATTCTCCGCAAGATTCTGCGGTGTTTCCTTATACTGCCCTCTTGTATGATGCCTCCGGCAAAGCTGATGTGTTGCCCGCTATCCTTCCCGAAGCCGTTTGCCCCTCTTGGCTTTGGGAAGAACCTCATGAATGTATTCCCCTTCCCCTGCTTCGGATGAACAGCCAAGAAGAGCTCCTGCAATTATGCCGATCCGTTGATACGAATCCCTATAGCGTCAATCCCACTCTTCAGGAAACGACCGCGCACTGTGACCGTTCCTTTTTTGAAAGCAACAGTTTGATTGTGATCTATATTCATTCAACGAGTTGTTCTTATCGATACAAGGCCCAAGCAGTTACAAAACAGAATGGGGCGCTTATCTTCACGGTTGCTCCCGAGGACATCCCCGAAGGGACGATTCTTGACTGGGGGGAAGGCAACTTTCTGCTGACTGTTACGGTTCCGAAAGCCGAACTGACAGGAAACACGCAGGTTTATGCCCATGCCGATACTTTAACACCTAATCTGATCTGATTTTTTGTAAAGTCCCCGCCAAAGTCGGAGGCCAAGCGGTCTTAGGAAGAC
>JAZUNB010000017.1:0-3634 GCA_045603925.1 Eubacteriales bacterium
TGCCCCCCCCGGCAGGTAGGGGCCCGAGTGGCGCTTGCCCGGAGGGGGGGGGGGGGCGAGATAGGGGCTGCCGGTCTCCAGCATCAGCCGATCGGCGGGAACCGCCGCCGCAACCTCCTTGGTCACCCGCGCGTTTTTAAAGGTCACAACACCGCCCATGGAGATGGACCAGCCTAAAGCCACCACTTCGCGAAGGGATTCCACCGATCCGCTGTAGCAATGAAAGATGCCGGTATTGCGGGGATGCTCCCGCAGAATATCCAGGGTATCCTTCATGGCATCGCGGCTGTGGATCACCACGGGAAGGTTCAGCTCCTCCGCCAGCTCCAATTGAGCGTGAAACCATTTTTTTTGAGCCGCTTTGGAGGCGGTGTCGTAGTAATAATCCAGCCCGATCTCCCCGATGGCCACCACCTTGGGGTGCTTCGCCATCTTCCGCAGGCGCTCCATGCCTTCCTCTTCCAATTCCGCCACATCATGGGGATAGATCCCCACCGAGGCGTAGATGAAATCATTTTCCTCCGCCAGGCGGATGGCATTTTCGCAGGCTTCATGGGAGCAGCCGGAATTGATGAGCCGCCGGATCCCGGCGGGTCTTAATTGTTGGATCAGTTCCTGGCGACCATCGCCGAAACGAACATCGTCCAGATGAGCGTGCACATCGATCATCGGATCACCGCGCCCGCTTCTAAGGAATCGTCTAAGAAGACGACCTTGACGCCGTCTTTACTGTCGGCAGCCAGCAGCATTCCCTCGCTTAAGGTACCCCGCAGCTTGGCAGGGGCCAGGTTATCCACTAAGATCACCGTCTTGCCGATCAGCTCTTCGGGCTTATAGTATTGGGCGATGCCGGAGAGCACCTGCTTTTCCCCTTGGCCGTTATCCACCTTCATCACCAAAAGCTTATCGCTCTTGGGCAGGGGCTCGCAGGAGAGGATCTTGGCGGCCCTGAGGGCAACCTTGGCAAAATCTTCAATGCCGATGGTCGCAATGCCTTCGGGCTTCTTTTCTTCCTTCTTGGGCTCTTCCGCCTTTTTCTTGGCTTCATTGGCGGCGTTGATCTCCTCCAATTTCTTGGGGATATCGATACGGGCAAAGAGGATCTCGGGTTTGCCGACCTCAGCGCCGGCCTTGCCGAATACCTTGGCATCCTCCAGGGTCTGATCGCCGACTCCGATCTGAGTAAAGATCTTCTCGGCGGTCTCGGGCATAAAGGGCTTCAGAAGGGCGGCCGCGATGCGGATGCATTCCAGAAGGTTATAAAGAACCGTTGCCAGCCGCTCATGATCTCCATCGGGCTTGCCCAGGATCCAGGGCTCCGTCTCGTCCACATATTTATTGGCGCGGCGCAGCAGGGTGAAGATCTCGTCGATGGCATCGGCAATATGCACCGCATCCATCTTTTCCTCCACCTTGGCGGCGGTCTCCAGAGCAACCGCCTTCAGCTCCCGATCCAGCTCGGTCTCAGCGCCGGGCGTACGGATCTCTCCGCCGAAATATTTATTGGTCATGGAAACGGTACGGTTGACCAGATTGCCCAGAATATTGGCAAGATCGGCGTTGATCCGCTCCATCATCAGCTCATAGGAAATGATACCGTCGCTGGCATAGGGGATCTCGTGGAGCACAAAGTAGCGCACCGCATCCACGCCGAAAAGATCCACCAGATCATCGGCATACAGCACATTGCCCTTGGATTTACTCATCTTCCCGTCGCTCATGATCAGCCAGGGATGACCGAATACCTGCTTGGGCAGGGGCTCGCCCAGCGCCATCAGGATGCAGGGCCAATAAATGGTATGGAAGCGCACGATATCCTTGCCGATCAGATGCATATCGGCAGGCCAATAGTGCTTATACTCCTCCGAATGATTCCCCTCGGGATCATAGCCCGCGAAGGTGATATAGTTGGAGAGGGCATCGATCCATACATAAACCACATGGCCGGGGTCAAAGTCCACCGGAATGCCCCAATTGAAGGAGGTACGGGAAACGCAGAGATCCTGCAGACCGGGCTTGATGAAATTATTGATCATCTCATTCTTGCGGGCAGGGGGCCAGATGAATTCGGGATGGCTTTCGATATGCTCCTCCAGCTTCTTGGCATATTTGGAAAGCTTGAAGAAATAAGCCTCCTCCTTGGCGGGATGCACCTCTCTGCCGCAGTCGGGGCATTTGCCGTCTACCAGCTGGCTTTCGGTAAAGAAGGATTCGCAGGGGGTGCAATACATCCCCTCATATTCACTTTTATAGATATCGCCCTGCTCATAGAGCTTTTTGAAGATCTGCTGGATCTTCTTTTCGTGCATGGGATCGGTGGTACGGATAAAGCGGTCATAGGTGGTGTTCATCAGATCCCAGATCCGCTTGATCTCGCCGGCGATGCCGTCCACATGCTGCTGGGGCGTAATGCCCGCGGCCTCGGCCTTGAGCTGGATCTTCTCACCGTGCTCATCGGTGCCGGTCTGGAAACACACATCATAGCCCTGCATCCGCTTAAAGCGCGCGATGGCATCCGCCAAAACGATCTCATAGGTGTTGCCGATATGAGGCTTGGCGGAGGTATAGGCAATGGCGGTGGTCAAATAATATTTTTGAGCCATAGGAATCGTCCTCCTTGCGTGAAATACAAACATTACAAAGTATTTTAGCATATAATATGTTCTTTTTCAAGATTTACTCTTGAAAAAAAATAGCGCCTGATGTAAAATAATAGCAGAAATTTAAGAAAAGGAAGGATTCTTATCATGAATATTTTAGTTGAAATGTCTGCCCGCCATGTCCATCTGACTGCCGAGGCAGTAGAGATCCTCTTCGGCAAGGGCGCAACTCTCACCGAGAAGCGGGAGCTTTCCCAGCCCGGCCAGTACCTTTGCGAGGAGCGTGTGGAGCTGATCGGGCCCAAAAAGTCCATCGGCAATGTCAGCGTTCTGGGTCCCACCCGCCCCGAAAACCAGGTGGAGATCTCCTTGACCGACGCCCGTACCCTGGGTGTGGAAGCCCCCATCCGTATGAGCGGTGATGTGAAGGGCAGCGGCGCTGTGACCATCAAGGGGCCCTGCGGCGAGATCGCGCTGGAAGAGGGCGTTATTGCCGCTCAGCGCCATATTCATATGATCCCCGAAACCGCTGAAAAGCTGGGCGTGAAAGACGGTCAGGTGGTTTCTGTAAAGGTAACCGGCGATCGCGAGGTCACCTTCGGCGCGACCGTGATCCGCGTTTCTCCCAAGTTTGCCGATGCCATGCATATCGATACCGATGAGGCCAATGCGGTTGCTCTGCCCCGCAATGCCGAAGGCGAGATCATTCTGTAAGTTTACATAATTTAATGCCCCGTTCCATTTCGGAACGGGGCATTTTTTATTTACTCTTTTACCACAGTGACTGTCGCGGGAAGATCCTCGGTATCGCATTTCGGCGAGCAGAACAAAAGGTTCAGCTGCGGGCAGTTCTTTAAGGCGGAAACATCCGTTACCGCGGTATCGGAGAGGTCCAATACCGAAAGGCGCGGATGCCCTGCTAAGAAGCGGATATCGGTAACCTTGGTGCCGGAGGCCTCCAGCATGGTAAGGTTGCCGCGTCCCTCCAGGGAGGAGAGGTCGGCAAGAGGATTTCGGTTTACATAAAGTTCTGT
>JAZUNB010000018.1:0-8046 GCA_045603925.1 Eubacteriales bacterium
AATAGGCATCCTCCCCGATGACCTTGAAGCGAACCACCGCACTGCGCTCTTTTACCGCCTTATAGCCCTGGGCCACCTCATGGGAGGAGAGGGGGGTTCCGCAACGGGGGCAATAGGGAACGATCTTAAAGCCCTTGTAAAGCAGCTTCTTTTCAAAGATCTTCTTCAGCGCCCACCATTCGGATTCGATGAAGTTATTATGATAGGTCACATAAGGATCATCCATATCGGCCCAGAAGCCAACGGTACGGGAGAAATCCTCCCACATTCCCTTATATTTCCAAACACTCTCTTTGCAGAAGCCGATGAAAGGCTCCAGACCGTATTCCTCGATCTGCTCCTTGCCATCCAGCCCCAGCATCTTTTCCACTTCCAGCTCCACAGGCAGACCATGAGTATCCCAGCCGGCCTTGCGGGGGACCATACAGCCCTTCATGGTACGGTAGCGGGGGATCATATCCTTGATAACACGGGTCAGCACATGGCCGATATGGGGCTTACCGTTGGCGGTGGGAGGACCGTCATAAAAGACATAAGGAGTCCCTTGCGCCTTGGTCTCCACACTCTTCTCAAAGATCTTTTCATCCTGCCAGAATTTCTCGATTCGTTTCTCTTCTGCCACGAAATTCAGATTGGGAGATACATTTTTATACATCTCAACTTCTCCTTTTCGAAAAAAATAACGCTTCCATCCTGCGAACAGGATGAAAGCGCCGAACTTTCATAACCACCTATTGCAACAGACCGTCATCTGCGGCTCTTGGTAACGCATGAGCGAATTGCGGAGAGGCTTACCGGGGGAAGACCCTTTTCAACCTTCAACTCTGGAGTGATCTTCGCATCCTGCTACTGCCGTCGGGCTTCCACCGTCCCCGATTCGCTTTGGGTTTTCGCAAGACCTACTCTCTCCATCACAGTCTTTGCCACATTGTACCATATATAATGTAAAAAAGTCAAGATGATTTTGGAATTTCCTGTTGACAATGGGGGAGGGGTGTGATAACATATGAGCAGATGTTCATATGAATGGAGGTTCAAATGATGCCTGCTCATAATCACGAGAAAACCCTGGCGGCGGTGCGGGAGCAGATGCCCCCCGATGAGCTGCTTTGCAATTTGGGTGAATTCTTTAAGGTCTTCGGGGATCCTACCCGCATTAAGATCTTATATTCGCTGTTTGAATCGGAGCTTTGCGTCTGCGCCATTGCGGAGCTTCTCGGAATGACCCAATCGGCCATTTCCCATCAGCTGAAGGTATTGAAGGATGCCAAATTGGTGCGCTCCCGCAGGGAGGGAAAGACGGTTTATTATTCGCTGGCGGATGACCATGTCAGTCTGATCATCGGCCAGGGCTATAATCATATTACAGAAGGAGAACGAATCATGCGTAAAACATTTATGATGGAAGACTTGGATTGCGCCCATTGCGCCGCTAAAATGGAGGATGGGATCCGTAAATTAGAGGGTGTTTCCGAAGTGGCGGTGAATTTTCTGGCCCAGAAGATGATCATCGAGGCCGATGAAGAGCGGTTTGATGATATTATGAAAGAGGCCCAGCGGATCGTGAAAAAGATCCATCCCGCAACCCGTATTGTATTATGATGACCAAACGCCAAAAAACGGTATTGTATCGCATCCTTGGGGCGGCGCTTCTGCTGATCCTTGCCTGGGTGCTTCCCCTTCAGGGATGGCTCCGCCTGCTTGCTTTTTTGATTCCCTATGGGATCATCGGCTATGATGTGCTTTGGAATGCGGCGCGGAATATCATCAACGGTCAGGTTTTTGATGAAAACTTTCTGATGGCCATCGCTACCGTGGGTGCCTTCTTTGTGGGGGAATACCCCGAGGGCGTTGCGGTGATGCTGTTTTATCAGATCGGCGAGCTGTTCCAGAGCATTGCTGTCGGAAAAAGCCGCAGATCCATTGCCGCTTTGATGGATATCTGCCCCGATACCGCAACGGTTTTGCGGGAAGGGGAAGAGCAGACTCTCTCGCCCCAAGAGGTGGCGGTGGATGAGATCATTGTGGTGCGCCCCGGTGAAAAGATTCCCCTTGACGGTATTTTGCTGGAGGGCTCCACGATGGTGGATACCTCTGCTTTGACCGGTGAATCCTTGCCCCAAGAAAAGGTGCAGGGCGATGCTGTGATCAGCGGCTCGGTGAATTTGAGCGGCGTGATCCAAGTTAAGGTCACCAAGCCCTATGGGGAAAGTACTGTCTCCAAGATCTTGGAGCTGGTGGAAAATTCCGCTGTAAAGAAAGCCAAGGCCGAGCAATTTATTACCCGCTTTGCCCGCTGGTATACCCCTTGCGTGGTGGTCGGCGCTTTGCTGTTGGCGGTGGTTCCGCCCTTGTTTGTGGGCAATTGGAGGGAATGGATCCATCGCGCGCTGATCTTTTTGGTGGTCTCCTGCCCCTGTGCGCTGGTGATCTCGGTGCCCCTTTCCTTTTTCGGTGGCATCGGTGGCGCCTCCCGCAAGGGAATTCTGGTCAAAGGAGCCAATTACTTAGAGACCCTTGCCAAGGTGGATACGGTGGTTTTCGATAAGACCGGAACCTTAACGAAAGGCAGTTTTTCGGTAGCGGAAATCTGTCCTGAAGGGATCTCTTCGCAAGAACTGCTGACCCTTGCCGCCTATGGCGAGAGCTATTCCAACCATCCCATTGCCCAATCGGTATTAAAGGCCTATGGGAAAGATGTGGATCATCGCCGTATCACCGAAACCGAGGAACTTTCGGGAAAGGGCATCCGCGCGGTGATCAACGGAAAGACCGTATGGGTCGGAAATGATAAATTGATGGAAACAGCGGGAGTTTCTTTGCCCGATCATTCCCATTTCGGCAGTATCGTCCATGTGGCGGTAGAAAAGAATTATGCGGGGCATCTGGTCATCGCCGATGAATTAAAAGACGATGCTCAAAAGGCGCTTTCGCAGTTGAAAGCAGCAGGCATTCGCCGCACGGTTATGCTGACCGGTGATGCCGAGGCTGTTGCGGCGGCGGTGGCCAAGGAACTTGAGATCGATGAATACCGCGCTCAATTGTTGCCCCATCAGAAGGTGGAGGCAGTGGAGCGCCTGCTGGAGGAAAAGCAGGGCGCCCTGGCTTTTGCAGGGGATGGCATCAATGATGCGCCGGTGCTGACCCGCGCCGATGTGGGGATCGCCATGGGCGCTTTGGGAAGCGATGCCGCCATTGAAGCCGCTGATGTGGTGTTGATGGACGATCAGCCTGCCAAAATCGCCGAGGCCATCGGGATCGCCCGCAAGACCATGGCCATCGTGCGCCGGAATATCATCTTCGCCCTTTCGGTAAAGGGGTTGGTGCTTCTTCTGGGGGCTCTCGGAATTGCGGGAATGTGGTCGGCTGTTTTTGCCGATGTAGGGGTCATGGTGATCGCCATTCTCAATGCCATGCGCACCTTAAAAGCATAAAAAAGCGCCCTTCGGGGCGCTTTCTTCATCAAATCTTAAAGCTTTTCCCTATTTTAACTTAAAAGAAAGTATGCTATAATGAGGTCAAACAGGAGGTTTTGGCTATGCATAACATTTTGATCTGCGACGATGAACAGGATATCGTCAATGCCTTAAAAATATATCTCTCCGACCCTGATTATACCCTCTTTGAGGCCTATAACGGGTTGGAGGCGTTGAAGGTGATGGAGGAGCATTCCATCCATCTGGTTTTAATGGATGTGATGATGCCGCAGCTGGACGGCATTTCTGCCTTGGCCAAAATTCGTCAAACCAGCAATGTACCCATTATTCTGCTGACTGCCAAAATTGAGGATGCCGATAAGATCTTGGGGTTGAATGTGGGCGCCGATGATTATATTACCAAGCCTTTTAATCCCTTGGAGGTCTCGGCGCGGGTTCGTTCCCAATTGCGGCGGTATTTCAAATTGGGGAGCGGGGTAGAGCGGCCGCAGGTCTTTATTGTGGGCGGTCTGGAGTTGAATGATGAGACCAAAACCGTCCTGGTGGACGGGGAGATGGTCTCCCTTACCCCCAAGGAGTATGATATTTTGAAGCTTCTGATGGCCAATCCCGATAAGGTCTTTTCTCCCAAAGAGATTTATAGCATTGTCTGGAAGGAAAAGCCCTTCGGCTCCGATAATACCGTTGCGGTCCATATCCGCCATCTGCGGGAGAAGATCGAGATCGATCCTTCCGATCCCCGCTACATAAAGGTCATCTTCGGGCAGGGTTATAAGATGGAGAAAGGAAGAATGCGATGAGAAGCTTTATTCGTACTATGGCAGGGAAAAGCCTGCTATTTGTGGGATGTATTCTTTTTCTTGTGGTGTCGGTGGTGTCGGCATTCGGCGCGGGCTGGATGGTAAACTTCGAGTTTTATACCCGCACCGAGCAGCAGACCTTCGATCTCTTCATCGAAGGGGAATTGCGCTCGGAGGGCCATGAGATCTTAAGAAAATGCCTCAATAATAACGGCGTTCTTCCCGATGAAGCCAATCTGCTCTTTGAGGTCTATACCGAGGAGCGAGAGCTGCTGTACCGCTCGGATGTTACTCAAACCCTTAAAGTGGAGCCCAGAATCTATTCCATTCGCTACGGTACTCTATGGAGCGACGACCGTATGACCGATGTCTGGTACCACGACCCCTCTATGCCTACCGATGAGATCGCCCGCTATTATACCATTCAGTATTCCTTTCAAGAGGGCTTCCCCGAAAGTGACCGCTATGGCCTTCTTTACCGTTTTATCCATACGGTCTATGCGTTGCGCTATTGGGTCTATCTGATCTTTTTGGTGGCATTTTCTCTGTCGCTGACCTGCTTTATCACGCTGATGTGTGTCTCCGCCCGCCGCCCCGATACCGAGGAGCTGGTGCCGGGACCGTTGAACCGTATACCTTTTGATGTGTTGCTGGCGGCAACGGTTCTGCTGGGCATCTTTTTCATCTATTGCTGTGATTATTTTTTCTATGAAGACATTATTATAGTGATTTTCATCATCATCGGCGGCTTTGCCTGCGCCAATGTTCTTCTGGGTCTGTGCGTCAGCATTGCGGCGCGTGTAAAGCAAAAAAACCTTACCAAAAATACCGTCATTTATCGGGTGATCTCCTTTGTCGGAAAGGCGTTGCGTGCTCTTGCGGCTCTGCTGTTTCAGATTCCGCTGATCTGGCGCACTGCCGCCATCCTGGGCGGGCTGGTCTTTTTGGAGCTGCTGGTGTTTGGGCTTTATCATTGGTCCCCCGAAACAATGTTTCTTTATTGGCTGCTGGAAAAATTTCTGGTGATTCCGGCGGTACTGTATATTGCAGTGGTGCTCCGCCGCCTGCAAAAGGGCGCTGACGCTCTGGCCAAGGGTGATCTTGCCTATCAGACCGATACTCGGGGCTTAGTTTTGGATTTTAAACGCCACGGAGAGAATCTCAATGGTATCGCTAAGGGGATGACCCTTGCGGTGAATGAGCAGATGAAGAGCGAGCGGATGAAGACCGAGCTGATCACTAATGTTTCCCATGATATTAAAACGCCGCTGACCTCCATTATCAATTATGCCACCCTCATCAGTAAGGAGCCTAATGAGAATGAGAAGATCACCGAGTATTCCGCCGTTTTGGTGCGGCAGTCGGAGCGGTTGAAGCGCTTGATCGAGGATCTGGTGGAAGCCTCCAAGGCCTCCACAGGGAACCTGGAGGTAGAGCTTGCGCCCTGCGATGCGGCAGTCTTTTTGACCCAGGCCGGTGGGGAATATTCTGAAAAATTAGAGGCGAGCGGCCTTTCTCTGATTACCAAACAGCCCGAAGAAGCGGTGATGATCATGGCCGATGGCCGTCGTATGTGGCGGATCTTTGATAATTTGATGAACAATATCTGCAAATATGCCCAAAGCGGGACCCGCGTTTACCTTACCCTTGAAACAGCAGGAAAGCAGGCGGTGATCACCTTTAAGAATACCTCCCGCGATCCGCTGGATATCTCCGAAGCGGAGCTGATGGAGCGGTTTGTGAGAGGCGATACCTCCCGCAATACCGAAGGGAACGGTCTTGGCCTTTCCATCGCCCGCAGTCTTGCAGAGCTGCAGGGCGGCTCCTTGCGGCTGGAGATCGATGGGGATCTGTTTAAAGCAATTTTATCTTTTCCCATCCTATAAAAAAGAGACAGTTCTTTTTTAAGAACTGTCTCCTTTTTTATACATCGATCACCATACCGTCCGATGCAAGAACAGTAGGGAAGGGCGCATTTGCCTTGAATTCGTAAGCAGATGCGATCCATTTTTGAGAAATATGGTTGATGCAAAGCTTTTTGGGCGGGTTTTCAGCAAAAATGATGCCGTATCGTTGGGCAGGAAAATGCCCCAATTCGCAGACCGCCAGATCCAATTGAGGGGTGAGGAGCTCGTAATGAAATTCTTCTTCCGGTCGGCGGTTGAAATCGCCTGAGAAAAAGACTCGTTTTCCCTCCGCTTCCAGCAGATAGGAAAAGGTGGGCACCACATCGCTGTGTTGAGTGGGATAGGCAGTAACCTTCAAAACACCGTCATTAAAGATTTCACCTTCCTGTACCTCGGAAAACTGAAAGCCGGGCT
Organism: Eubacteriales bacterium; assembly: GCA_045603925.1. Lineage (GTDB taxonomy): Bacteria > Bacillota > Clostridia > Oscillospirales > QAKW01 > QAKW01. The sequence continues at coordinate 6,559 of JAZUNB010000018.1, forward strand.
TGATGGCAAAGGAGGTGTCGTTGCACTGCCGCCAAAATTCCAAGGCTTCTACTGTTTTATCCATGGGCGGCGGCAGGAAGATGGCAGGTTTGCAGTTTTTGGCATAGCCGCTATGCAACCGAATGTAAAAAGAGGGAAGGCCATCGGTATGATCCCGATGCATATGGGTAATAAAGATGGCGTTGATCTCATCAAGAGAAATGCTGCGGGTGGCAAGCAACTCAATGAGAAGTGTTCCCATGTCGATTATGTATTTTCGGTTTCCGATCTCAATAAGGGTGCAGGAGCATCTTGTGTTGGGTACGGGGGAACCGGAGCTGGTTCCTAAAAATGTAATTCTCATGGTTTTACCCGTAAATTCTGTTCTTCAGCGCATCAAACTCTTCCTTGGTGGCACCGTTGTAAACATCGCGGGTGGTGGGGCAGATGCTGATGCTGGGGTTATGGTTGGGGTGCAGTCCTCTGTCTAAATAATGGTTGGCAAGCTGACCGGTATGATCGGTACCGCCCGAGAGATAAAGCTTATTTTCCAAGGCGAAGCGGAAGGCTTCGGTAGCATCATAGGAATTAATATCGGGGTGATCGTATTCTACGCAGTTGAGGCCGTATTTTACCAAGGTAGGCAGATGCTTGGTCAGGTTATGGGGATGGGCAAGGGAAGCAATACCGCCTGCATCGCGGATGGCTTTGATCAGCCGTTCCACCGTGAAGTTACAGCGAGGGGCATGATTTACCGGCTTATGATCGCCAAAGCCCTTTGCCAGAGCATAATCCCAATAATCCGCCTGGGTATAACCCATCTTATCAATAAGGGCTAAAAACATATGTTCATTGTTGATCCAAGCGCCTTCGGGTACTTTGTCCAATACATCCTGCCAGGTCACATTTTGATAGATGCCCAGCTCCACACCAAGGTCGAACTTTGCCTTGACCTTATGATAAGAATAGTAATGCTTCTGCCGCATATATTCCGCGATCTCCGGCGCGGTGGGATCAAAATCATAGGCAACAATATGAAAGCTTGCGCCCAGCTCATTATCTCTCACTGCCGCTTCCATACCCTGCAGGCATTCCAGACCGGTTTCGGCGGCGGCCTTTTTCAGATCCTCAAAAGCTGCTACCGTCTCATGATCGGTAATGGCGATGGCGCCATAGCCCATTTCTTTTGCCTTTTGGCAGAGCTGTAAGGGTGTCTGTACTCCATCGGAATAAGTTGAATGTAAATGCAAGTTTGCGTATTTCATCGAAGCAATACCTCCTTTTTTGCCTTAATTATAACATTTAAAAAAAAGAATTCAATACTAAAATGAAAAAAGTTGAATTACATCTTGACAATAAATTCAAAATAAGATATAATCCTATTCGTTGCCGGGGCAACAACATGTGGTGGTTGTAGTTCAGCTGGTTAGAGCGCCAGATTGTGGCTCTGGAGGTCGTGGGTTCGAATCCCACCATCCACCCCAAAAGCCCTTGCCGAAAGGCAAGAGC
>JAZUNB010000019.1:0-21553 GCA_045603925.1 Eubacteriales bacterium
TATGGCATCAAGACAAGAGTCTTGTATGCTTCCTTCTTCGGCTTGATTCCATACTTGCTTCGCAAGAAACCATACTGCCCGTTGGGCAGATTACATTCCAAGCCTTTGGCTTGGATTAATGAGACACTTGTGAAAGCTTGAAAAAACGGAAAGTAGCGGAGCACAAGGGAACCGCCGCAGGTGCACCAAAAGAATAAGCCCTCCTGCGAATGCAGGGGGCTTTTTTGGTGCACCTTCAGGGACTCGAACCCGGGACCCACTGATTAAGAGTCAGTTGCTCTACCAACTGAGCTAAAGGTGCACATTTAATTGCTCAAATAGTATACCAATACGAACGGGTTTTGTCAATAGTTTTTTGAAAAATAAAGTATTTTCAATTATTTAGTTGCTAAACCGATCAAATAATCTGCGGTCACATTAAAATATTTGCAGAATGCCTTGATGTCCTCCAGGCTTGGTTCGCATTTTCCGCATTCGATATAGGAGATCTTTCGCTGTGTCATATTCAGCGCGGTGCCCAGCTGCGTCTGGTTCAGATCGGCGTCTTCTCTTAAATTCCGGATCTTTTCGCCAAAGGTCAATTCCATATTTATCACCCAATTCTATTATAGGATAGACGAAAATCATCTATTGACAAATAGACAAAAAATATCTATAATTACATATCAAGGAGGGTGCTTCAACGAGAGAATGGAAGCATTTGAGCATATGAAAAGATTTCAAAAGACAACTTCAATATTTTTAAGCATTGTGATTTTATTATCCATGCTGGCTTGCTTTGCCTTCCCGGCTTCTGCCGCCACCAGCGGTACCACCGGAGATTGTACTTGGTCTTTAGACGGCACCGTCCTTACCATCAGCGGTAATGGAGTGATGGAAAATTATTTTGGCTCTTTACCATGGGGGAAAAGCATTACCCAAGTAATCATCGAAGATGGAGTTACTAGTATTGGTGATTATGCTTTTAGCTGGTGTTCCGAATTGGCATCGGTGACAATTCCAAATAGTATTACTGTTATCGGTAGTTATGCTTTTTATGGTTGTAACAGTTTAACTTCGCTTTTCTTGCCGAAAAATCTTATTACCATCGGAGAAATGGCTTTTAGTTTTTGTACTGGGTTGAACTCTTTGATGATTCCCGAGACCGTCAGAACAATTGGAAATAATGCCTTTCATGGTTGTACCGGTTTGACCTCTATAATCGTCCCGGATAGTGTTAGCTATATAGGAAATGAGGCTTTTTTAAATTGTGACAACTTATTGACGGTGTCCATTGGTAATGGTGTTTCTACAATTGGGGAAAGCACCTTTAAAGGTACTGGTTATTATGCAGATTCTTCCAATTGGTCAGGTGGGGCCTTATACATCGGCGAATATTTGGTTGATAAGGACTATTCCATTACTGAATGCTTTGTTAAAGCAGGAACAAGGGTTATAGCAAAAGGTGTTTTTAATAATTGCCATAGTTTGCGTTATATATCCATCCCTGATAGTGTTTCTATCATTGATGAATACAATTTTTATTGGTGTGGAAGTTTGGAATCTATTGATGTTGATGAATATAACACAGCCTATTGTTCGCGCGATGGCATTTTGTATAATAAGGAAATTACAGAATTAATCGCCTATCCATGTAAAACAGTAAGAACTTCTTATTCGATACCGAGCGGTGTGATTAAGATTAGAGAATATGCAGTTTATAATTGTGATAATTTAAAATCCATTGATATTCCGGATAGTGTGGCCACAATAGGTCACGATAACTTTTATGATTGTGGAAACCTGTCTTCCGTGACCATTGGCGATGGGGTAACCTCTATAGGCGCGTTTACCTTTATGAACAGTGAGTATTATAATGACTCCGTCAATTGGGAAAACAATGTTCTCTACATTGGGGATTATTTAATAAAAGCAAAAGAGTCTATCATAGAGCATTCTGTGAAAAATGGCACTAGAGTAATCGCTTGTGACGCTTTTGCTTATTGCGATAAACTAATTTCTGTGACCATTCCAAACGGTGTAATTACTATTGGGAGTCATGCTTTTAATGGATGTAGCAGTTTGGTTTCCGTTAATATTCCAAATAGTGTGACAACAATTGAGGACGGTGCTTTTGTATATTGTTATAAATTATCTTCCATAATCATCCCCAATAGTGTAACAACAATTAATGATTGGTGTTTTGGTGGAGACCGAGAATTAAGAAGTGTAACAATTCCAAATAGTGTAACTTTGATCGAGGAGTATGCCTTTTATGATTGTTATGGGTTGACCGATGTTTATTTTGTGGGTTCGGCCAATGAGTGGAATGACATTGAAATAAAGGGCGAGAATGATTCATTGCTAAATGCCGCCATTCATTTTGATGATACACATACCCATATTTCAGGCGAATTGATGGTAGAAATCATTGCCACTTGTGGTAAAGCTGGCGTAGGTCATAAGGCTTGCACGGTCTGCGGTATTATTGTAGAATCCAACATCCCCATCCCCGCCACCGGCAACCATACCCCCGGCGAATGGGCAACTACTAAAGAACCCACCGCCGCAGAAGAGGGTCAGGAGACCCAGGCCTGCACCGTTTGCGGCGCGGTGCTGAATACCCGCCCCATCGAGAAGCTTCCCCCTGCGCCGGTTTTTAACGATGTGGCCGCAGAGGCCTACTATAGCGCTCCGGTACAATGGGCGGTGGAAAAGGGCATTACCACCGGTACCTCCGCCTCCACCTTCAGCCCCGGCAATACCTGCTCCCGTGCCCAGATCGTCACCTTCCTGTGGCGCGCCGCCGGTTGCCCCGAGCCTGCTTCCGATGCCATGCCCTTTACCGATGTGCCCGCCAATGCTTATTACTATAAGGCGGTGCAATGGGCCGTAGAAAAGAACATCACCACCGGTACCTCTGCCACCACCTTCAGCCCCGGCAAAAATTGCTCCCGCGGGCAGATCGTGACCTTCCTATGGCGGGCAGAGGGCGCAGAGAAAACAGAAGGCGCCAACCCCTTCGGCGATGTGGCTGAAAATGCCTATTATGCCGATGCGGTGCTCTGGGCGGTGGAGAAGAACATCACCACCGGTACCTCTGCCACCTCCTTCAGCGCAGGAAACGCCTGCACCCGCGGGCAGATCGTCACCTTCCTATATCGCTGCTACAACTAAATAGCAAACACCCGCAATGCCTGGCGTTGCGGGTGTTTTGTTGTTATTGCGCTTTGATTTGATTTGTGTTAAAATGGTTACGAGGTGAAATCATGCTTTCCAAACTGTTTAGAATCTTTTGTTTTATACTGGGAGGATACCTGACTGTTTACGGGATCTGGATGATTCTATACCCCATCTGGCATACAGGGGTGTTTTTGAGTCTGATTCTGGGGCTGGTGATCCTTTCCTTTGGCATTTTTTATGATTTTTATCGCAAGAAGCTGCCCACTTGGCTGAAGGTGGTCTTTTGGTGCGGTGTTGGGGTTGCGGCGGTAAGTGTTTGCTTGCTTTACGGCTACGGCGGCACCGATACGGTGACCTATCGGGAGGATGTGCTCTATGTATTGGGCGGCGGGCTGAAGAAGGATGTCCCCAACGCGGCGCTGGCGCGGCGGCTGGATCGGGCGGTGGAATACTATGAGAAAAATCCCGAAGCGCTGATCGTGGTCACCGGGGGGCAGGGCCCCAACGAGACCATTCCCGAGGGGCTGGCCATGGAGCGGTATCTCACCGCGCGGGGGATCCCCGCAGAGCAGATCATTCGGGAAGAGGCCTCCACCAGCACCTATGAAAATTTTGTATATTCCCAAGAATTATTAAAGGATCATTTTACGGAAGAGTATACGGTGGCCTTCATCACCACCGACTATCATATCTACCGCGCCGGGCGGCTGGCAAAGCTGGCGGGCTATTCCGAGATCACCCATCTCCACAGTGACGGACTGCCTCAAAATGTGATTGCTTCGGGGATCCGCGAGGTGCTGGCGGTCATCAAATTATGGCTATTTCGGTGTTGACAGAAATTCTAAATATTGATACAATAAAATGAGAAATAATGCTGCGTATAGGTGGAGAAACCAATGAAACTTTGCTATGTGGTATATAGAGAAGACAATGTAATGGTATTCGCCTCTCAGGTTTTGGAGTATCTGCAAAATCTGAAGGGTGCATCGGAGCCGGAGCAGATGGAGCTGATCGTTTTCCGCAGCGGAGAGCAGCAGGCGCTGGAGGAGCGGATCCACCGTTATGTGGATCGGTGCAAGACCTTTGCCTCTCGGCGGGTGCTGGCGGTGGCGCAGTTGAATCACAGTGCCGCTCAGCTGAAGCGGTATATCAACGAAGCCTATGATAAAAACGATGAGATCGCGGTAATCTGCCGCGGAGAGCTTGCTACTTTTGTTGCGGCCAAGGCCTTTAAGGGCTTTCCCAACAGTCGGATCCTTTTTGATAACCGCGGTCTGCCCATTGAAGAGGCTAAAATGCGGGGCACCAGCCTTTTGCATAAGCTCAACCGCTTGATGAAAAAGCGGGTGATCTTATATGCAAAGGACCATTGCGATATGTATAATTTCGTAACCGGCCCCATGCGGGATTACTATATTGAGAAATATCACTATTCTCCCGATCTGCCCTATACGGTGATTCCCACCTTGTATAAGGCAGAGGAGGTGGACGAAGAGGGGCTCGGGCTGATCCGCCAGAGAGAGCAATGCTCGGAAGCGGATCCGGTGGTCAGTTATGTGGGCTCTACCGAGGCCTGGCAGTCGGCCGAGCAGCTGGTAAATCTGATCAAGACCATCGGGTCGCGTTATACCAATGCCCGTTTCTTCATCCTGACCAACGGCAAGCTGCCCAAGATAGAGACCCTTCCCGAAGCGATTCGGGCGCGGATCACGGTGAAGAGCGTTCCCCATAGCGAGATCAAGTATTATCTGGCTATGACGGATGTGGGAATTGTGATCCGGGACGATAATATTGTAAATCGGGTGGCGGCGCCCACCAAGCTGGCGGAATATCTGACCAACGGAATTGCCATTCTCTACAGCGGGAATATCGGCATCTTAACGGATATGAAGAACCGTTCCCTCAGCGGCCAGATGATCGATCTGGATACCGAGACCGATTGGCTGGAGCGGATCGGCAGCTTGGAAAAAGGAGCGGTCAGTCGGGCGGTTGTGGATTATTTCGATATGAAGACCCGCCAGCAAGAGACCCTTGAAATGATTCAAAAAAGCATTAAAAATAAAAAGGTGAGGTAAAAGAATATGATCAATGTAATCGGACTTGGCTATATCGGACTTCCTACAGCGTTGATGCTGGCAGCCCATGGGGTTGAGGTTGTGGGTACAGACTATAATAAGGATCTGGTTGCTACTCTCAATGCAGGCAGAACCACCTTTAAGGAAAAAGGTCTGGACGAGCTGTTTGCCGAAGCAGTCAGCAAGGGCATCAAGTTTACTACCGAGTATCAGGTGACGGACACCTATGTGGTCTCGGTTCCTACCCCCTATGATAAATTCAGCAAAAAAGTAGACGCCTGCTATGTGGTGGCGGCGGTGAAGAGCGTAATGGAGGTTTGCCCCAAGGGTGCAACCGTTGTGGTGGAATCCACCGTTTCTCCCGGTACCATCGATAAGTATGTGCGCCCCGCCATCGAGGCAAACGGCTTTGAGATCGGCAAGGATATTCATCTGGTCCATGCCCCCGAGCGGATCATCCCCGGTAATATGGTCTATGAGTTGCTCCATAATAACCGCACCATCGGCGCGGATTCTCCCGAAGTGGGCGAGAAGGTCAAGGAGATGTATGCTTCCTTCTGCCAGGGGGATATTGTGGTGACCGATATCCGTACCGCAGAGATGACCAAGGTGGTGGAGAATACCTTCCGCGCCGTCAATATCGCATTCGCCAATGAGCTGGCCAAGATCTGCCGCCATGATAATATGGATGTTTATGAGATCATCAAGATCTGCAATATGCATCCCCGTGTAAACATTCTGCAGCCCGGCCCCGGTGTGGGCGGCCACTGCATCTCGGTGGATCCCTGGTTCTTGGTGGGCGATTATCCCAGCCTGGCCAAGGTCATTGATGAATCCATGAAGACCAACGACAGTATGCCCGAATTTGTGCTCAATCGGATCCACGAGATCATGAAGGAGCATGGCATCACCGATTTCGGCAGAGTCGGTCTTTATGGCTTGTCTTATAAAGAGAATGTGGACGATCCCCGCGAATCTCCCACCATCCAGCTGCTGGAAAATCAGGAGCGCCATCTGGCCGCGCCTCTGAAGTCCTATGATCCCTTCTTTGAGAATGATATTGTGCCCAACCAATACCACGATTTCGATCAGTTCCTGGAGGATACCGATCTGGTGGTCATTATGGTCAATCATGATCAGATCAAGGAGAATATGGACAAGCTGAAGGGCAAGATCGTATTTGATACCCGCAAATGCTGCGACCTGCCCGGTACTTACAGATTATAATTTTTTCAAAAGAGCAGAGATTTTCTCTGCTCTTTTGTGACTTTTGGAAACTTTTGGGTAGATGATGAGTGAGGAGGTGGATGTTTTGGACGATCGTCAAATTGTGGAGCTCTATTGGAGTCGTGAAGAACAAGCCATTCAAGAAACCAAAGAAAAATACGGAAATTATTGCTATTCCATCGCTCATCATATTCTTCAAAACCGAGAGGATGCCGAGGAATGCGTCAATGATACCTATCTCGGTGCCTGGCGGAGTATGCCGCCCCATCGCCCGCGCTATTTATCCACCTTTTTAGGGCGGATCACCCGAAATCTTTCGCTGAAAAAATGGAGGGAACGCCATGCGGCCAAGCGCGGAGGCGGGGAAGCGGCGCTGACTTTAGAGGAATTGAAGGACTGCATCCCCGCGCCCAAAACCGTGGAGGAGGAGATCGAAACCAAGGCATTGGCGGAGATCATCGATTCCTTTTTGCGGGACTGCCCCGCCGAGGAACGGCAGATCTTTCTCTGCCGCTATTGGTTCTTTGATTCGGTGAAGGAGATCGCCAAAGAGTTCGGTTATTCGGAGAGTAAGGTGAAGATGCAATTGCTCCGCACCCGCCAAAAGCTGCGGGAACGGCTGGAGCAGGAAGGAGTCGCCTTATGAAAAAACAACAAAAATTGCAAGACGCCATCGGCATGGTGGGAGAGGATCTGATCCACCAGGCCAAGGCTGTTCAAAAGAAAACGATCCGCTTTTGGCGCAAGTGGTATACCCCCGCCATTGCGGCGGCGCTGGTATTTGCTATTGTGGGCGGTGTTCTATTTTTGCCGGAGCGTTCGCCCGGGGGCTTTAAGACCTTGGCAGAGGCGGAATATCCAAAAACGGAGATGGATTATTCAGAGCAAAAGAAATTGGCAGAGGATCTTGCGGATGTTGATCCCTTTGTTATTGAAACCATGAAGGTATTTTTGGAAGGGGAAACGAACAAGGTATATTCTCCGTTGAATGTTTATATTTCCCTTGCCATGACCGCAGAGATAACCGATGGAACAGCCCAAGCGCAGATTCTGGATCTTTTAGGAATCGAGAGTATGGAGCAGCTGCGGGAGCAGATCGAAATTCTCTGGCAGATCCATTATTATAACGGCGATTATGATGTCAGCCTCCTTGCAAATTCTCTCTGGCTGCAGAACGGAATGGAATATCGGCAGGAGACGATGGATATTCTGGCCGAGAAGTATTACGCTTCCGCCTTTTCGGGGGAGATGGGGAGCAAAAAGTATAATAAAGCCTTGCAGGATTGGATCAATCAGCAGACCGGCGGTCTTTTGAAAAAAGAGACGCGGAATGTGGAGTTCTCCGACCAAACGGGTTTTGCCATGGTTTCTTCCATTTATTTCAGAGATCATTGGGCAAAGGAGTTTTCCGAGAAAGTAACGAAGGAAGGCATTTTCCATACCCCGGAAGGGGATCAACAGATCGATTTTATGTATCAGATGTTGGATGATTATTATTGGGGCGAGCATTATGGTGCAGTGGAAAAGCGGTTGATGGGAGGCGGATCCATGTGGTTGATCTTGCCTGATGAAGGACTTACTCCTTCGGATCTGCTGCAGGATCAGGATTTTTACGATCTGTTTTCTGCGAAAAACTATTGGAATTATAAGGATGCGGATGTTCATTTGACCATGCCGAAATTTGATGTCACCGGAAGTAATGATCTGATGGATGATCTGAAAGCACTGGGTGTTACGGAGGTGTTTGGTCAAGAGGATTTTACTTTCAGCGACCAATCTCACCGTATTGTGCGTTATTTGCATAACGCCCGCGTGGCGGTAGATGAAGACGGCGTTACGGCAGCTGCATACACGGTGGAAGAATTCGACGCGGCAGCGGATCCTATGGAGCGCGAAAAGATCTATTTCACTCTGGATCGCCCCTTCCTCTTTGTGATCACCTCAAAGCTTGGCGTTCCGCTCTTTGCCGGAACGGTTTATCAGCCGTAATAAAAAAAGACACCCGAGAGGGTGTCTTTTTTTATTGGTTTTTATATTGCTCGATGGACAGGAGCAGGCGATAAAGCTGCTCCTGTTCTTTTGGGGTCTTGGTGGATAAGAATTCATAGCAGGCGTTGGGGATGGTCTTGGAGGGGTCGGGGAGGGTATCCAGATTTTCGAAAAGCTTGGTGAGGGGCAGCTCCAGGGCGGCGGCGATCTTGGCGATGCTTTCAATGGTGGCGTTTTTCTCGCCCCGCTCGATCTGCCCGATATAAGTAGGGTGGCAGCCGGAAAGCTCTGCTAATTTTTCCTGGCTCAGCTTTTGCTGTGTGCGGTAGTTTCGCAGTCGTTGCCCGATGAGTTTAATAATGCTGTTCATAATCATCACCTCATATAATAGTCTATAAATATTTAAATTTTTAATCCATAGACTATTGATATTATCGGACAGATATGATATACTAAAAGCACTATTTTTCCTTAAAATAGTACTTATAGTATTTATGAGGAGGAGAAAAATGAAAAAAACAGCAGCAGTATTCCTCTGCCTGGTACTGATCCTTCAGATGATCGGCGCCTTCGCCTTGAGCGGAGCGGCGGCAGAGACCACCGGATCGGTCCCGTATATGGAGATCGATTCCGAGAATGTGAATCTTGCGGTATTGCATACCGCAGGGCGCGCAACCAGCCGCGTTTATTGGGGCTATGCGGGGACCGAGAAGATTGAGACCCAAAGCTGGAGCACCTTTGCCGCGGCAGTTCCTTCGGCCATTCGTGTATCGGATTATAATCCTACCGAAGGCGAGACCTATGCTATGGTGGAGACCGGATACTATCTTTTCTGGATCCAATATACCGATGCAAACGGTGCTACCCAAAACATCTGCCATACGGTCCATGCCGCAGGCGCGTTGGATGAAAACTACGGCAAGCCTTACTTAAAGTTTGATGAAAGCGGCAAGGTGGCCTGGATGAACCTCAACGGCACCAAGGTGCAGAAAATGTATTGGGGCTTCATCGGCGATACCGATTATAAGTATATTAATTGGGATGAATTCTGCACCCGCGTCCGCGGCAACGGCTCTTACTTACCCGACTATGGCGTAAAGGACGGCGAGGGCTATGTGGTCAACGAAGTGGGTTACTACCGCTTTGTTATCGTCTATCTGGATGCTCAGGGCATCCGCCAGGAGCGGTATTTTACCATTAAGGCGGAAACGCCTGCCACCGCTCCCTCGGTGGAAAATGATGCTCTTTCCAATGTGGGCGTATTTGTAAACGATGAGGGCTATACCTCCAAGACCTATTACGGCTACATCGGCACCGAAAACACCAAGTATGTGGATTTCAATACCTTTAAGGCAACTGCCCAGAATTATACCACCAACTTCGGCACCAAGGTGGGTACCACCTTTAAGCTGGATAAGGCAGGCTATTGGCGGTTTGTCATTAACTATACCGTTAACGGTGCCACCAAGGATGCCATCAGCACCATTTATGTGGATGCGGCAGATCTTAACATGGGTACCCCCGCCCTGGAGCAGGACGGCAATGTGATCACCGTTCGCCCCATGGGTACCACCATCTCCAAAATGTATATCGGTTATATGGGTACCGCTTCTGTTCAGGTCAATAATTGGAATGATTATACCGCCAAGCGGTTGAGCAATGCAGTAATCTACGGCCCCAAGGACGGCACCACCGCCAGCCTGGGCGCAAAGGAAGGCTATTATACCGTTGTGTTCTCCTACAGCAACGGCGGCAGCGAGCTGTTGAGCTTTCAGAACCTCTATGTCAGCGCCGATGCTTTTACGCCGGTCTATACCGTTACCTTTAAGGGTTATGACGGCGCGGTTCTGAAGACCGAAAGTGTGAAGGAAGGCAACGCTGCCACCGCACCGGAGGCTCCTGAGCGCGAAGGCTATACCTTCATCGGCTGGGATACCGATTTCAGCAAGGTGACCGGTACTCTGGTTGTTACCGCTCAATATGAGGAACTGATCCCCGAGCCCACCTTTACGGTGGAAAAGGTGGAAGCGGCCGCCGGCGCAAGCCAGGTGGCGGTGACCATCTCTGCCAAGAATAATCCCGGCATCGCTTCGGTGGGCTTGACGGTGAATTTTGATAAGGCACTGACTCTCAAATCGGTGGTTTACAATAACGCCATCGGCGGGCAGAATGTCCAGCCCCAGACCATGGAAAGCCCCATCAAGTTGGTATGGGTGAAGTACAATGCCTCCGAGGTAGAGGTTGGTCCTTGGGCCACCGATGAGGTCTTTGCCACTCTGTATTTCGATGTGGCGGCCGATGCTAAGGGCGAGCTGCCCATCCGCATCTCCTATGACTCCGAGGATGTCTATGACGCCGAGGAAAACAATGTGACCTTCGAGATCGCCAATGGCGCGGTCATCGTAAAATAAGAAGAAAGGAGCGAGAAAAGATGAATAAATTATCTACCCGTATCTGGTCGATTTTACTGATCATTGTGATGATCCTGGGCGTTTTGCCCGCCTCCGCTCTGGCGGCAGAGACTATGACCCTCGCCGTTTCTTCCAAAAACGGCCTTCCCGGCTCCACTGTGGAGGTGGATGTTTCTTTGGTGAACAACCCCGGTGTGGCTTCTTTGGGTATGTATGTGGTTTTCGATGAGAACCTGACGCTGGAAAAGGTGACCTATAATTCCGCAATGGGCGGTCAGACCGTTCAGCCCCAGACCATGACCAGCCCTGCCAAGCTGACCTGGGTCAATTATTCCGGCAATGTTTCTGCCGATTGCGTTTTCGCCACCCTGACCTTCCGCGTTTCCAAGGAGGCGGAGAACGGCGATACAGCGGAGATCGGCATTGAATACGACCCCAACGATATCTATAATTATGATCTGGATAATGTCTATTGCGCGGTGGAGAAGGGAATCATCTCCATCAAGCAGCTGGTCGGCGGCGATATCAACGGCGACGGTGTCAACAATATGAAGGATGTCACCTGGATGTTCCGCTACCTTGCCAATTGGGATATCGAAGTCAATGATGCTACTCTGGACTGCAACGGCAGCGGCAGTGTCAATAATAAGGACCTGACCCGCCTGATGCAGTATACCGCGCTTTGGGATGTACCCATCTATGTGAATGGGGAACTCTATGTGCGCTGTATCCATGAGATGACCTATACTGCCGCCAAGGCGGCCACCTGCGCCGAAGAGGGCAATACCGCTTATTATCATTGCAGTAAGTGTGATAAGTATTACACCGAAGTCAGCGGTATCAACGAGATCAAATTGGCAGATACCGTTGTTGCGGCAAAGGGGCATACATTGGTAGAAGTCCCCGGTTATGAGCCTACCTATGAAGAGGAAGGCTTGACCACCGGTTATCAATGCTCTGTTTGCGGAGCTTGGGATCCTGCGCAGACGGTTATTCCTCCTCTGGAGCATGATAAGTATTATGTTACCTATCAGCTGGCAGGAAGCGACTCTTATCTGAAGGACTACTTAAAGACCGTTGATGTTGCAACCATCAACCTGAACCCCGATGTAATTGATACTACCTATTCTGCTTATGAACTGAAGCCCATCTCTAAAACCGCCATTCCGGGCTATGAATTTGTTGGCTGGGTGAATGGCTACGGTGAGACAGTTCGTACCATCGGCAAGGGAACTACCGGCAGTATGGAGATCTTCGCTCAGTGGGAGAAGACGGAATATGAAGTGGTCTTTGATTCCCCCTTGTTCCCCAAGGAAAATGTTACCCGTACCATTGATCAGGTGTATTATCTGCCTCAGAATATGGAATGGGATCACTATGTCTTTATGGGTTGGTCCGATGCATCGGGGCGGATCATTGAATCCATCAAGCCCGGCACACAGGATATTACTGTGCATGCAAACTGGACCAGTAATCGCAGCCAGGCAAAGGCCAATGATTATCTGAAGGACGGCCCCATTATTATTGAAGATCAGGATGCAAAGAAATATCATTTTGTATATGATCTGGGTATGATCGTGAATGTGCCTTTGGAGACCATTGTGGATCTGGGCTATAGAAGCAGTCTCGGTATTGAAGAAACGGTTACCACAACCGTTACCCTGGAAAAGACAGAGGCTTCTTCCTTGAATTCCTCTGTGGAAAATGCCACCACCAACTCTTCCTCCTGGACCTTATCCAAGGATTGGAATGAACTGCTGACCGATGTTACCGGCGGCGAAAAGGAAGTCTCCAGTAATGAGACGGTTGCTTTGAGTACCGGATCTTCTCAAGCCTATAATTCCAGCGGAAGCACCTATACCGGTAATTCCTTCCATGCATCTCAGGATAATCTCACTACTGCCAAGACCGTTACCGATGATTCCTGGAAGGTAGGGGCAGAGGTCAGCGCCGGCGTTCCCATCGGACCGGTAAAGCTTGAGGCAAAGGTTTCCGGTGAGGTGGCTCATTCGAAGCATCAGGAGGATTATTCGGAGAATAAGAGCAATCTTACATTGGATGCTTCCTGGAACTCCACCCAGAGCTATTCCAACAGCGGAAGCTTTGAGCAGCATGAATCCCTGACCACTACTGTGATGGAATCGGCCAAGGATACCTGGCAGCATGAGATCTCCAAGTCTATCGGCGGCAGCGACAGCAGTACCACCAGCGATAGCGTAACCAATAAAAAGAGCGATGGCTATTCCTCTTCCATGAGTTACCATACCGTTGAGGAGACGGTTACGGTTGAAAAGATCAGCAGCGATGCCAGCACCACTCCCGGTTATTATCGTTATGTTCTGGCAGGCGACTATTATGTTTATGCCATTGTGACCTATGATGTAGCTACCGGAACCTATTCGGTGATCAACCATAGCGTATTGGCAGATAATACCAGAAAGCTGCTGGATTATTCCAAGAGCGATCCTCTTTATCAGGATTATAACAACGCGGTTCTGCCTTTTGAGGTCCCCATCGATGTGCATAATTACATCTTCGATGCTCTGGCAACCACCGATGGTCTGGTGATCGACCGCGAGACCGGTATGGTAACCGAATACGACGGCGATGCTAAGAATGTATTCGTTCCCGATTATCAGATCCTGGATAACGGCGACGGTACCGTTGCAACCGTTGTGAAGGTGACCGGCATTGAGGCGGATGTATTTAAGGGCAATGAGAACATTGAATTGGTGAAGCTGGGTAAGTACATTACCGATGTTCCCGCGGAAGCGTTTATGGGCTGTGCCTCTTTGAAGGAGGTTCGGTACGATACCTTGGTTTCCATTGGAAAGAATGCCTTTAGCGGATGTACTTCCCTGGAGAATTTCACTGTTGAAACAACTGTTAAGACCTTGGGTGACGGCGCTTTTGACGGTGCCAAGAATGTGGTTGTTAATGCCTATGATTCCAATGTCGCCAAGGCGGCTATTACCGGAAGCGCCAAGTCGCTCACCTTGAATCTGAACAGCATGGCCGATACCTTGGAAAATGCCGAGCTGGATATTAAGGCAACCGAGCGCGCTACCGTAAACGGTTACGGAAAGACCTTCAATAATGTAAATATTAAGTCGGTCGCATCGGAAACCGTTCTCAATCGGATGACCTTTACCGGAAATAAGAAAACGCCGTTGAAGCTGAACTCCTCCAAGGTAACATTGAATCAGGTGAAGGTTGAAAACGCTCCCGGTCTGGCCTTGGTGCTGGAGCAGGATGCAGTACTTACCTTGCAAGGAAAGTGCGCGTTTACTTCCGCGAGAGAAAATGTAATTCTTTGCAGATCCATGGAGCTCATCCGTCAGGTGGCAGAAACCACTGAACTGAATATTGCCGATAAGAATATCTTGATCTGCGGCACCTTGACCGATGAAAAGGGCTTCCTGAAGGTGAACAGCACCGAGCAGATCATCTCCATCAGCGAGGAAGACTTTGCCAAGTATCTGGATTCCCATTATGTTCGGTTTGATGCCAATGGCGGCGTTGTGGCAATTGCCGAGAAGTTGGTTCTTTGGAATACGGAGATCGGCGAATTGCCTGTCCCCACCCGTGATTACTATACCTTCAACGGTTGGTTTGATTCAGAGGGGAATGCGGTAACCGCTGAAACGGTAATGACTGCTACAGAGGATATTACTCTTACCGCCAAGTGGACTCAGAATCCGGTGTCCGGATGGGTACTTGCTTCCAAGGTGCCTGCCGGTGCCGAAACGGTCAATGAGAAGTGGACCTATGATCTGACCACCAGAACCACTTCTTCCAGCAGTTCTCTTGCAGGCTATACCCAGTATCAAGATCCTACTTGGGTATGGGGAAGCTACGGTTCCTGGAGTAGTTGGAGCACCAATGCAGCCTACGCCAGCGATTCCAGACAGGTTGAGACCAACACGGTTGCGGCTACTTATAAAACGCAGTATAATTACCATCGGTACACCGATTCGACCTATTATTGGACCAGTTGGGGAAAAGGTACTTTCAGTGGATACTATTGCCATATTTATCAAGAAACCGGTTGGTTAGACTATGCATTAGACTGGAAGGCCACGGTAGACGGTTCCCATAATCGGTACGGTACTTATAACGGCTCTAACTATTGGTACGATGAGCGGACTCGCAGGGTAGAGGTAACACCCGCTTATACCCAGTATCGTTATCGCGACCGTTCGAAGATCTATACCTATTACTTCTCTAAAACCGAAGCAAAGGAATCTTCTACTGCGGTTACTGCCTCCGATACCATCAGCAATGTACAGCACTATGTGCAGTATCGTGCAAAATAACCTCTTTCGTTTCTAAAACGAAGCAATAAAAAGATCCCTCGTTCCGAAAGGAACGAGGGATCTTGCTTTTTTAGTTATGCGAAGAAGCCGTTATAGACCATCTTGCCGATGCAGAGGGCGGCGAAGATCCAGATGTAGGGGGAGAGGAGCGGGTCGCCGTAGGCCAGGGATTTGGTGCTCTTCTGCAGGGTCTTACGCTTACCTAATTGGTCGGAGACGGCGGTCTCCAGCATCTTCAGGGTGAAGATCAGCAAGAGGAAGCAGGCCAGCACAAAAAGGATCAGAAAAAGTTTATCCTGGAACAGGTAGCGGACAAATTCGGTATTCTTCGCCATCAGCACCGCAACGCCGTTATTGATGGCGTGGGCAAAGACGGCGGGCCAGACGCTGCGGAAAAGGGTGGTCAGCACTCCATAGCACACCCCTGCCACAAAGAGGGAGGGCAGTTGGGTGGGGCTGGTATGAAAGAGGGCGAAGAGCAGGGCGGTCAGCAAGACGCCGATGGTCACGCCGTATTTTTCATATTCCGACTGCACCAGCCCCCGCATCAACAGTTCCTCCGAGAGGGCGGGCAACAGCACCGAGGTCAGCAGAAGAGCGGCGTTGCTCTTCCCCGAGAGATCCACAATATTGGGCTGGAAGGTCACATGGAACACCGAGCGCACCAGGGCGGTGGTGCCCACATTGATCAGAGTACAGATCAGGCAGACCGAGAGCCCGAACAGCAGGATAAACAGCCAATACCGCGGGCCCACAAATTTCAGCCGCAGAGCGTTACGCTTTTTATAGCGGTGGGTACGGGTATAGATCCAGATGGGGAGCAGGTAAATGACCCCATAGATCAGGCAGGTCCAGCCGGTGGAGAGGGCGGGCAGCCATTGGCGGCAGAAGGAAAGCCCCAGAAGCAATACCAGGATCACCAGCAGCAGGGCGGATATTTCTTTGGAAATGTCTCTTCTCTTGCTCATTTAATAAACGATACTTTCTTTGATCTTTCGGGCGGTTTCGGCATCAAAGGTGCGTTCGATCAGCTTCAGCGCAAAATCGATGGCGGTGCCGGCGCCGCGGGAGGTGATGATATTACCGTCTTCCACCACCGAATCGAAGGAGACCTCCTTACAGCAAAGCTCCTCCTCCATACCAGGGTAGCAGGTGGCTTTTTTATGGGTCAGCAGACCCAATTTGCCCAATACGCTGGGGGCGCCGCAGATGGCGGCAACGGTTTTGCCCGCCTTATCGGCGCGGGTCACCAGATCGCAGACCGCTTGGCTTTCGCCTAAGTTTACATAGCCGGGATAGCCGCCGGGCAGGATCAGCATTTCCATTTGCTCAAAATCCAGATCCGAAAGCGTACCGTCGGCAACGGCCACGATGCCGCGGGCGCCGCAAACGGCGGTTTTTTCGGTGATGGAGAGGGTCTGCACCTCGGCGCCTGCGCGGCGCAGAAGATCCACCGGCGCAAAGGCCTCCAATTCCTCAAAGCCCTCCGCCAATAACACAACGATTTTGCTCATTTTCGAACCTCCGCTTTATATTTCATCAATAAGATTGAGGGGCGGTAGCTGAGCTTGGCTTTTCTTAAGCCCTCATCGCCCGTATCATCCTCCCGATTGATCCAGCGGATCTCGGGGGGCAGGGTCTTTATAAATTCGCGGTTGACCATGGGGTAAGCCCCGCGGATGGAGGCATCGGCCTTCTCAATATGAACGCAAAAGCCCTCTTTGCCCAAAGGCTCGCCGCAGGTGAAGCCGCAGATCCTTCCATCGGCATACAGGGCAATGCCCCGATAGCCCAATTCTTTAAAATGGCGGAGCGCCCGCCGCACCGCGCAGCCCTCCCAGGCAAGGGATTGCTCCTCGGGGCAGTTATTTTGGCGGCACCATTCGTCATTAAAGGCGGCCACCTCCTGAAGGTTGCTCTCATCGATGGGGCGAACTTCCCATTGATAATGCTCCTCAAAATAATGGATATGGTTGCGCTTGGATGCCAGCTTTTTGCCCCGCAAGGTCTCTAAAGCCTCGCGGTCATAGATATAATCGGCATTGTTGCGCAGTTCCGTAAAGGTAAAGGTTTGGGGGAAGGTCTCTTCCATCCAGCATTTGGTACTGTCGTCGATGCCCAAAAATTGGGTCTCGCCCTCGGCCAGCAGCCGCTCTAAAAGCTCCTTGCGCCCCTCCCCGATGGGAACAGCGCACCGCTTGCCCCAACGGACAATAAACCCGCCGTCGGCAACGGCGAGTTTAACATCAAAAGCGGCAGCCCAACAAAACACATTGCCGAAGGTCTGATCGCAAAGCATACTGTCTTGCCGGCGAACAAAGCGGTCTACCGCGCTTTTTTGAGAAAATTCGGGGGTCTTAAAGTCCATAAACATCCTTCACATGGGAGAGTACGATCTCTGCATTATCGTCTTTACTGCGGGGGACACCGCTCTCATCATACATAGGCAGCATATGCCAGCCCAACCGCTCACCTACATAAAGGGCCGCCTCGCGGCTCTTATGGAGGTAGCTGACATCCAATTCGTGGATATCCTTTTTGGAAAGATCCCCCCGATACCGCCGCTCGATCAGTTGCTGGGAGATCTCCGGCAGCATATCCAGATACAATACCGCATCGGGCTTGGGCAGTTCAAATTTACCGTATTCCAGATCGGTCAGCCATTCAATAAAGGCATCCCATTCTTCCTTGGGCAGCTTGCACATCTGGTGCACGATATTAGAGGTGGTATAGCGATCCGCCACCAGGATCACGCCCTCGTCATAGGGCTTTTGATATTTGGTGCAAAATCCTGCAAAGCGGTCGGCGGCAAAGAAGACCGAGGCCGCATAGGCGTTCACATCATCGGCGTGGGAGCCGAATTCCCCGTGCAGATACATCTGCAACAGGGCACTGGAGGGGGATTCATAATCGGGAAAGGAGATCCGCATGGCGGGGATGCCCATCTCATTAAGGGCTTCGGTCACCCGCTTGGAGTGGGTACCCTTTCCGCTGCCGTCCAGCCCGTCTATTACTAAAAGCTTACCCATTTTTATTCACCTAAAAACTTTTCTTTCATTTCTTTGGCCTTGCCGCAGGTCATTTTGCCCTCGGGGCATTTATCGGCAACGCAAGGGGGTCCCGCATAACGGAAGAGGGTGGGGCAGACCTCCCGCACCAGCATCAGCATCTGGGTGGCAAGGTCGCGGATCTCCCATTGGGCGCGGTTACAGCACCGCAGGTTAAAGAAATTCAAGAGGCTTCTTGCGTTCATGGTCACCATCATCTTGGTGGTGCAACCGTTGGGGAGCACAAACCGCGCATCCTCAATGGCCTTCTTTTTATCGGCGGTGGAGCCGGGGGTACCGTCCATCAAAAGGTCGGTCAGCCTGGTATACCGCTCCGCCAGAAGATCCATGGTATCCAGATACAAGGCCTTGGCCTCAGCATTGGCCTCAATGGCAGGGGGGAGCACAAAATCAAAGCCATCCTCCGCCACATACCGCTGGGATTGCACGCTGAAGGAGGCGATCCGATGGCGGGTGATCTGCGCCAGCAGGGCGCGGGATACATTCTCGATGCCGAAGGTAAAGGAGATATGCTCAATGGGGCTGGCATGGCCCAGATTGGTGAGCATTTCCAAAAATTCCTTGGTCTTTTCGGGGGTCAAGCCATCTAAAACGGTATCGATATCGGCGCGGGCATAGCAAAGCTTGGCCGCCGCGGCCACGATCTTTTCGCCCTCGGGATTATAGGCCAAGAGCCGAACCTTTAATTTCTGATCTGCCATTATTCCATCTCCTTATTTTTTGACCTTCCAATAAAAGAAGGGAAGACTCATCATTCGCTTAAACCGCCAGGGCTCCTTGATCAGCCGATGGAGCCATTCGATGCGGCAGGCGATCATCCAGCGGGGGGCGCGGGTAACGGTCCCTGCCAGAATATCCAGAGTACCGCCCAGCCCCAGCATGACGCCCAAGTGCAATTGCTCCTTATGGGCGGCCATCCATTTTTCCTGCTTGGGCGCCCCCAGGCAAACAAACAGCATATCCACATTGAGGGCATTGATCTCCTCGATGATGGCGGGCTCGTCCTCAGGCTTAAAATAACCGTCCCGCAGGCCAACGATCTGAATAGCGGGGTATTTTTCTTCTGAATTCTTCTTGGCAATGGCGGCCACTCCGGGCTTACCGCCCAAAAAGTATACCCGCTTGCCGTTTTTGGCCGCAACCTCTAAAAGATGGGCGGCCAGCTCCACTCCCGCTACCTTTTGCTTTAAGGGAGTACCCAGCTTTTTGGCGATCATCACCACCCCGATCCCGTCCGGTACCACATAATCGGCCTTTGCCAAGGCCTCCTGCACCGAAGGATCCTTTTCCAGCGCCTGAAGGATCTCCAGATTGGGGGTCACAACCATCTTGCTCTCCCGCCGCTCAAAAAAGGCGGCTACATCCTGCACCGCTTCTTCCATTGTTACATTCTGAACCGGCAATCCTAAAACCGAAACCGTCATGGCGCTCTCCTTTTAAGAAATAATATATCATTAGTATATCATTGAAGCCTTGTAATTGCAATAAATATTTGTTAGAATAAAGATAGAAAGGGGGCATGGTTATGTCCATTCATCAGGAAAACTTTACCTTTCATTCCTCTGCAGACGGAATTGCCCTGCAGGGAACCTATATCTATCCCGATGCGCCTCGGGGGATCGTGCAGTTTCTGCACGGGATGGCGGAGCATCGCGCCCGCTATTTCGGGGTGATGACCGCCCTGGCCGAGGCAGGCTATGCCGCGGTGATCCATGACCATCGGGGCCATGGCGATTGCCCTCTGACCGGCCATTTCGGCAAGGCGGGCAGGGAAGGCCTGCTTTCCGATGCAAAGCAGGTAACGCAATTGGCCAAAGCAAAATTCCCCGATCTGCCCTTTGTATTATTCGGGCACAGTATGGGAAGCCTTGCGGCGCGGTGCTACTTAAAGCGCTATGAGCAGGAGCTGGACGGGCTGTTTCTTTGCGGCATCCCCTATGCGCCGCCCATCTCCATCAAAGCCGCCCAAGGGCTGATCGCCCTGAAGATCCCCTTTCAGGGGGATACCCATCGCTCCCATCTGGTCAACGGTCTGGTGACCGGCGCCTTTAATAAGGCCATCAAGGATCCCGCTTCCCCCAATCAATGGATCTCTTATAATGAAGAGAATGTGGCGGCCTATGATGCCGATCCCCTTTGCGGCTTTTGCTTTACCTTAAGCGGCTTTCAGGGGCTGATGGGGCTGATGGCGGAAGCCTATTCCGAGAAGGGCTGGGCGGTCAAAAAGCAAGACCTGCCCATCTTTATGATCTCGGGGGCGGATGACCCCTGCCATACCGGCGAAAAATATTTCCGCCTGGCAGGAGAGCAGCTGCGAAAGCAGGGCTACCGCGGGGTGCGGCAGCGGTTGTTCCCCGCCATGCGCCATGAGATCTTATTGGAAAAAGAACATCAAGTGGTTTATGATTATTTGTTGGAGTCGTTGAATGAGTTTATTGGACAGCCGTCTTGAGGCGGTATTACAATTGATCCCTGCGGGCAGTGTCCTTTTAGATGTGGGAACCGACCATTGCAAGCTGCCTGCGGAGGCGGTGCGCCAAGGGAAGGCCAAAAAGGCCTATGCCTCCGATGTAAAGGAAGGCCCCCTGGAGGCGGCAAAGCGCCAGCTGACTGCCTTGGGGCTGGAAGAAAAGGTGGAGCTGTTTCTCTCCGATGGCCTGCGGCAGATCCCCGAGGCTGTTTTGGAAGAGGTGACCGCCGTTTCGGTGGCGGGTATGGGCGGCGAGGTGATGGAGGTCATCTTAAGAGCCGCCCCCAAGGAGCCCCCTCTTTGGGTGCTCCAGCCCATGAGCGCCATCTATGAATTGCTGGATTTTATGGCCGCGCAGGGCTATGAGATCACCGCCGCCGTCCTCCGGCGGGACGGAGAGAAGTTTTACCGCATCTTCGCGGTGCAAAAGACGGGTGCTCCCTATCCCCCCGATCCTTTTAGGATGCATCGGGGCGATCCCTTATATCTGCCCTTTTTGGAGAAAGAGGAGCAGCGGTATCAGACTGCATTGCAAGGGCTTTTGGCGGCCAAAATGCCCAATGAGGGGCGGATCGCCGCAGTGGAAGAGATGCTGAAAAAAATCAGAAAGGCAAAATTGGCATGAAGGTTTGGGAAGTATTGGAATTTTTAAATGAATATTGCCCCTTCTCCCTGGCGGAGGAATGGGATAATGCAGGGCTGAATGTGGGCCGAAGGGAGGCCGAGGTCACCAGGATCCTGGTGGCATTGGATCTGACCATGGAAACGGTGGAGGCCGCCAAGGCCGCGGGCGCCGATCTGATCGTGACCCACCATCCCTTGCTCTTTGATCCCC
>JAZUNB010000020.1:0-3062 GCA_045603925.1 Eubacteriales bacterium
CCCGTTCCCATTCCGAACACGGTAGTTAAGCAACTTCATGCGGACAATACTTGGCTGGCGACGGCCCGGGAAGATACGTAATGCCAACATAACTAAAACGACCATCGCAAGATGGTCGTGTTTCTCTATAAAGTTTAATCCCTTTACAGGAGGAAAAATGGCAGGCAATACCTTATTTCACCAGCAGGATTGGATGTTTTCCTATCGGGTTGGTGCTTTGATCTATCATAATAATCATCTTTTAATGCAACGCTCCGCAGGCGCGGCAGGCTATGCCCTGCCCGGCGGGGAAGTGGCCTTCGGTGAATTCTCCGATGAGAGCCTTGCCCGCGAATTGAAGGAAAAATTGGGCATTGCGGTTCGCGTTGGCCGCCTTTGCTTTGTGGCAGAGCAATTCTTTGAAGGGGAGAAGCCCTGCCAGCAGATCAACCTTTTTTACTTGGCAGAACTTAAAAATAAAGAAGACCTGCCCCAAGATACCTTCCATCCCCTGGACGACCTGGGCCGCGAGCGCAGCGAGCTGGAATTCACCTGGATCCCTGTTGATCAACTTTCCAAAACCAAGATCTATCCCGCCTGCATCCGCCCGTATTTAAAAGACCTCCCGCCCTATACCGTTCATTTATGTGAGAATAAAATCAAATGACAAAAGAGACTTCCAATCGGAAGTCTCTTTTTCTTTTTACCGATACTTGAATTTTCTATTAAAACATGGTAAACTAAACTTGCGACACAAGTGAATAGAACCCAATGTTGAGGTGCATTTTTACTATTGGTAAAAATGCAGCTCTGTTTTCGTATCTCAATGTTGGGTGGAAAACTTGTGTCGCAGCAAAAAGGAGCTTGCGTTTTTCAGTGCGCAAGTTCTCTTGCGCACTTTTTTGTTATTAGGAGGAAAAATATGAAAAGAATAGTATCATTATTTGCGGCAATTTCTTTATTGTTAACTATGACTGTAATTGCATTTGCAGATGGTAACACATCAGAATTTGCCGGCGGATATGGAACTGAATCTGCGCCATACCGAATCGAGACGATTGAACACTTACGAAATGTACATAAATATCCTGCGGCACATTTTTTATTGGAAAATGATGTTGTTTTTACAGAAGAGGATAAAGAATGGGGAAAAGGTGGAGATGGTTTTCTCATGATGGGATGGGAGCCCATAGGTACGCCTGAGTCTCAGTTTAAAGGTGTTTTTGATGGTAATGGACATAAAATTGATAGTTTTTATTTAACTATCACTTCTCCATTTGATGATCCAATTTTTGCAGGCTTGTTTGGATCCTGTACGAATCAAGCAATTATTAAAAATCTCATCATTGTTAATGCTACTATTAATGTCAATGCTATAGGGGGCGCATCTGTTATTGTTGGTGCCGTTTCCGGCGGAGGAAGTGCTGAAATATCCAATTGTAGTTTTAATGGGGAAATTACTGCAAACAGCACTACTGGCAATGTTGTTATTGGCGGAATTTCCGGGAGTGGAGGAGACAAAATTTCAGCATGTTGTAACTTCGGAAGTATTGTCGGTAGATCACAAAGTGGTTCAGTTTCTGCTGGTGGTATCGTTGGTAGCGCAATTTCTGTTCAGTACTCCAGTAACCATGGAGATGTTTCAGCGTATACAACTGCATATGGTCATTCCCAAGAAACAATGGCAGGTGGAATAATAGGTGAGTCAGGTTTATC
Organism: Eubacteriales bacterium; assembly: GCA_045603925.1. Classification (GTDB taxonomy): domain Bacteria; phylum Bacillota; class Clostridia; order Oscillospirales; family QAKW01; genus QAKW01. The sequence continues at coordinate 1,696 of JAZUNB010000020.1, forward strand.
CGGTGTAAAAAAACTCTATAATTATAATGTTGGAACGATTTTTGCAGATGGATATGGGGCGACTTATGCAGGGGGGATTGTTGGATATAACTTATTTACAATAGGTGAGTCATACAATGCCGGTACTGTTAGCGCAAATTCAAAAAATGATTACAGTTATGTCGGAGGTATAACAGCTATAAGTCCATATTCTAGTGTCAATGGTACTCGTGGAAGTGTATACAATTGTTATAATGTTGGAGAAATAATCGGTACGGATTATAAAAACCAAATTGGCAAGATAGATTTATCAAAGAATTGTTATTCGAAAGACGATATTATTGGTGGGATAGCCTTACCCTTTGATTTTGATAATGTTTGGACAAAAGAAGGGATCTTGGATTATCCTTATCCTGAATTAAGAGAAGTAGAAATGTTTTTCGATAGATCTCTAATTTATATTTCAGTCTTAGACGAATCTATAAAAAAGATCTATGTATTTGAGGAAGATTTCTTTGATTTAACAGGAAGTAAATTAAAACTGCACTATAATGATGGTTCAACCGAAGAAATAGATTTGTCAAATGCAGACATTAAAGGTTTTGACAATACTGTTTTAGGTGAACAGATTGTTCGGGTAAAATATGGTGGAAAAGAGGCAGGCTTTGTTGTTACAATAGTTTGTAATCACGAATTTCGAAAGCAACGCAATGATGATGTTCATTGGGATGAATGTCATAAGTGTAATACTATTATTGACGAAAAAGCCCATTATTTCGATAATGCATGTGATAAAGTATGTGATTCTTGCGGTATTATAAGAACTTCTTCGGAACATATATATGCTAACAGTTGCGATACAACCTGCAACATTTGTGGAGAAGTGCGTCCTATTACTCATACATTTAGCAATGCTTGTGATGCAATCTGCAATATATGTGAAACTACTCGGAATGCACCTGATCATGTTTATGATGATACCTGCGATACAACTTGCGATATATGTGGAGCAGAACGAACAATTACTCATACCTACGAGAATACCTGCGATACGACCTGCGGTGTTTGCGGAGCAATTCGTTCCATTACTCATTCCTTCGGCGATTATGTGTATAATAACGATGCCACTTATGAGAAAGACGGAACCAAGACGCGCATTTGTTCGGTTTGTGGACAAGAGGATAGTATAGTTGCCGTGGGTACTATGCTACAAAAGCCGGTAAATCCTTTCGGTGATGTGAACGAAACCGCTTATTACTATGCTCCCGTCCTCTGGGCAGTGGAGAAGGGGGTTACCGGCGGAACCTCTGCCACTACCTTCAGCCCCTCCAATACCTGCTCTCGGGCGCAGATCGTGACCTTCCTGTGGCGGGCGGCGGGGTCTCCTG
>JAZUNB010000021.1:0-7128 GCA_045603925.1 Eubacteriales bacterium
AGACAGCACCTTCCTCTGTATTTTTCCAGGAAACCTTCGGGTTCTGTGGGTAAATCGTGGGTAATTTACCTTTTTTAATACTTTCAAAACCCCGAAAACCCGCATAAATAAAGGGTTTTATTAGTCGAGGGGTTTCATCGTGGGGAACAAAATGACCTCACGGATGGTGTCGGAATTTGTCAGCAGCATGACGGTACGGTCCACGCCGATGCCCATGCCGCCCGTAGGAGGCATACCGTATTCCATGGCGTTAAGGAAGTCCTCGTCCAGCATCTCTGTTTCATCGTCGCCACGCTCACGCTGCTCCACCTGCTTCATGAAACGAGCCCGCTGATCAATGGGGTCATTCAGCTCGGAGTAGGCATTTGCCAACTCACTGTGGCAGATAAACAGCTCAAAGCGCTCCGTCAGGCGGGCATCCTCCGGGCTGCGCTTGGTCAGGGGGCTGACCTCTACGGGATACATGGTAATGAAGGTGGGCTGAATCAGATGCTCCTCCACCTTCTGATCAAAGCAGGCATACAGTGCGTTGCCCCAGGTCTTTTCCGCGGCGTCTGCCAGCTCTACACCCTTGGCATTTGCCGCAGCAACTGCCTCAGCGTCATCGGTAATTGCGCCGAAATCAATGCCCACATATTCCTTGACCGCCTCCACCATGGTCAGCCGACGCCAACCGGGAGTCAGGTCAATTTTCTCGCCCATCCACTCCACTTCATAGGTGCCGAGGATTTCCTTTGCCGCACCGGAGATAATGCCTTCGGCGATATCCATCATATCATGGAAATCGGCATAAGACTGGTACAGCTCAACGGTGGTAAACTCGGGATTATGCTTGGGATCCATACCTTCATTGCGGAAGATACGGCCGATCTCATAAACACGCTCCATACCGCCGATAATCAGCCGCTTCAGAGGCAGCTCGGTGGCGATACGCATATACATATCGATATCCAAGGTATTATGATGGGTAATAAAAGGACGGGCAGCAGCGCCACCTGCAATGGTATTCAAAACAGGGGTCTCCACCTCGATATAACTCATATTGTCAAGATAGCTGCGCACGTATTGAATAAATTTGGAGCGGATGGCAAAATTGCGCTTGACTTCGGGGTTGATCATCAGATCCACATAGCGCTGACGGTAACGAAGATCCTGATCCTTTAAGCCATGGAATTTCTCAGGCAGGGGACGCAGAGATTTCGACAGCAGCACAATGGATTTTGCGCGGATAGAGATCTCGCCCATACGGGTACGGAAAACGGTACCGTTGACACCGACAATATCACCGATATCGTATTTCTTAAAAGCAGCCAAGGCCTCCTCGCCCACTTCATCGATCTTCACAAACAACTGGATGCGGCCTTCCCCATCCTGCAGATCGGCGAAAACGACCTTACCCATACCGCGCTTGCTCATCAGACGGCCGGCAACGGAAACTTCTTTTTCTTCAAAGTTCTCAAAGTCTGCCTTGATCTGCTCGCTATGATGCTCGGCATCAAACTTGGTAATCTCAAACGGATCCTTTCCGTTTGCCTGCAATTCCGACAACTTATCCCGGCGAATCTGAAGCAATTCGCTCAAAGACAGTTCTTGATTCACGTTCTGATCCATAAATTCTTCCTCAATTACTTCTTAACGCTGATGATCTTATAGCTCAAGGTACCGATGGGAGCGTCTACCTCGATCACCTGACCGGCGGAGCGACCCAGAATTGCGCGGCCCAGAGGGCTATCATCGGAGATCTTGCCGTTCATAGGATCAGCCTCGATGGAGCTTACGATATCATAAGTCAGTTCCTCATTGGTCTCCATATCCAGGACAACAACGGTATTTCCCAGCCAAACCTCATCGGCGCCGCTGGCAACATCAGCATCGTCTTCCACGATCACTGCGTTCTTCAGGGTAGCTTCCAGAGTGGCGATACGGGATTCAACAATGGCCTGCTCGTTTTTAGCCTCATCATATTCACTGTTCTCGGAAAGGTCGCCGTAGGAGCGGGCAACCTTGATCTTCTCGGCGATCTCTTCACGCTTGGTCGATTTCAGTTCGGCAAGCTCCGCCTCCAGCTTTGCTTTACCTTCCAGAGTTAAAGAAACAATTTTTTCAGCCATTCTATTCTCTCCTTTTAAATGCAAGCGACCAAAGAGAGTCTTTGGTCGCTTGGTAAAAATCTGATTACTTGCTCATGCTGGCAACTTCGCTTGCGAAGTCGTCCACTCTCTTCTCGAGGCCTTCACCCTTCACATAAGAAACAAAGGACTTCACTTCGATATCGAAGCCGACTTCCTTGCTGACCTGCTTCAGGTAGGCACCGACGGTGAGCTTATCGTCACGAACATAAGCCTGCTCCAGCAAGCAGTTCTCGGTATAGTACTTACCGATCTTACCGAGAATCATCTTCTCGAGAATGTTCTCGGGCTTATTGGCGTTCTTAGGATCGTTCTTAATCTGAGCCAAGAGGATGTTCTTCTCGTTCTCGATCACTTCAGCGGGAACTTCCTCGCGGCAGAGATATGCGGGATGCATCGCAACGATCTGCATACAAACATTGCGGGCAGCCTCAACAAACTTCTCGTTGGAAGCATCGGCAACGTTGCACAGAACCATAGCTGCCTCGGTACCACCGCCATGAACATAGCTTACGCAGTCGCCTTCCAGACGAACAAAGCGGCGGATGTTCATATTCTCACCGATCTTCAGGATCTTCTCGCGGAGAATATCCTCAACGGTGAACTCGGTATCTTCGAACTTGCAGGTCTTCAGGGTATCAACATCGGCGGGAGCATAAACTGCAGCAGCCTTAGCAGCACCCTTAACCAGAGCCTGGAATTCAGCGTTCTTGGCAACAAAGTCGGTCTCGGAATTTACTTCGATCATAACACCGACACCGTCTGCAATATAGGTATCAACCATACCCTCGGAAGCAATACGGCTGGCCTTCTTAGCCTGAGCGGCCAGACCCTTCTCGCGGAGCAGCTCAATAGCCTTATCCACATTACCGTCTGCCTCGGTGAGAGCTTTCTTACAATCCATCATGCCGCAACCGGTGGTCTCACGCAGAGCGGCAACATCTTTAGCAGTAAAGTTCATTTTTCTTCCTCCCTAATTCGAATTACTCGGCAACAGGAGCTTCCTCAGCGGCCTCATCAGCCAGCTGCTCACCCTGCTTGCCTTCCAGAATGGCGTTTGCCATGGTCTCGGCAATCAGCTTAACGGCACGAATTGCATCATCGTTGCCGGGGATGGGATAATCAACTTCATCGGGATCACAGTTGGTATCAACAATAGCAACAACGGGGATACCCAGCTTCTTTGCTTCAGCGATAGCAATGTGCTCCTTCTTGGGATCCACAACGAACAGAGCAGCGGGAGCCTTCTTCATCTCTTTGATACCGCCGTAGTTCTTCTCCAGGATCTCCATCTCGTGGCGCAGCTTCAGAACTTCCTTCTTGGGCAGCAGATCGAAGGTGCCGTCTTCTGCCATCTTCTCCAGCTGATTCAAGCGGTTGATGGACTTACGGATGGTCTGGAAGTTGGTCAGCATACCGCCGGGCCAACGAACAGATACATAGTACTGGCCTACTCTCTGAGCCTCTTCGCGAATGGAATCCTGAGCCTGCTTCTTGGTACCGACAAAGAGAACCTCGCCGCCTTCAGCGGAGATATCGCGCATGAAGTTATAAGCTTCCTCGATCTTCTTTACGGTCTTCTGCAGATCAATGATATAAATACCATTTCTCTCAGTGAAGATGTACTCCGCCATTTTGGGGTTCCATCTTCTGGTCTGATGGCCGAAATGTACACCGGCCTCCAACAGCTGTTTCATAGAAATTACGGACATGATAATTTCCTCCTTTTTGTTTTTTACCGCCACAATGCTCAGCCGAATCCCCACCGAAAAGATCGGAAACAAGGGGCATAACATTGTGTGAGTATTTTTACAGCATCAATTACTATAACATATATATTTTATAATTGCAAGCAAAATTTTATAAAATTTTAACTTTTTTCAGTTTCTCCAAAAAACAGGTATGAGGCGAGGGATCAGTAACCAAAATAAGACTGAAATAGCGGTTGACTTTTTATTCAAATCTTTTTATAATTCTTCTATAGTGTTTACCAAAGGAGTATTCTGAATTTATGAATGCAAAAAATATTCCCGAGTTATTCGGCAGTATGGTATTTAACGATAAAGCCATGAAGGCCTATCTGCCCGAGGAGGTTTATCTTGCCCTCAAAAAGACCATTGAAAACGGCAAGAGCCTAGATAAGACCATCGCAGGCGCAGTGGCTAACGGAATGAAGGATTGGGCCTTAGAGCGGGGTGCCACTCATTATTCACATTGGTTCCAGCCTATGACCGGCATTACTGCTGAGAAACACGACAGTTTTATCACTCCCGATAAGACCGACGGAATCTTAATGGAATTCTCGGGAAAAGAACTGATCAAGGGTGAGTCCGATGCCTCCTCCTTCCCCAACGGCGGCTTGCGCGCCACCTTTGAGGCAAGAGGCTATACCGCATGGGATCCCACCGCTTATGCATTTATCAAAGATGATACTCTTTGCATCCCCACTGTATTCTATTCCTATGGTGGAGAAGCCTTGGATAAGAAAACCCCTCTGCTTCGTTCGGATGAGGCACTGAACCGCCAGGCGATGCGGATCCTCAAATTATTCGGTAATGAGGATGTGACCAAAACTATTACCACTGTTGGCCCCGAGCAGGAATACTTTCTGATAGATGAAGAAGTCTATCGGGCAAGAAAAGATCTGGTACTCTGTGGGCGCACCCTTTTCGGCGCCATGCCCCCTAAAGGTCAGGAGATGGGCGACCACTATTTCGGCACCATCAAGCCCCGAGTTATGGACTTTATGAAGGATCTGGATGAGGAGCTTTGGAAGCTGGGCATCTATGCCAAAACCGAGCATAACGAAGCAGCTCCCGCCCAGCATGAGCTTGCCCCCATCTATTCCCGCACCAATACCGCCGCCGACCATAACCAATTGACGATGGAACTGATGAAAAAGATCGCCTCTCACCATGGAATGGCCTGCCTTCTCCATGAAAAGCCCTTCGACGGAGTGAACGGAAGCGGCAAGCACAATAACTGGTCCATTTCAACCAATACCGGCATCAATTTGCTGGATCCCGGGGAATCTCCGCGGGAAAACACTCAATTTCTGTTGTTCCTTTCCGCCATTATTCGGGCGGTTGATAAGCATCAGGATCTGATGCGATTCTCTGTTGCCTCCGCAGGTAATGATCACCGCCTGGGCGCCGATGAAGCGCCTCCTGCGATCATTTCGGTCTTTTTGGGCGATGAACTGAACGCAATTCTGAATTCCATTGAAAACGGCACCGTTTACGCGCCGGAAAATGCAATTATTATGAAGGGCGGTGTGCATACCCTGCCCCGCTTTTCCCGTGATACCACCGACCGCAACCGCACCTCTCCCTTTGCCTTTACCAACAATAAGTTTGAATTCCGTATGCTGGGCTCCTCGGCCTCTATTGCCGATCCCAACATTATTTTGAACACCATTATTGCAGATACGCTGGAGGAATTTGCCGATATCCTCGAGCAAGCAGATGACCTGAACAGCGCATTGCAGCAGTTGATCCAGGATACTATCAAAAACCATAAGCGGATCCTTTTCAACGGCAATAACTATTCCGAGGAATGGGTTCAGGAAGCCGAACGGCGCGGATTACTGAATCTGCGTACCACCATGGATGTTCTCCCCTACTTCGTCCATCAGAAAAACATTGATCTCTTTACCCGCCACAAGGTATTTACCGCCGAGGAGATGCACTCCCGCTATGAGATCATGGTGGAAAACTACTGCAAGACTCTGCATATTGAAGCATTGACTCTCATCGATATGATCAAGAGCGATATTCTTCCTGCAGTTTTCCGTCAGGAAAATCAATTGGCAAGCACCTTAGTGCAAAAGAAAAACGCTGTTGCAGGCATTTCCTGCAAGGCAGAAGAGACCTTATTGCGCCAATTAGCTGATCTTGCCGATGAGCTTCACAGCGATTGCAAGGAATTTGAAGTCAAGCTGACCGTTGCAGAATCCATCAAGGATTTCTATAAGCAAGGAATTTATTATAAGGAGCAGATCTTCACCGGTCTGATGCAGCTTCGCAATATCATTGATAAGATGGAGACGGTCATTCCCGCTGAGAATTGGCCCTTCCCCACTTATTACGATCTGCTGTTCAGTGTATATTAAAATAAATATCCCCCCGCATAGCGGGGGGATATTTATTTACAACAAAAAAGACAAGTCTTTCGACTTGTCTTTTTTGAAACCAACACTAAATTTGCGCAAAAGACAATATTTCAAAATACAAAGATAATAGCAAAAGCGGTATACCAAGGATGTATGTCAATCTTTTTTCCGCCAACTTATCTCTTCCCGTATTCTTGATTGAATAAAACATTATAATCATAAAACAAATCGGTAGACATATCGGCAGAAAAAGTACGACAGAGGCTCCTTTGCTTAAAACAAATCTGAAAGCATCAACCACAACAAGATCCAGCACAATAAAACATGTACATAAAATGAGCGCTTTATTCATACTGTCATTTAGTTGATCTTTAAAACACTTTTGCAAAACCTTAATAGTTAACGGGACAAATAAAAGCCGTAAATAAGTATGTAGAATTACATCAATCACAAACGTTTTTAATATTAATGCGAGAACAGCGAGTAAAATTAGAGTCGCAGCAAGCGTAACAATAACTACAGTAATTATATTTCGTTTCTTTGTTTCAGACATAAAATCACCGACCTTTAGGTGTATTATAGCATAAAAGCGGCGAAGCCGCAATACTTCTTCACTATTACATCTTACTTCCCAAAGCCCCAAGGACATTTTTGAGGTAAGAGTGAAGAGGTAATAGGTAAGAAGTAAGCCCCAAGAACTTATCGTCCTTGGGGCTTTGGGAGTTTTGAACTTAGTGACACAAATAAAATGTGCCTGAAAACTTAAGAATTTCTTTAACTATTACTTTTACATATATATCTAACTTCTTGAGTATCTGCAAGACCGCTTGGTTTTGTTTCTCCATCAGACTCAAAACCTGATTTTTCATAAAATCTCCTTGCACGATT
>JAZUNB010000022.1:0-5531 GCA_045603925.1 Eubacteriales bacterium
CTATCACGAAAGGCTAAATAATCACCGCCCAAATTCAATACAGAATCTTGTTGATCCATAATCAAGTATGCAAAAACATAACCATACCAACTGTCAGAATAATTAAATGTTAAATCCCCAACTATTGTTGCAGTTCCGTTATTGGTTAGTGTACTACCGCCATATTTTAATGTTGTATCTCCTCCAACAAACAAAGTACCATTATTGATGTGATTTCCAGACAATACTGTTAAGTCACCAGAAATAAACATCTCATCTTCGTTTGCGCTTTCTCCAGAAACAGTTGCATTTCCATTGATTACAATATTTCCTTTTGCATCAAGAGTAGAGCTGACATCTCCATCCACTGTTAGCGATTCATTTTCCGGAACAATCAAAGTGCCTCCGGATATGTTGGCACTAAATTCATCATCAATAGTATATATATAGCTATTTTCAATTGTGTCCGATCCACTACTCAAAGTAGTATCACCAGTTAAAGTCCACGTACCAAAATCAGTAATTATTCTATTTTCTTTTGGGATAGACAAAATATATGCTTTAACATCATCCAAATAGTCTGTATAAATATTATCGTTGTCGTAAAGTTTTAATTGTTCATCCAAATATGGCTTGGTATAATCAACATTATGTATCGCCAAATCATAACAAGCATCCAAAGAGGCTTCCGACATGGCGATATAAGCATTAAAAAGTATTTCATACTTTTCGATGTCTTTAGTAGTAAAGCCTGCGGTTTGAAACGCAAGTGCTTTGTTTTTAACGCTGTCACACAAGTCAGATGCATATGTATCCAGCATCAAAGCCGAGCGATATGCACCATAATCAGCACCTAAAATCCATTCAAAAACAACAGTATTTACAACTTTTACAACGGCTGTAACCGCAGAATAATAAGAAGTCCAGCTGCCCATGATCCATTCATTGACTTTGCCGGAAATTTTACCAACCACCTCTTCATACACCTGCCCTTTGACAAAGGTATCGATAAAATAACTCATCCAACCGTTTTTTAACTGGTTTTTAAGGCGTGTCAAACCTTTATATAAGGTAGAGGTCGTAGGCTGAGTATCAAGAATGTCTTGAATCAACTCGATCTGCGCATCTTGCATTAAAAGCGCCATAAACAGCGCTTGGGTAAAATCGGCGGCTTTTGTTATACCGCCAAGAGTTGATGTCACTTCATTAAGGGCAGTATGCAATTGGGTATTAAAGGACTGAGAAGGATTAATCTGCGTAAAATACTCTTTATAATACGCCAATGATTGCTCATATAGGCTATAATAGATCTCCGCATTATCTAAGCCTTCATAATGCGCTTCATCCAACAATCCCGCTTTATCAACTGCTTGAACCGCTTTCAAAAAACCGTTCATTTTTTTGACATACTTATTGTTTTCTTTGATCAAGGATCCCGCCTCGCCAAGCAAGAGATTGGTTTCGCAAAGTTTTTTTACAAAGGTCACATTAGCTTTATCAAGTTCTTCATTAAATTGGAAGCTGGATGCGCCAACATAATCAGTGAAATACTTTACTGTTCCGGCGGGATCTGTTGCAATAGAAAGACCTTCCGATACAACAGAGGTATAAAAATGACCTGTATATATATAATCTTGGTGAATAATATTATTTACCGTTTCCATTCTATGTTGCTCTAAAGACAACAACGGCAGGTTATATGTCTCGGTCAAATAGGTGGAATAACCGTAGAACAAATCTGAGTTATAAATATACTCCTCTTCCTCGCTTTCCTCTGCAACCACAGCAGGAAGGCTGCAAGGAACAAGACCAAGCAGCATTACAAGAATCAACAGGCTTGATACCAGATGGCGAATCTTTTTCATGTTTTCTTCTCCTTTGGAAAATAAAAAAGTGCGCAGTCGAAACTGCGCACCGAAAAATGCATCGCTCCGATTGCTGCAACACAAATTCCCTCCACAATACAAGTATGTGAAATTGAGCATGCATTTTTACCAAAGGTAAAACTACATACTTGATTGCGGATACTATTGAATTTGTGTTGCAGGGACATTTTACCATAATAATATAAAAAAATCAAGCGGATGCCGCGATGGCATCCGCTTGGGTTTTATTTGGTTTTAGAATAGACCGTCATGCCGGTGCCGCGGTCAAAGACCAGGATATCGGCAGGAAGGCGGGAGAACTTGGCGGTAACATAGGCGTCGCCCGCCGCGCCGCTGATATTGATGATCTGGATGATATAGACCACCCAAAACCACCGGGCGGGAACCAGCAGGTTCAATACCAAGAGCACCGCGCCCCAAAGGACTACCGGCGCCAAGGCTACCGCAATATAACTGACCTTATCAAAATAACAATCACAGCCTGCAAAGGCGTACATTCCGGTAAAGCCATAGCGGATCTTTTTTGCGCCGAAATATTTCATCACGATCCCATGAACCAATTCATGAAGAATGATATAAGCGATCATTCCCACCAACAGCGCGCCGAAGCGGATGGCATAGGGCAAGAGGCCTTTGGAGAGATCAAACAGCGCCGAAATGGGAACTATAAAAGCGGCAATGACCGCCATCAGAATGCCCACCGCGGCGGCCCCAAGGTTCAGCCCCAAGGCCAGCTTTTTATTCTTTTGCAGATCCACCTCCAAGAGAGGTTGATAGCCTTCAGGCAATTGAGAAAAGGCACGGATCATCAGCCATTCACCTCATCGGCAAACCGCAGCATAGCGGCTCTTCCCTCTTCGGTGCACTTATAAACCCCTGCATGCTCCAGCACCTTACAGAAGACCTGACCCACCTCATCGCGGAGGATGGCTTCGGCATTCTCGGCAGAAAGCTCAGGATGGCGGGCAACAACTTCCTTTGCCCATTCGGCGTGCTTGGCGCAGGTCTCATCAGCGGCGGGATCCTTTCCTGCCACCAAGAGGTCTGCCAACTGCTGCAGCTCATCCTTCAGGCGGGCGGGCAGCACCGCAAGACCCATAACCTCGATCAGGCCGATATTTTCCTTCTTGATATGATGAAGCTCAGCGTGGGGATGATAAACGCCCAAGGGATGCTCCTCATTGGTAATATTATTGCGAAGCACCAGATCCAGCTCATAAGCGCCATCCCGCATACGGGCGATGGGGGTAATGGTATTATGAGGCTCACCGTCGGTCTCGGCGAAGACATAAGCCTCCTCGTCGGTATAGCCCCGCCAAGCGGCAAGGATCTTCTCGGCCAAGGCCAGAAGGCTTTGGCGATTGGTACTGTTCAGACGGAAGACCGAAAGAGGCCAGCGAACGATACCGACCTTCACATCGGAGAAGCCCTTAAATTCCACCTCCCGCTCGATTTCGGCTCTTGCCATAGGAAAGACATAGTTGCCGCCCTGAAAATGGTCATGGCTCAAAATAGAGCCGCCGACGATGGGCAGATCGGCATTGGAGCCTGCGGTATAATGGGGGAATTGCTCCACAAAATCCAAGAGCTTTGCGAAGGTGGCGCCGTTGATCTTCATGGGGGTATGCTGATGGTTCAGCAAAATGCAATGCTCATTATAATAAACATAGGGCGAATACTGCATACTCCAGCCTTCCCCGCTCAAGGTAAGGGGGATGATCCGATGGTTCTGGCGAGCGGCGGCCTGCAGGCTGCCGGCAAAGCCCTCGGTCTCTTTACAAAGGGCGCACTTGGGATACACCGCAGGCGGCGCATTCTTGGCGGCGGCGATGGCTTTGGGATCCTTCTCGGGCTTGGAAAGGTTGATGGTAATATCCAATTTTCCGTAAACGGTATCGGTGACCCATTTTTGATCCTTTTCCACCCGATAACGGCGGATATAATCGGTATTCTGGGAGAAATCATAGAAAAAGTCCGTCGCCTTTTTGGGATCCTCTTCATAAAGCGCCCAGAAACGGTCTGCCACCCAAGAGGGGCGGGGAGTCAGAAGACCCATAATGCGGGTATCAAAAAGATCCCGATAGGTAACGGTATTATCGGGCATCAGGCCCTTTTCTGCCGCGTGATCCAAAAGGGCCTTTAAGATCTCCTCTAAAGAGGCCTCGGCAGGCTCAACTTCCTTTGCATCATAGCCTTCCAGTTGCAGAAGATCCAGCAGTTGGTTGCGGACATAAATCACATCTCTTTGATCGACCAGACCCTTTTCAACGCCATAGCCGAGCAATGCTTCTACATATTTTTTCATTGCAGATCATCCCCTTTGGTATTTTACTTGGATATTTTATCACATATCAGCAAAAAATGGAACTTCTTTTTTAAAAAATCTTTACTTTATGAGGCGGATTTGATAAAATGAACGGTGAGGTGATAAATCATGAATTTTCCTGCATTTGCAAAAAAACTGTATCCCGAAAATCAATGGGAGCAGCAAGAGCAGCGTTATCATAAAGCCGCCGAGCGTTTTGAGGCACTTTTCGGTTATTCCCACGAAATGATCTTCTCGGCGCCCGGGCGCAGCGAGATCTGCGGCAACCATACCGACCATAATATGGGCAAGGCGGTGGGCGCTTCGGTGGATTTAGATATTTTGGCATTTGTGAAGCCCCGCGCCGATCAGAAGGTCACCATTCTGGCAGACGGTTTTTCGCCGGTAGAGGTAGACCTTGCCGATCTCACTATGAAAGAAGATGAAAAGGGCGATTCCGCAGGCTTGGTGCGGGGCGTTGCCGCCAAGATGAAGGAATTCGGCTATAAGGTGGGCGGCTTTGATGCCTATACCACCAGCAATGTATTCAAGGGCTCCGGCCTCTCTTCCTCTGCCGCTTTTGAGGTGGTGACCGTTGCCATTCTGGATCATCTCTATAATGAAGGCAAGATGCCCCCCAAGGAGATGGCCATCATCTCTCAATTTGCCGAGAATGTTTATTTCGGCAAGGCCAGCGGTCTTCTGGATCAGCTTTCCTGCGCCTATGGCGGGATGATCGCCATTGACTTTGAGGATCCCAAGGATCCCATTGTGCGCCCCATCGACTTTGATTTTGCCACCACCGGCCATTGCATGGTCATTACCGATGTTCATAGCGACCATGCCGATCTCACCGATGATTATGTTGCCATCAAGTCGGAGATGCAGGCGGTTGCCAAGTCCTTTGGCAAGGAATACCTGCGGGAAGTTGATGAGAGAGATTTTGAAGCAAAGCTGCCCGAACTGCACACTTCCCTTTCCGAGCGGGCCTTGATCCGCGCTTACCACTATTTTGAAGAGAATAAACGGGTGGATGCCCTTCACGATGCTCTGCAGGGCAAGGATTTTGAGCTCTTTAAGCAGATCGTTGTCGCATCGGGCAATTCCTCCTATATGTATCTGCAAAATATCTATTCCGATAAAAAGCCTACGGCGCAAGCCATCAGCTTAGCCCTTTGCGTAACCCAAAAATTGCTGGCGGGCAAAGGCGCATGGCGGGTCCATGGCGGCGGCTTCGGCGGAACCATTCAGGCTTATGTGCCGATGGAGGATGCCGAGGGCTATGTTGCCGAAATGAACCGCATCTTCGGAGAAGGCAGCAGCTGCATTTTGCAGATCAGACCCTATGGCCCGGTAAAAGT
>JAZUNB010000023.1:0-11970 GCA_045603925.1 Eubacteriales bacterium
CAGCGCCCGCCTTCCGCCCAGCATACCGTTACCGCCTCGGGAGCGGTGATCCTCTCCACCGAAAAATCCCCGATCCGTTTGGAGGGCGGGGCTTTCGGCGCTATCCTGGATGCAGGGGTCACCGATATCAATAATATGGGCGGTGCTATGGCGCCTGCGGCGTTGAAACTGATTCAGGATTACTTGAACGAAACCAAAACCCAACCCCAAAACTATGATGGGATCTTCACCGGCGATCTGGGCGCCATCGGCGCCGAGGTGGTTTTGGAACTGGGGCGGGAGCGCGGGCTTGACCTTCGGGATCGCTACCGCGATTGCGGCCTTTTGATCTATGATCGAAAGCAGCAGGATATGCACGCAGGCGGCAGCGGATGCGGCTGTAGCGCCGCGGTCTTGACCGCATATGTGTTACCCAAACTCAAGCGGGGAGAATGGAAAAATGTTCTCTTCCTCTCCACCGGCGCGCTGATGAGCCCGCTCTCGGTGATGCAGGGCGAATCCATCCCCGCTATTGCCCATCTCATTCATCTGAAAGGAGAAGGCTGATATGAATATGCTTTTAGACTACCTCCGCGTCTTTTTGGTGGGCGGTCTTCTTTGTATGCTGGCCCAGATCCTCATCGATAAAACCAATTGGACACCGGCGCGGATCGTGGTGCTCTATGTAGTGAGCGGTGTGGTGCTGACGGCCTTGGGGATCTATGAAAAAATCGTGGATTTCGGGCAGGCAGGCGCCACCGTTCCCCTTACCGGCTTTGGCTATTCTCTGGCCAAGGGAGTGGAGCAGGCGGTAGATGCCCGCGGGCTTTTGGGCGCCTTCACCGGCGGCCTGCAGGCCACCGCAGGCGGCATCGCCGCCGCTATCGGCTTCGGTATTCTCTTTGCGCTCTTTACCAAACCGCGGGATAAATAAAAAGGGGCTGTAAAAAAATCAGTGATTTTTTTACAGCCCCTTTATTTAGTTGTTCTCTAACAGATCCTCGCTGACATCATCGCCCAGATAGAATTCCAAATCAATGTAATAGTAATCCTCCAGATATTCCTTCAGCTCGGCATCGCTTTTTTGCAAAACAGTCTCCACATCCGGATACTCCTCCAGCAGGATCTGCAGATCCTCCAAAAGGATGTTGCGGGCATTCAAGACGGCCTTCTGCTCTTCGGTCACCGTTGCCAAAAGGGCCTCCCATTCCTGCTGCTCTTCATAAGCCAGCAGATCGCCCTTGGTCCATTGGGTGATATCCTCGGTGCCGGTATAGTCGCTCAGCCCCAACAGCTCCTCATTGGAAAGAGGCCAGCTTTTCTCCAGCAACCGATACTCCTGATAAGACATAGTGGTGGGATCGATCTCGGCATAGCCCTGATCCTTCAGGTTCTGCAGAAAGACCTCTGCGTTTGTATAATTGCTGAGCAGTACCTCCCGATGCCCCCAGACCTTTTTGATATTCAGCTTGGGCAGGGTGATCCCCAGAGAGGTGGGCAGTAATACCGCATCCAGAACCTCTTGCTCGGCGGCGCCGGGGGCGGCATTAAGCAAAGCATCGGCAATATCCTCTGCCGTATAAAGCTCGCCGCCTGCTTTCTTCTCCCCCAGAATCTTTTGGGCTTCCGCCACCGGATCGGGCAACTGCACTCCCTCTTCGGGGGCGCAGGAGCAAAGCAACAGCATTGCGATCAAAACAACAGTCATCAGGCGTTTCATGGAACGTCCTCCTCTTTGATTTCTTTTTCTATTATAGCAAGAAAACCAAGGCGCTGTCAATTATAACTCTTTAAAAAATGCCGCTCCGTGGTTGCAAAGGGGGCAGACAAAATCCTCGGGCAGCTCCTCCCCTTCATAAACATAGCCGCAGATCTCGCAAACATACTTCTTTTTGCCGCCCTCGGCCTTGGGCTTGGGCTTGATATGCTCAAAATAATAGGCATAGGTCACCGAAGGATCCTCGTTCAGCACCGTTGCTTCCTCCGCCTCGGCAATAAAGAGGGTATGAGTCCCGCAGTCTACCGTTTCTTTTACCTTGCAGGCAAACACCGCGTTGGTGTGATCGGCGTAATAGGCAATGCCGCTCTCGGTACGGGGCGGATTTTCAAACTTCTCCGCCTCTCTTCCGCTTTGAAAGCCAAACCGCTCAAAAACCGCAAACGGCACCTTCTCGGTCAGAACCGAAAGGGCAAATACCCCTGTATGGAGGATCATATCATGGGTATAATTGCTTTTATTCACCGCCACCGCCAACTGCTTGGGATTATCGGTCACCTGCATAGCGGTATTGATAATACAACCGTTGTCCTTTTCCCCCTCCCGGGCAGAAAGTACAAACAGCCCATAGGACAATTTAAAAAATGCCTGATTATTCATCGCAAAAACTCCCATTAGAATTATTCTAAAATTATTATACCCAACTATATGGAAAAAGTCAATAAATAAGGCGCACTTTTTAAAAAGTGCTCCTTGTTTTTTTCGCTTTGTAAAAACAAATCAAAAAGGATGCAGATTTTCGTTTCTTTGAGCGAAGGCGTATGTCGATACGCCGAGATCAAAAAACGGAAAAGCCGTTAGGCGGTCAGCGCCTTTTTCATTTGTTTTCTTCTAAGAATTCGCCGATACGACGCAACGCTTCCTTGATATGATCGGTGGAGTAACAATAAGAAGCGCGGATGAAGCCCTCGCCGCCTTTCCCGAAGGCGGTACCGGGGACAACGGCAACATGCTTGCTCTCCAGCAGCTTCTCGCAAAACTCCTCGCTGGTCATCCCGCTGCTCTTGATGCAGGGGAAGGCATAGAAGGCGCCCTTGGGATCGCGGCAGGTGAGCCCCAGCTTATTGAAGCCTTCTACCATCATACGGCGGCGGGTATCATATTCATCCCGCATTTCCGCCACCACATCGTCGCAGGAGGTCATGGCGGTAATGGCCGCATATTGGGAGGTAGTGGGGGCGCACATAATAGCGAACTGATGGATCTTGGTCACCTGCTCCATGATCTCCTCGGGGCCGCAGGCATAGCCCAAGCGCCAGCCGGTCATAGAGAAGGCCTTGGAGAAGCCATTGACCAGAAGGGTCCGCTCCCACATTCCGGGAATGGAGGCAATGGATACATGAGGCTTCTCTCCATAGGTCAACTCGGAATAGATCTCATCGGAGATCACGATGATATTGGTATCCCGCAGTACCTCGGCGATTTTTTCCAGATCCTCTTTTTCCATAATGCCGCCGGTGGGGTTGCAGGGATAGGGCAGGATCAGCGCCTTGGTCTTGGGGGTAATGGCCGCCTTTAAGGCCTCGGGGGTCAGCTTGAAATCATCCTCAGCGGTGGTCTCAATGATCACCGGCACCCCGCCTGCCAATTGGGTAATAGGCTCATAGCAGACATAGCTGGGCTGGGGGATAATGACCTCATCCCCTTTTTGCACAACGGCGCGGATACAGCCATCAATGGCTTCACTGCCGCCTACGGTAACCAGGATCTCGTTCAGCGGCTCATAGGTCAGGTTATATTTACGGTTTAAGTATGCGGCGATGGTCTCCCGCAGAGACTGCAGGCCGCGGTTGGAGGTATAACGGGTCTTACTGTCCTCTAAAGAACGGATGCCCGCCTTGCGGATCTGCCAGGGAGTGGGAAAATCCGGCTCACCCACACCCAGAGAAATGACCTCCTGCATGGTTTCCGCAAGGTCGAAAAATTTCCGGATCCCCGAAGGCTTGATGCTCTCCACCCCGGGGTTCAGGATCTTATGATAATCGATCAAAACGAATAGTGCCCCCGATCATCGGCGGTACCGTCGCAAAGCTCCACATCCAATTCTTTGTAGCGCCGGAGCACAAAGTGGGTAGCAGTGGAGGTAACGCTCTCTAAGGTAGAGAGCTCTTTGGCAACAAACATGGCAACGCCCTGGAAGGTCTTTCCCTTCACAATAACGCAAAGGTCATAGCCGCCGCTCATCAGGTAAACCGTCTCCACCTCGGGATACTTCATTACTTGCTTTGCGATCTGCTCAAAGCCGAGGCCTGCCTTGGGGGTCACCTTCAGCTCGATCAGAGCGGAGACATAGCTATCGTCTATCCGCTCCCAGTCGATAACAGCCTTATAGCCGCGGACAACCCCCTCTTTTTCCAGAGCATCGATCTCGGCGGCCACCTCTTGGGCGGTCTTGCCGGTCATGGTTGCCAGCTCCTCCAGGGGGGTGCGGCAATCCTTGCCTAATAATTTCAGTAATTTCTTATCCATCATTTATTCTCCTTCATAAAGAGGAATCTTTTTGCAAAGATCCAATACTTCATTGAGGATCCGATCTTTATTACCCTCAAAATCAACAATACAATCCTTGATCCAGCCGCCGATCAGTTCCATTTCGGCTTCCTTGAAGCCGCGGGTGGTGGCCGCGGGGGTGCCTACCCGAATACCGCTGGTCACAAAGGGCTTCTCGGGATCATCGGGGATGGCGTTTTTATTGACGGTGATATGCACTTCATCCAGCCGATGCTCCAGCTCCTTACCGGTGATACCGGTGCCGCGCAGATCCAAGAGCAGAAGATGGTTATCGGTACCGCCGGACACCAGGTTGATGCCTTCCTCCAGCAGTTTCTTCTCCAGCGCCTTGGCGTTGGCAACCACCTGCTTTTGGTATTCCTTGAATTCAGGCTTCAGCGCCTCGCCGAAGCAGACCGCCTTGGCGGCGATGATATGCTCCAGAGGACCGCCCTGGGTGCCGGGGAAGATGGCCTTATCAATGGCCTTGGCATACTCTTCTTTGCAGAGGATCAGACCGCCGCGGGGGCCGCGGAGGGTCTTATGGGTAGTGGTAGTCACAATATCGGCATAAGGCACGGGAGAGGGATGGAGCCCTGCGGCAACCAGGCCTGCAATATGGGCCATATCCACCATAAACAGCGCACCCACGCTCTTGGCGATTTTTGCGATCCGCTCAAAATCAATGATACGGGGATAAGCGGAAGCACCTGCCACGATCAGCTTAGGCTGATGCTCCTTGGCCAATTTTTCAAATTCATCATAATCGATCTTGCCGGTCTCGGCGCTGACCCCATAGGGGACAAAGTTAAAGAAGGCGCCGGAAAGGTTTACGGGGCTGCCATGGGTCAGATGGCCGCCATGGGCAAGGCTCATACCCAAAACCGTATCACCGGGCTTTAAGAAAGCGAAATAAACAGCGGTATTGGCCTGGGCGCCGCTATGGGGCTGCACATTGGCGTGCTCCGCACCGAAAAGCTCGCAGGCGCGCTTTCTTGCCAACTCTTCCACCACATCCACGCACTGACAGCCGCCGTAATACCGCTTGGCGGGATAGCCTTCGGCATACTTATTGGTAAGAACGGTTCCCATGGCCGCCATCACTGCAGGAGACGCAAAATTCTCCGAGGCGATCAGCTCGATGCCATCCTGCTGGCGCTGATACTCTGCCTTAACAGCGGCACCTACCTCGGGGTCGTAGCTTGCGATAAAATCCATATTGACTTCTAAATTCATTGGTTTATTTCCTCCCTAATTGTTTTGTTTTTTCATAGGCCTTTATGACCGCCTCCATGGCGGCACCGCGAAAGCCGTTTTGCTCCAATGCATGGACACCCTCAATGGTGCTTCCGCCGGGGCTGCAGACTGCATCCTTCAAGGCGGCGGGATGGACACCGGTCTCCAGGACTGTTTTAGCACTTCCCAGAACCGTTCCTGCCGCCAGCTCCAAAGCGGTCTCCCGCGGCAAGCCGCAGGTAACGGCACCGTCTGCCAACGCCTCTATAAAGAGATAGGCGAAGGCGGGGCCGCAGCCCGAAAGGGCGGTACCGGCATCGATCAGCTTTTCCTCCAAGGAAAACAGCTTGCCCGCCTTGGAAAACAGCTCCAAAAAGCCTTCTTCCTGATGGCGCTTTACATTCTCTGTTGCATAAAGGATCCGCCCTTCTCCCACCTGAACGGGGGTATTGGGCATTATGCGGATGATGGCCCGATCGGCCATCCCCAACATTTCCTTCAGGCTTTCAATGGACACGCCCGCCGCCATACTGACCACCACATGGTCAAAGGGGATCTGCTCCCCCATTCCGGCAACCACCGCGCCCAGCAATTGGGGCTTGACCCCCAAAATCACATAATCACAGGTTTTGGCAATGGCATCATTGGTGGCGACCTGCGCCCCCAATTCCGCCGCCAGGGCTTCCGCCTTGGCGGGATCGGCATCTGCCAGCCGCAGATTGGCGCCGCCCACCGCTTTGGCGGCGGCTCTTGCCAGCGCGCCGCCCATATTGCCGCAACCGATAAATCCGTATCTCATATTGGTCACCTCGTTTGTCCGTTGCCGCGGATAATATACTTATACGCGGTCAGTTCCCGAAGCCCCATAGGGCCGCGGGCGTGCAGTTTTTGGGTGGAGATGCCCATCTCACAGCCCAGCCCGAACTCTCCGCCATCGGTAAAGCGGGTGGAGCAGTTGACATACACCGCGGCGCTGTCTACCATTGCGGTGAAGAGGGCGGCGTTTTCCTCCCTTTGCGTCAGAATGGCCTCGCTATGGCCGGTGGAATGGGCCCCGATATGGGCAATGGCTTCTTCCACATTTTTGACCACCTTGACCGCTAAAATATAGTCCAAAAATTCCGTATCGAAATCCCGCTCTCCTGCGGGAGTCCCCTTCATAATGGCCTGCGCCGCGGGATCGCAACGGAATTCCACCTGCGGGAGCTTCCCTTTCAATAAGGGCAAAAAGTCCTTTGCAATGTTTTTATGCACCAGGCAGACCTCGGCCGCATTGCAGACCGAAGGGCGGCTGGTCTTGGCGTTTTCAATGATCTTCAGCGCCTGCTCAAAATCGGCGCTTTCATCCACAAAAAGATGGCAGATCCCCGTTCCCGTTTGGATCACCGGCACCTTCGCCCCTGCCAGGCAAGCATTGATGAGCCCGGGGCCGCCACGGGGGATCAGAAGATCCACATAGCCTACCGCCTCCATCAGTTCCTTGGCGCTTTGTCGGGTGGTATCTTCGATCAACTGCACCCCATCAGCGGGAAGACCCGCATCCGAGAGCCCCTGCCGCAACGCCTTGGTAATGGCAGAAGCGGAGCGCCAGGCTTCCTTGCCGCTTCGCAGGATACAAACATTCCCGCTCTTGAAGGCCAGAGCCGCCGCATCAGAGGTTACATTGGGGCGGCTTTCATAAATGATGGCCACCACCCCCATGGGAACGGCGGTCTTTTCGATGACCATACCGTTGGGGCGTTCCACCCGCTCCAGAACCGCGCCCACAGGATCGGGCAGATCCGCCACCCGGCGGATCCCATCCGCCATTCCTGCGATCCGCTCCTCGGTGAGGCGCAGGCGATCCTGCATCACCACCGTCATGGTATCTCCGTAAAGAGCAAGATCCTCTTCATTGGCGGCTAAGATCTCCCGGGCAGAAGCCACCAGATGATCCGCCATAGCCAGAAGGGCTTTATTCTTATGCTCCGTTGACAGCACCGCAAGCTCCTTGCGGGCGGCAACGGCGTTTTTTAAGATCTCTTGCGTTGTCATTTCTTATTTCCCTTTAAAGAGGGTGCCTACCGACTTGCCCTCCAAAATATCATAAAGCACTGCGGGATCGGAGCCATTGGCGATCACCGTTGCGATGCCGCTCTTTTGGCAAAGCTCCGCCGCATGCAGCTTGGTGCCCATCCCGCCGGTGCCCAGCGCGGAGCCCTTGCCCCCTGCCAGCGCCAGAATCTCTTCGGTGATCTCTTCCACCAGGGGAATGAGCCTTGCCGCAGGATCCTTGCGGGGATCGGCAGTATAAAGACCGTCGATATCGGTGAGCAGGACCAAAAGCTCGGCGCCTGCCCCTTCGGCAACAATGGCGCCCAGGGTATCGTTGTCCCCCACCGCGATCTCGGCAGTGGAAACGGTATCGTTTTCATTGATGATGGGCAATGCCCCCAGCTCCAGCAGGCGATGGAGGGTATTGCGGAAATTCTCATACCGCTCCGGGTGATTCATATCTTCTCCCGTCAGCAGGATCTGGGCAACGGTATGATTATATTCGGAAAAGAGGCGGTCATAGGTATACATCAGCTCGCACTGCCCCACCGCGGCGGCCGCCTGCTTGGTGGGCATATCGGAGGGGCGCTCCTTCAGGGAAAGCTTCCCGACGCCCATGCCGATGGCGCCGGAGGAAACTAAGATCAGCTCATGGCCGGCGTTTTTCAGATCGGAGAGCACCTTGCAAAGGGTCTCGATATGGCGGATATTCAGATGACCGGTTTGGTGGGTCAGAGTTGAGGTTCCCACCTTCACGACAACACGCATTTTTCATTGCCTCGCTTAAAAAAGGATATAGATAAATTTATTATATAATATATTCCCTTCAAATGCAACAAAAAAGACGCCCGAAGGCGTCTTTTTTTATTCAGTTCCGATTACCAGCCGCCCATGCCGCCCATAGAATTGTTATTTTCACTGCGATACAGGAAGGTAACGATCTGGGCGCGGCTGCAAGCCTTGGAGGGGCTGAAGAGGGAAGCGGAGGTACCGGTGGTGATGCCTTCCTTGGCCGCCCAATAAACAGCCTCGGCATAATAGGCATCTGCCTTCACATCGGTGAATACATCGCTGTTCTTCACCTGACGCTCATTATTGTATCTCCAGAGGAAGGTGACGATCTGAGCGCGGTTGCAGGTCTCACCGGGAGCAAAGGTGGTGGCATTTTTACCGGTGGTAATGCCGTTCTCCACTGCCCAGAGCACAGCGTCGTAATAATAAGCGCCTTCCTTCACATCGGTAAAGGGCATCGTGGTGTTTTCGGGCTCGGGGCATCCGGCGGTCCGCCAGAGGAAGGTGACGATCTGGGCGCGGCTGCAGGCCTTGCCGGGATCGAAGGTGGTCTCGGTGGTACCGGTAGTGATCCCCCAATCCATCGCCCAGGCTACCGCATCCTCATAATAAGAATCTTTGACCACATCGGTAAAGGGGCTGGGAACGATGGTCACCTTAAAGGTGGTCTCCAAATCAAAGAGCGTTGCCTTTACGGTATACTGATTTCCTACCGTCCAGGGATTTTCTCCGCTCTGATCGGTCTCTGTATCAAGGTAATAATTGATCCCAAGATATTCAAAGTCATCCATCACGGTACCGTCCTTCAGGGTTGCCTTGAATTCGGGATTAATGCTATAGCGGTAATATTGAGCCCAATCCTGGGTTTCCTCATCCAAGAAGTAGTCCAGATAGCCGGAGGTTCCTTCCACGATCTCCATATCCTCTACTGCAATGGAGGCAACGGGAGAATCCACAATGGAGCAGACGGTTTCCGTCTCGATCCCCATCACCGTACCGCTGATGCGGTATTCCTTGCCGACAACCCAGGGATTGGATGCGCCGGGCAGATCCGGATCGTCATAATCGATGTCGAAGAAGTAATACCCGCCGTTATAGTTCACACCGCCGTATTTGCTGTTCAATACGGTGCCGTCCTTGAGGGTAACGGAAAATTCAGGATCGATCCAATACCAGTAATAAGGCTCTTCCGGATTCTCCTCATTCCAGTATCCGTTGCTGTGCTTCACATAGGTTACCTTTCCTGCAGTGGCGCTTACTGCGGGAGAGGGCTCCACCGCTACCTTAAAGGAGGTTTTAAAGCCCATTGCTTTCACATCAACGGAATATTCATTTCCAACCGTCCAGTGGTTTTCATACTGATGATCGTTGATATCCAGATAATACCATTCGCCGTCATAATAGAAGCGATAGCCTTCACCCTTGATCACTGTACCGTCCTTCAAGGTAACGGTATAATCGGGGACGCTCCATTCGTAACGGAAGAAGATGGACTCGGGATCCATATCAGCCGAATCATACCAGCCGTCAATGTCGGCGATCACCGATTCATTTTCAAAGGTAATGGAGGCAACGGGGGTCTCCACGATCTTTACAGAGAATTCGGTCTCCATACCGAAAATGCGGGCTTCAACAGGATAGCTGTTGCCTACCTTCCATTGGTTCTCATAGCTCTGCTCGTAATACAGATCCAAAGAATAAAATTCCCCTTCAAATCTCACCGATCCGCCTTCACTTTCCAGAACGGTGCCGTCCTTCAGGGTTACGGTAAACTCAGCGTTAACGTCATAATTATAGTATTCGGGACCATAGGTATCGGTTTCATAGTCATAATCCGAAGCCATACCGCCATTGGTATTCTCAATGATCTCGATATCCTTCACTTCAAGACCGGCAAAGGGCGACTCCACAATGGTCACCGTTGTTTCTGCCGAGAGGCCTGCAGCCGTAACGGTAATGGGATAAGTATTTCCGAGCGTCCAAGGATCATCGGGCCCTTGAACATAAGAATAGGCGCAGGAATAATGAATACCGTCATATTCCAACGCATCGGTGCCGGTTACTTTATCGCCGTTTTCAAATTCCAGCGTAAATACGGGGTGAAGATAGTAATGGTAATAACCGAGATCCTCATCCCAATAACCGCTCGTATTCTCATAAACCTCTAAAGCCGCGGCCTCGATGCCCACCACCGGGGACTTCCGGACCGTTACGGTATAACTATCGGTTTCCACACGGGACCGGCAATTAAGGGTATAGGTCTTACCGGCGGTCAAGCTCGCGGTAATCATAAAGTTCCATTCCGAACTGCCATCGTCATTATAGCCGATCTCTTCCCCTTCGCTGTCGAAAAGCCATGCTGTTGCATCCTGGCAGCCGAAAGAAATGAAGGAATAATATCCATCCTCCGCGGGAGTAAAGGTCAGGTCCACTCCTGCCTCATCCACTACCTCCACATACTGCGGGATCTCCAATTCAAGAGCGCCCGCAGGCTCCGCCAGAGCCACCGCTCCCAGCATGGAGATCAGCATCACCGCCGAAAGCAATAAGGCCAACAGTTTGTTTGTTTTTTTCATATTCAATCCTCCTTCGGATCATATTTGGCGTATCCGCCATTTATACTTTTATCATATCATAAGATGAAAAAAATGTAAATATCAATTTTAGAAAAATTCCAAATTTATTCTTAAAAATTGGGTTGACGAACTCCCGAAATCCCTGTATAATAATAAATTAGATTATTATGCGCGGAGGAAAAGAGCGTTGGACAATAAGAAAAAAGTAACAGCAATCACTTCCATGGACGAAGACTTCGCCCAATGGTATACCGACATTGTGAAGAAAGCGGATCTCGCCGCCTATTCCAATGTAAAGGGCTTTATGATCATTCGCCCCTATGGCTATGCCATGTGGGAGTTGATGCAGGGCGCTATGGACAAGATGTTCAAAGACTTAGGTCACGAGAATATCTGTATGCCCATGCTGATCCCCGAGAGCCTGCTGAATAAAGAAAAAGACCATGTGGAGGGCTTTGCCCCCGAAGTGGCCTGGGTCACCTTCGGCGGCAGTGAGAAGCTGGAGGAGCGGTTCTGCATCCGCCCCACCTCCGAGACTCTCTTCTGCGATCATTTCAAGGATGTGGTCCATTCCTGGAGAGACCTGCCTATGCTGTATAATCAGTGGGTATCGGTGGTGCGCTGGGAAAAGACCACCCGCCCCTTCTTGAGAACCCGCGAGTTCTTATGGCAGGAAGGCCATACCCTTCACGCTACTAAGGAAGAGGCCGAGCAAGAGACCATTCAGATGCTGAATGTTTACGCCAAGTTCTGTAAGGACTATCTGGCGATCCCTGTGGTGCAGGGCAGAAAGACCGATAAGGAGAAGTTCGCCGGCGCCGCGGCCACCTATACCATCGAGGCGCTGTTGCACGACGGTAAGGCCCAGCAGAGCGGCACCTCCCATTATTTCGCCGACGGTTTCTCCCGCGCCTTTGATGTGACCTTTACCGATAAGGAAAATATACTTTCCTATCCCCATCAGACCTCCTGGGGTACCACCACCCGCCTCATCGGCGCAGTGATCATGACCCACGGCGATGATAACGGTCTGGTGATCCCCCCCTATATTGCGCCCACTCAGGTGATGATCGTGCCGGTGGCGCA
>JAZUNB010000024.1:0-9920 GCA_045603925.1 Eubacteriales bacterium
GACACCTTGCGAGTATTACCTCGCCACCGCCGCGTGACGAAAAATCTCCCCCTGCTGCGCAGCAGGGGGAGATGAAAGAATTTATTCAATTAACATATTCTTTTTGTTTTTTAGCCTGTCTACTTGACGGGGGGCACATTAGAGCATTATATCGGCTTTAATTTTGATTATTTAGATTTATCTTCTGCTTTTTGGTAGTCGGCTTTTATTGTATACTTGTTGTTTTGAATATATCGCTTATTAAAGACGTCTACATTAGTAATATAATTATGTTCCTCGTTCAATGTGATTAGAAAAATGTCATAATCGTTATCTCCAAAACTCACGATGCAACGAGTGCCAACGGGAAATCTGCTGTTTTCTGGAACTTCCTCAAGCGTTCCAAAATCACAATCACAAAACACGTCACATTCGAGTTGTTTTTGCGCAATCTCTCTGAAGTGTTTTATAAAAGCAATTTTGCTATTGAGTTTTTTCCCTGACAACTGAGAGAAAAATTCACATTCTGGATGCAAATGATAAGCAAGGTCTTTTAAGGCGCCAAATTCTATAGCATTTCTTAAAGAACGAAGAGCGTCGTCAATGTTTTCAAAAGGCTTGGGCTCACAAATGGGTGTTTTTTGAAAACCAACGGGACAGGTTTCATAGAACCAACAACTTAAACCGTTATCGCATTTATATTGTCCCATGCTAAATGGTTCAACATTATAGGTCTTGTTTAATTCAAATCCCTCGGCAACAGATACTGTTCCGTCATCTTCTTCGTTGCCAATATATTTTATTTTTGTTACGTCTTGCCATTCTACTAATTCTGCTGAAACTTCTTGTATTGTTTCATTATCGCCGAAAAGGACAAATGACTCATCACAACCAAAAACATTTCCAACTTCATAAACCTTATCTTTGGTTAAGTGTTCTATCGTTTCGCCAATATATTTAACATACATTTCAGGTCTATAATATTGTTCTCTTTTGCGAGTTATTTGATGGGCTTTCTTTAAAATATCTTGTTCGGTAATGTATTTACCTTTGTGTTTTAGATATTTTACCATTTTTGATTTGTGTATATTACTTTGCTCTTTGTCACTACTTAACATCAACATTACACCTGTAAAGTTGTCTTTTTCGGCATTTACATAACGAAGCGTATCCATAATAAAATATTCATCGTCAGTAAAATTATGTTTTGTTTTTTCGGACATAAATATCACTCCTATTTTTGATGTGATTATTATAAAATATCTTTTGTCCCACAAAACGGACTTTACAAAAGTATATCATATTTCATCTTAAAAGTAAATCTACACAGTATAAATTCCCACGAGTTACAAATAATAGTATCACGATTTGAAATTAAAGGAGATTCATATATGAAAGCAACAGGAATAGTTCGTAGAATAGATGATTTGGGGAGGGTGGTTATTCCTAAAGAAATCCGCCGCACGATGCGGATTCGCGAGGGAGATCCGCTGGAGATCTATACCGGCAAGGATGGGGAGGTTATTTTCAAGAAATATTCCCCCATCAATGAGCTTTCGGCCTTTGCGGCGGAGTTGGCGGCGTCGGTGCAGGCGGTGAGCGGGTTCTCCTGCGCGGTCACCGACCGCGACAATGTTATCGCTTTCGCGGGCAGCGGGCGGCGGGAGGCCTTGGACAAGCCTATCAGCGGGCGGTGCGAAGAGGTGGCGGCTCAGCGCAAGACCTTTATTGCCGACAGCGTTCAAGGGGCCTATCCTTTATTGCGGGATCAGGATCGCATTCGTATTGCGGCCTCTTGCCCCATTCTGGCGGGCGGCGATCTGGTGGGGGTTCTCGGTTTGGTTGACGACGGCAAAAAGATCGGAGAAACGGAGGAAAAGCTTCTACAGGCAGGCGCGCTATTCTTGGGCAAGCAAATGGAAGATTAAAGGAAGGGGCTGTAAAAATTGCCTGAACCGCAAAGGGCAGGAAAAATAACGGCTTTTTCACTATGCCTCTGCCTTAGAAACATAAAAAGGAAGGAAATGTCGAGCTTTCGACATTTCCCATTTATTTCAAAGCCCTTTGCTACCTCCAAACCGAGCCGCTCGGCGTATCACATACGCCGTCGGGTAACCGCCTTCGGCGCTCGGTTTGAAGGTTTCAAACAATTTTTCCAAGCCCCCAAAACGAAATTGCCTGAACCGCAAAGGGCAGGGAAAATAACGGCTTTTTCACAAAGCCTCTGCCTTAGAAACATAAAAAGAAGGGAAATATCGAAGGCTCGATATTTCCCTTTGGTTTATTTACTGAATTTTTCGATGATCGCATCCACAATGCGTTCGCTGGCGTGGCCGTCGCCATAAGGGTTGGAGGCCTTGCTCATCCGCTCATACTCGGCCCGATCGGTCAAGAGGCGGATGGTTTCCCGATAGATCACCTCGGCATCGGTACCCACCAGCTTGAGGGTCCCTGCGGCGATGCCTTCGGGGCGCTCGGTGGTATCGCGGAGCACCAGTACGGGCTTACCCAAAGAGGGAGCCTCTTCCTGAATACCGCCGCTGTCGGTCAGGATCAGGTGGGACATATTCTGGAAGTTATGGAAATCAAAGACCTCCAGGGGCTCGATGAGCTTTACCCGATCGCAATCGTGGAAGATCTCATCGGCGGCGGCGCGGACCAGAGGATTCTTATGGATGGGATAAACCACCTTCAGACCCGGCACCTCATCCAGCACCTTGCGGATGCCGCGGAAGATATTCCGCATAGGCTCGCCCAGATTTTCGCGGCGATGGGCGGTCAGGAGGATCATTTTATCCTCGCCCACCCAGTCCAGCTCGGGATGGTGGTAATCGGTATCTACGGTGGTGCTCATAGCATCGATAGCGGTATTGCCGGTGACATAGATCTTGGCGGGATCCACCCCTTCCTTCAGCAGGTTTTCCTTGCTGAGGTCGGTGGGGGCGAAATACATATCGGTCATACAGTCCACCATCTGGCGGTTCATTTCCTCGGGATAGGGAGAATACTTATTATAAGTACGCAGGCCCGCCTCCACATGGCCGATGGCCACCTGATGATAGAAGGCGGCAAGACCGCCGGCAAAGGTGGTGGTAGTATCACCGTGAACCAGCACGATATCGGGCTTGGCCTCCTCAATGACCTCGCCGATGCCCAGAAGGGCGCGGGTGGTGATATCGGAGAGGGTCTGACCTTGCTTCATAATGTTCAGATCGTAATCGGGGGTAATATCGAAGGTCTCCAGCACCTGATCCAGCATTTCCCGATGCTGGGCGGTTACGCAGACGATGCTCTCGATCTCGGGGCGCTTTTCCAGCTCTTTGACCAGAGGCGCCATTTTGATGGCTTCGGGACGGGTGCCGAAAATACTCATTACTTTGATCATGGTTTTTTTACTCCTTTATGTCAATACTGCGAACCTTACCGCCGCAGGAAATAAATCCGTTGGACAAGGTATGGCCGGTGCCGTTGAGGAACTCCTGGGAGCCGATGAAGGTGCCGTCGTGCTCCCGCAGGTTATCGGTTTCCACCGTTAAAACAACATTATAGGTGATCACATGATCCACCAGCCCCGCACTGCCGTCGGGCAGGACCTCCAGGCTTTGATGGGGCAATACCTCCACTTTGGTGACAACGCCCATATTCTCACCCTTTTCCCAAAGGGTATCGCCGACTTTATAGGCCTCTTTGATCCAGCCTTCCTTTTCGGAGAACTCAATGGTATAGACGGCGCTCTTGGGGTGAATGACCGCATCCTCGGAAACGGCAAAGCGCATGGCCATTCCGACGATCCCCACCAGAAGCAGGACAAGGATCAGCAGATCAAAAATATGAACCTTACCGAACAAGCGCCCCTTTTGATCCATCAGCTTCATGCCGCCACCTCCTTAATGTCCCAGATGGTTGCCACCGAGCGGGTGGTATCGCTCTGGGGATAGAATTCCAATCCGATGGAGATGGGCTCGCCGTTGACGGTCAGCTCGCCGCTGTCCATGATGCCTTCGGCAAGAACCTTCATTTCGATCTCCTTCCATTGGGGATCGGTCAGCGCCACATAGCGGCCGCCTACCGCATCGTATTCCTCGGTAATAAGATCATGGGAGGAAAGGGCGGTAATGGTGCCCAGCTTCTGGGAGCGGGTATAGAAATACATCACATCCCCCACCTCATAAAAATCATAAGGGTCGGCGGTGGCCTGCTTGAAGCGCAGGGTGATCTCATATTGCTGCTTGGCGGCCGCAGGGGCGGAATCCTTGGTAAAGAACCAGAAGGCGCCAAGGGCAAGGACCAGCACCAGCGCGATCAAGAGGCCGTCCAGCCAGGTGAAATGTCGTTTAGCCATGAGTTTCCTCCTTTTTGAGAATGTCGGCAGCGGAGAGCCCCAACACCAGAATGATCCAGAACAATTGGAACACGCGGTAGTTATACCAGGTATAATCGAAAAAGCTTTGGACAATATAGCCCCAAAAGACGGTGCTGAAGCCTACCATCAGCAGGCGATCCCGCCCTTTGGCCGCCTTGCGGGCGGCGCCGGTGACCTTCTGATAGAAGCCGAAGAGCCCTGCAAGATAGGCAAGGCCTGCGATGCCGAAGGACACCACCGATTGGAAAAAGAGGCTATGGGAATGGGGGGCGGGCACATCGGGAATAGCGTAAAGAGGATAGAGGGTGTTATAAGCCCCTTCTCCGATGCCCACACCGCCGGACCAATAATCCACCAGCATCAAAACGGTGCCGATATAGATCATCATCCGAAAGGAGGTGGAGCTGTCGCTCATATTGCCGATGGAGAGCAGGCGGTTGACAATGCTTTCGGGCATCAAAAGAACCCCAAGAGGAATCCCCAGCGCCAGAATGGCCACCATCCATTTTTTACTGAAATGCCAAAGGAAGAATACGGCGGTCACCGCAATGCCCACATAACAGCCGCGGGAATAGGTCAGCGCCAGATTCACCAGCAGCAGAAGATCGGTACCGATGAGAACAAGCCGCAGCCGTTGATCGGCCACATACAGCGCCAGTGCGGTGACCAGGGGAACCAGCAGCAGCAAAAACTCGCCGAAAACATTGGGGTTGGCGAAGGTACTGTATACCCGCAGCTGCAGATCCTCAAAGAGAGCTGTATCGGTCCAGGTGGTGTTGACCGAGCCGGAAAGATACTGATACAATCCGTAAACACCGCTGACGGCACCGCCCAGCGTCAGCGCCAGAAGCGCCGAGAGCAGGCGGGCGCGGGTGGTAACGATCCGCCGGATAAAGAAAACGCAAAGGAACAGCCCTAGCCACATCACCGTAACCTTGGCCGAATCCATCCGATCAAAGGAAAAGAAGGTGGAGACCGCGCAAAAGACGGGGAAGATCAGCAACAAAAGATCCACCTTATCGAGGGCCTTGCCCTCCTCCTTGCCGAAGGCGCGGGCGAAGAGGTAGCTGACCGCAAGGGCGGCGCTCAGAGCCCAGCAGGCGGTGGTTCCCAAAAGGGGCAGCACTGCCACCAGCAGGCAGAAGATGCCCATGGGCGGGACTGCGAAGTAAACGGGCAGAGCCGCCAGAGCCACTGCCGCGGCGGCACCCAGGATCAACCCCATCTTCCAGCCGATCACCGCACCTAAAGCGCCGCAAAGGGCAAGATAGATGCCGATGGAGCGGCGGGGAGTTCCTTGGGGAAATTTCGCCCGCTTGGTCAGAAGGGAACCGCTTAAAAATTCCTGAATACTGCCCTTGCCGGTAAAGAGGATCGCCGAAAGACCCAAAAGGCAAAGGAGCCCGCCGGCAACAGTCCACCGCCCTGCCAGGGCCATGACGGCAAACATCCCCAGACTGAAGGGGGCTATCAGCAGGAGCAGATAGGAAAGGGGGCTTGCCGAGAGATCGCCCCAATAATGATAAAGCCAACGGAGGATGCCGCTTTTGGCCATGGCGCCCTCCAGCGCCAAGGCGGGATGAAGGTGATTCAGCCAACCGACGGCCGCCGACGCATCCTTTTTGGTTTCTTGCTTCCGCTTACCGAAAAGGAGGCTGCATGCGGCGGTTTCTTTGATTTTGGTATAGATCTTCTTGCAAAAGCCTAAAAACAAACTGCCGCTTAAGAGATCATTCATCTGCATTCCTCCTTATCAATCTACATACAAAATTAGTGTACCATATTATTTATAAATTTGCAATTAAAAAAAGAAGAATGATCATCAATGTATAAAACAAAAAACCATTCAGATTTGATGCAGAAAGGCTTTTCCCGCCGTTCGGCTGTATGCGATACGCCGAAACAGCGGATAAAGACTTAAAAAAGAGAACGGCGAATACCGTTCTCTTTTTGATCTGCGCAAATATGGATGGTTTTTAAATATATTTCATGGGGTTTACGGGAGTTCCGTTGATTCTCAACTCAAAATGCAGATGGGGTCCGGTACTGTTGCCGGTGGAGCCGATGGTGCCGATCTGCTGGCCCTGGTTCACCGTTTCGCCCACCGAAACATTGTAGGAATTCATATGGGCGTAATAGGATACCCAGCCGCCGCTGTGCTGGATCTTGACCATCTTGCCGTAGCCGCCCGACCAGCCTGCGCTGATAACAGTGCCGCCTGCGGTGGCATAAATGGGTCTTCCGCGGGCGCCGCTCATGGTGAGATCTACCCCCACATGGCCGCGGTATCCGCCGTAGGCGCAGGAGGTATAGCCGCCGTTGATGGGGCGGATAAAGGCGCCGGAGCCTGCCAGCGAGGAGTAGCTGGTGGGATAGGCCTTGGTGCCTACATAAAGCTCACGGGTCACCGGCTCGCGGGTCACTACCGAGGAGATGATGCGGGTCTCGGTCTTGACACCGTCAATATAAGTGATCTCGGCGGTAATGGTCTTACTGCCCTTCTTACCGGCCGTTTTGACCTTCGTCTGGTTTACATAGAGAGAGCTGTCCTCAATACGGACGGTGGAATAATCGATATCCTCTTCATAGACAGAGGTCCGCACCACCTTTACCCCCAAATAGATATCCGGCTCGGAGATCAGCAGCTTCTTTCCGGGGATCAGCCGCCGCTCATCCAGTTCGGGGTTGAGATAATAGATCATCTGCTTGGAGACCCCGGTCTTTTTCACGATATCCTTTAAATAATCGTCTTCCTCAATGGTATAGTATTGGGGATCGGTGGAGCCCTCAAACATCGCCCGCAGCTCCGGTACACTGACCATGGTATCGGGAGCAAACAGGCCGGTCCGCACCTCCACATTGCTCACAAATTCCACCCGCTCGTTTTCCACACCCGTTTCAAAGGGGGCTTTGAGCTCATTGAGCACCGTTTCAAGGGTATATTTATTCTCGGCGGCGGCCACCAGCTGGCCGTCTACATAAAGACCGTAGTGATGACCGATCTCCTCGGTCACCGCCCGATAGGCCTGGGCGTAAAGGTTTTCCTCATCGGCCATTTTGTTCTTTTTAATAAAAACAAAGCGGTATTCGGGGGCGGTATACATACAATAGTTTTCCCCCAGGGTATTGGCCAGGTTTTTTTCCACCGCCGTAACCGCGTTGGCAAACTCTGTTTCATTATTTACATAGGAGACCACATCTCCGTCTACCGTTACCTCCAGAGCGACCGTGTGGCTCTGCAAAAAGATCACAATGGAGATCACTGCCGCCAGGCTGATCACCGGCGCCCAATAGGCAAAGTCCGAAACGATGCTGTGTGCTGCCCAAACTAAAACGCGGGTAACGATTTGGTAGATCTTGATGGAAATCTCCATCACCTTTTCGCCAATGGCGCAAACAGTCTCGAAAATATTTTTGGGGGTGCATTTCCTCAAAAAGCGGAAAAGGGGCAAAAGGGTAAAGGAAAAGAGAAACAAAAAGATCTGCTCAATGATCCAGCCGGTCTTATAGATAAACCGCCCGATCTTATAAAAGATCGATAAAACAACGATCAGACCTTGCTTTGCGCCGCTGTTCAAGAAAATCACCACCTTTCTAAAAGTTACAAATTGGTTACAACGGGTTACATTTTAGCATAGGTTTTGTTATTTGTCAACGGGGCAATTGTGTGGTGGGAAAAATTCCCTTGTGTTCTGCTTTCTTATCCTTTATAATAAAAAAGAACAACCATCAGGAGGTTTTCAAGATGAAACGTTGGATCGCAATGCTTTTAATTGCAGCGCTGACTCTTGCGCTGTTTTGCGGCTGCAAGACAGAGGAACCCGAGTATTTTATTGCCGAGACCGATGATCTGATCAGCGCAGAAACCGCTCCCGAGAATAAAGAGCCCGAAAAGGAAGAGGAAGAGGCGCCCTCCTCGGAAACCAAAGAGCCGGAGCCCGAAAAGGAAGAGGAAAAGCCGGAAGAAGAGGAGCCGAAAGAGGAGGAGCCTCCCGCTGAGGAGGAAGCGCCGCAGGAAGAAACGCCGAGCGCGCCTCAAGCGGTGGAAAAAGAGACCAGCGGTGTTGCCATTACCTTTTTGGTGCAGAATTTAAAAGACAGTTATAAACAGCGCGCTTTTCCCAACGAACAGGAACGGGGTTCCAACAGTCTTTACCGCAGGGCGCACCGCTTCAGCGCCCAAGCCAAAGCCCAAGACCCCGATGTGATCCTATGCAACGAAGCAAATGCCGGGTGGATCGAGTTTTTAAACAACGACCAATATCTCAAATCGAATTATGAAATGGTCTATAAATATGATGAGGCCGGCGTCAATGGGTGCGGATATACCACCGTTTTCGGTTATGAAACCCGACTTTTTACCAATGATAATAATGATATGTCCTCCCCTATCTTGTATAAGCGTTCCCGCTTTGAGTTGATGGACAGCGGCCATTTTTGGTATTCCGAAACGCCGGATCGCGCGTCCAATTATGAAAAAGATATGGCGGAGTATTTCCAGATCTGCACATGGGTGCAGCTGAAGGAAAAAAGCAGCGGCGAAGTTCTTTTTGCCTATTCCTCTCGGATCGAGAACCAAGGAAGCTATGTTGAGGCGGTGCCTACCAAAAGCTTAAATCAGCTTTTTGATACCGCAGGTCAGCATTCCGATTCCGCATATGTATTTATG
The DNA here is from genome assembly GCA_045603925.1 of Eubacteriales bacterium. Taxonomy (GTDB): domain Bacteria; phylum Bacillota; class Clostridia; order Oscillospirales; family QAKW01; genus QAKW01. The sequence continues at coordinate 9,012 of JAZUNB010000024.1, forward strand.
GGCGGAACATTCAATGTGGATTATCGCGATTCAGTCTATAGCGCCTGTGTAGACCATAAACGGGCCATTGACCTGAAGGATATGGCGCTGAATATGAAGGCGGTCGGTATTGCAAAAGTGGAAAATACAGGAGGAACGGTTTGCATCGCATATGAAGATGGCGACTCGGAAAACTTTCATCCGGAGAATAGCCGTTTCTCCTCCATGCAGTTGGATCATTTGATGGCAAAGCCCCATCCCCATATGGCGGTGGATTATTGGGGGGTTGATCGGAACCGATATAAAAATAACGATGTTAATGCGGGCTATATCTCCGACCACTACGGACTGGTGGTAAAGGTGCGGATCGGCACCAAGGCGGATTATTCCCAATATCAGGTGGAGCATTAAAAAAGAGAGCCGAGAGGGACGCTTCGTAAAGAAGTTGTCTCTCTCGGCTTTTTATCAGAAAAACAAATGACACTTTGCACAAGGCTTGTGGAGTGAAGTTTTTGCGAACGCAAAAGTGAAGTTGCTCCCTTTGTTCACAGTGAAGTTTGGTCTTGCTGACCAAGTGAAGTTCGGTTTGCCCATTTCGCCGCAGGCGAAACTTCACTGTCCGGAGGACAACTTCACTATCGTAGAGAACTTCACTTGCCCGAATGGGCAAACTTAGTTGAGGTGCACTTCCTTACGGAGTGCGCCTCGTAGCTCTCTTTTTTTATTTTTTACTGACCACATAGCGCGGGAGATCCGCCAAGTCCTTGTGCAGCTCGGCAGTTTGGAATAGCTCTTGAAAGATCTCTTGGGCGCCTATGGCGGTATCCTCCCCGGTCTCCACCAGGAAAACGCCGTCCTCTTTTAAAAGGGCCGACCATTCCGCGGCAAGGGCGCGGTAATAGAGCAGACCGTCGGTTCCGCCGTCCAAGG
>JAZUNB010000025.1:0-17647 GCA_045603925.1 Eubacteriales bacterium
CTTGGCCCACAGAACGACATGGCTACGACCCTACTTCCGCCAATTGCAGTACCGAGGCATCGGGAACCGGCGCCAGCTCTTCGGTTTCATTAGGCTGCTGATCATAAAGCCCCGCGATCATGGTGGTACGCATCTGGCCCGGATACTCCTCGCAATAGGCGCTGCGCATTCCCAAATATCCATTGCCCAGACACAGCAATGTTTCATATTTCTGCCGGTTTTTAAGGCTTTGCTCTTTTTCCTCAAACAGATATGTACTTTGCATTTTATTCCCCTTTGGCAACAAAATTCTTCTTTAAAAGCTCCAAAGACAGTTCCGCGGTAGAAGCCACCATCAGATCGGGGCGGCGGCCGGTAACGGTCACATGGATCCCCACCGCATACATCCCGGCATCCAGAATGCCTTCGATGCCCGCCTGGGAATCCTCCAGCCCGATGCAGGCACGGGGATCGATCCCCAGCTGCTCCGCGCAGGTGAGAAAGATCTCGGGATCGGGCTTGGAGCGTTTCACCTTCGCCGCATCGGCCACCACATCGAAATACTCCTTTAGACCGATCCGCTCCAACACCCGCGGCGCGTTTTTAGAGACCGAGGCCACCGCTGTTTTCAGCCCTGCGGCCCGCGCCTCCGTCACCAATTCTTTAATAGCGGGCAGAACATCCTTTTCGTTGAGGGTCTCCACCAGCTCCTTATAATACTCATTCTTGCGGAAGGCAAAGTCCTCTTTTTGCTCTCTGCTGTAAGCCTCCGCGCAATGATTATTCTTCAAGATGATCTCCAAAGAGTCCATACGGCTGATGCCCTTGAGGGCCTCATTCTGCTCCCGATCAAAGGCGAGGTTCAACTCCCCTGCCAGCCTTTTCCAGGCCTGATAATGCAATTCGGCGGAATCGGTGATGACCCCGTCCAGATCAAAAACCAATGCTTTCGGTTCTATCATTTTCACACCCCTCTTATTTTGGGTATATCATAATTTATTCCGCCGTCAAAATCAATAATGAAACAAAAAAAGGGTGAAAAAGTGCATACTTTTCACCCTTTTCTTTATATTTTTACCTGAAAATCCTGATGGCAACGGGGGCATCCCACCGTATGCTTTCCTTTTTTATAAGGAAGGCGCACCGTTGCCTTGCAATGGGGGCAACGGCGATACCGATGGGTCTTACGCTCGCTCCACCTGCGTTTTTGGAGCCCGAACCAGCCGGTAAGCTTATTGCGGATGGGCAGGTATTTCATATTCTCCTGATACCGCTTCTGCAAATTGCGGGAGAGGATGCGAAACATCATCCAGACCGCCACCAAAAGAGCAAGATAATTGACATACGGCACAAATAAGCTGATCACCACCAGGGCAATATAGATCCATAAAAGATCCTTATTCAGCTGATCCACCCCATAGCGCCCCGCCATCGTGCGGGCGAGCCAGGCTCGAAATTTCATTTGATCATTTCCTTTCTTTCGGTTTTAACAATAGGGACAGCAGAGCTTTGCAAGGCAAAGTCCCATGCAAAGGGGATTCACACCGGTGGGCGCACCGAAGCCCCGACCGTAGGTCTCATAGGCGGTACCGGAATACTGCAGCTGCTGCAGCAATTGCTGATATTCATAATTATTGGGATCCATCTGCACCGCGCGTCGGGCAAATTCCAGCGCCTGGGTGCGGTTGCCGATACCCGCATGGGCATAAGCCGAAAGATAATACCATTCGGCATTGCGCTCTTGGATACGGTTGAGCACATTAAAGGCCTCCTGCCAGCGGCGGTAATGGAGATAATGGCGCACCGCCGTCATCTCGGGGGTGGAGCCGTTGCCCGGCTCGCTTTGGCCATAGCCATAGCCGCCGTATCCACCGTAGCCTCCGGCATTTTGGGTCTTGCCCTGCCGTTCATTTAAGATCTGATCATAGGCGGCGTTGATCTCCGCCATCTTCTTTTCCGCGAAGGCGGGATCGGGGTGAATATCGGGATGATACTGCTTGGCCAGCTTGCGGTATGCTTTTTTGATCTCGTCGTCCGTGGCGGAAGGGGAAACACCCAACACACCGTAGGGATTTTGAATCATTTTTCTTCCTCGTTGTTTATTTTATAATATTTGGTCCAGATGCCGGAATAGAGGATATTTCTTAAAATATCCAGATGCTCCACCAAGGGCAACCGCTCTAAGATCAGCGCGCATTCTCCCAAGGTATTTTTCAGCATCTCCTCTACCCGTGCCTGATAGTCCTCTTGATCGGCGATGAGGGTCATGGGGTTATACCGCCCCTTCTTGCGATCCTTGGGCAGATCCTCATAGGCGTCCATCCAATAGACAAACCGCCCCAATGCCTCACCGAAGCGGTAAAGATCCTCGGCCCAGAAATCCTTTTCGTATACAAACAGCTGACCCAGCATCTTACCCGAAAGGTTAGCGGCGGTATCCAGATCCCGCGGCGCCTTTTGCTCCTCGCGGGATAAGAGCTCCAATTGCTCCCGCACCGCCTTGGCCTGGCGAGGGTATTGCTTCTCGATGGCAGGAATATACCGCTTCAAGCGATTGGCGGCGGTTTTGGCGGCGGCCTTTTGCTCATCCTGCCAATCGTCCAGCAGGTTATAATAAGCCAGAAGGATGTTCATGGCGGCGCCGTAACCGATGATCTCATTTTCCGCCATGGTCTTTTCCTTGCGGGGATGCACCATACACCGACCGGTACGGACCGCAGTCTCGGGATCCCGCAGATCGGCCAGCAGCAAAACCATAAAGGTCATATCGTAATTCAAGGTCAGTCGCCCGAAATTGCCAAACTGCTTTTTCAGACTGCGGCACAGCCCGCAATAATAACTGCGATAGATGGTTTTTTGCTCCTCGGTCAGACGATCCATATCGGCAACCACATATCCGAACACGCTTCCTGCCTCCTTTTTCTTATTTGCTTTTATAGTACACCTATTTTACCCCTTTGTGTTGAACAAATTGTAAATTTTAGGCTATAAATTTGTAAATAGTATAATTTTACACCGCGTTTTTCGGTCTTTCATTCCCCTCATTTGCATAAAATAAGAGAGAAAGGAGCGTTTTTTATGGCAATCAAGGTTGTGATCGATGCGGGGCATAATCCCCAAGGAATCAATGCAGGCGCGGAAGGCAACGGCTATCGGGAGCAGGATCTGGTTTATGCAGTGGCGCAGGAATTGGCCGCCCTTTTGCGGGCCGACGGAAATTTTGAGGTGCGACTGACCCGCAATACCCCCGATGAGGTTCTGGGCACCTCCAATGCCTCCAGCCTCCAGACGCGGGTAAGGATCGCCAACGAATGGCCTGCCGATTATTTCATCAGCATCCATGCCAATGCCTCCACCAACCCCGCAATAAACGGCACGGAGATCTATACCTACCGCAACAGCGGTGCCGCCTATGAGCTGGCAGAGGAGATCCAGGAGGCCATTGTTGCCGAAATGGATATGCGGGACATCGGGGTCAAGACCAACCCCTCCCTTTATGTCTTGCGGCGCACCGCTATGCCTGCCCTTCTCATTGAGCTGGGCTTTATTACCAACGCCGAGGATGCCCGCAAGATGGCGGAGAACCCCCAAGGCTTTGCCCGCGCCATCTATAACGGGATGCTGGACTATTTTGATCTTGCCTGACTGAAGCAAAATAAAAGGAGAAAGAGCAACTCTTTCTCCTTTTATTTTATTCTTTAGGAACGGAACCCGTTGGGATTGTTCTTCTGCCAATTCCAAAGATCGCGGCACATATCCTCCAGATTCTTCTCTGCCACAAAGCCGATCTCTTCTCTGGCCTTGGCAGGATCTGCATAAAGGGCGGCCACATCGCCGGGGCGGCGGGCAACGATCTCATATTTGATGGTAACGCCGCTGGCCTTTTCAAAGGCCTTGACCATATCCAATACACTGTAGCCAACGCCGGTACCCAGATTATAAGTATAAACGCCGGTCTTGCCTACCTGGGCCTCTAAGGCCTTCAGGTGACCCTTTGCCAGGTCTACCACATGGATAAAGTCCCGCACACCGGTACCGTCATGGGTATTATAGTCGCCGCCGAAAACATTCAGCTGCTCCCGCTTCCCGATGGCCACCTGAGCAATATAAGGAGTCAGGTTATTGGGAATGCCCTGGGGATCCTCCCCGATCAGGCCGCTCTCATGGGCGCCCACCGGGTTAAAATACCGCAAAAGGGTAATGGTCATATCGGGGTTTGCCTTGGCAATATCGGTAAGCATAACCTCCTGCATCAGCTTGGTCTGACCGTAGGGATTGGTTGCGCTGGTGGGGAAATCCTCCTTAACGGGAACCACCTTGCTGTCGCCGTAAACGGTAGCAGAAGAGGAAAAGACAAACCGCTTCACACCGGTCTTCTTCATGGCATCCAGAATGTTGAGGGTGCCCACAATGTTGTTGTTATAATAGAACCAGGGCTTCTCCACGCTCTCGCCCACAGCCTTCAGACCGGCAAAATGGATCACTGCATCCACCTTCTCGGCCTCGAAGATCTCTTCCATCTTCGCCTTATCCAGCATATCAGCCTCATAGAACTTGAAATCCTTGCCGGTGATCTTGCGCACACGCTCCAGGGACTCGGGGCAGCTGTTGTAGAAGTTATCAAAGATAACCACCTCATTGCCTGCGTTCAGAAGCTCCACTACTGTGTGGGTACCGATATAACCGGCACCGCCTGTTACCATAACCTTCATGATAAATCCATCTCCTTTATATAATCACTCATTTCAATACGAAGCTGCGAGAGACTGTTTTCCGGATCCTCAGGCTTCCAGGATGCCAATCTGCCCTCCGGCAGATCCACCGCCTCCGCCTCAAAGTGGAAACAGGTCTCATTGCCTCTTCGCTCATAAAGCAGGGTTGCGCCCTGCTGCTCTGCCAATCGTTTTGCCATATACAGGCTGCAGCCCATTCCGCGGGATTTATTATGATCCCAGGTGCGGTAGCCTGCTTCAAAAAGCCGCTGAGGATCTTCGGGGCCGGGACCGTTATCGCAAACGGTGATCCGCACCCGATCTCCCTTACGGGTCACATCAATATTCACCGGCCCGCCGCTGAACCTCAGACCGTTACTGGTCAGAGAGCTCAGGATCAGCTCCAGATTCTCGGGCATCACCGAAGCGCAGACTCCGGGCTCGCATTTACGGACCGAAAGGGAAATGAACGGCGCCACTTCCAGACAGGCCTCCACATACGCCTCCGCCATGGCTCCCAGATCCATCGGCACCCGATATTGCATCTGACCGGAACCGTCCAGCGACAGATCCATATGGGTAATGACCCTTAAGATGCGGCGAACCGCGCCGCCGATCTTCTGCCCGGGCGGAGACTTCAGACCCAGCCGCTGGGCCTCGCCGTAGATCTCATTGAGGCTGCCGGCGATCTTTTCACGGGCATTGCGAAAGACCTTCAGCAACCGTACCCGATCGGGAAGCTCGCTCCATGCCCCGCGGCCCACCACATACCACTCTCCCTCATAGGGATAGGGAAGCAGGCTCCATTCCTGCTCCTCCAAGGGCAGAACCTCGCTCTTTTGCCAGCGCAGGCAGTATTCCGCCGCCCGCTCAAGAGCGGCTTGATCCTGCTCGCTTATGGAAGCCAGAGGCTTCTCGGCCAAGGGAGCGGTATAGATAAAATTATTTGCCCGATCCAGCACAAAAACTGCCTGACCGGTATTGCCGAACAGCTCGGCAAAGTATTCTTTGACCGAAGACATTCCGTTTCTCCTAATCATTATATAGTATTCCAAAGGGAATTTCAAGACTCTGCTATTTTAATACAGATTTTATCAGGCGGCTGCCGGAATAAACCAGCTCCAGATGAAAGAAGGGCGCCCGCTCCTCCAAAAGCTTTAAGAAGAGTTCGTCTCCCTCCCAATGAGGAAGCGCAAGCATCCTTTCCTTGGGCACCCATTCCAGGACCCCTTCCTCGCAGTCCTTCAAAGAGCCGCAAAAGGAATCGGACCAAAAGAGATGCATCCGCTCGGCAAAGCCGTCGCACTCAAAATCCACGATCCCGCGGTATTCCGCCTTCAGAAGGGTCAGACCGGTCTCCTCCAGGGTCTCTCTTTGGTTGCATTCCGCGGGGCTCTCCCCCGCCAACAGCTTTCCGCCGATGCCGATCCATTTATCTTTATTGATGTCTTGCTCTTTTTTGATGCGATGGAGCAGAAGATAACAACCCTCCTGCTCGATATAGCAAAGGCTGGTCTCCATCATTTCAAAAAGCCGTTGATGATCTGCTCCTCGGCTTCCTTCTCGGAAAGACCCAAGGTCATCAGCTTCGTCAGCTGCTCACCGGCGATCTTACCGATGGCGGCCTCATGGATCAGGCTGGCGTCCAGATGGCCTGCAGTGATCTCGGGAATGGCGCTGACAACAGCATCGTCCATAATGATCGCATCGCACTCCGAATGCCCGATGCAACGGTTATTGCCCTTGATATTGGAGCGGAAGATCTGCTTGGAGCGATCCTTGGCCACCGAGCGGGAGACCAGCTTGCAATGGCAGCCTTCCCCGTCCATATCCACCGTAAAATCGGTCTCGGCATACTGATCCCCATGGGTCATGATCTTTTCCTTAATGATGAGGGTGGCATCGGCGCCCAATTTGGCGGTGGTGACCCGCTTGGTGGAATCCACACCCTTGATCTGGGTGGTCTCCATCTCCAGATAGGCTCCCTCCGCCAATTCCACCACCGTTGTGGGGTTCATGAGGTTCTTGCCGTTGCCGTCTCCCTCGCCGTAATGCTTTTCCACATAACGGACCCGCGCGTTTTTCTCCAGATGGAAGGAATGGATACCATCATGCCTGGAATCCCCATCTCCGCCGTTATGGATGCCGCAGCCCGCCACAATGGTCACATCGGCGCCCTCGCCGATATAAAAATCATTGTATACCAGATCCTCCATACCGCTTTGGCTCAGCAAAACCGGAATATGCACGCTCTCCTTTTGGGTAAAGGGCTTAATGATAATATCAATGCCATCGGCATCCTCTTTATTCACAATATCGATATTGGCGGTAGTATTGCGCCCCGCAGAGGTACCGTTGGCACGGATGTTATACGCACCGGCCGGAACCTCATGGAGCTCTGCCACCTGCTCTAATAAATTTTTTTGAATGATATCCATTTATTCTACCTTTCCGCTCAGCATGCCGCAGGTCATATTTCCTTTGAGGAACTCCGGCAGAATAGTCTCTTTATCCCCCGCCGCCGTAACGGTGCCCCCCGCGATCACAATGATCTTATCGGCAATATTCAGGATCCGCTCCTGATGAGAGATGATCAGAATGGAGCCCTTGATGGTCTCATGCATCTTTTCAAAGACCTTGATCAGATTGGAAAAACTCCAGAGATCGATCCCCGCCTCGGGTTCATCGAAGACGGAGATCTCCGTCCCTCTGGCCAGGACCGAGGCGATCTCGATCCGCTTGATCTCGCCGCCGGAGAGGCTGGCGTTCAGTTCGCGGTTTACATAATCTTTTGCGCACAGCCCCACTTCCGAAAGGTAGGCGCAGACCTCCCCTACCGAAAGGGGCTTGCCTGCCGCAAGGCTGATAAGATCCTTCACCGTGATCCCCTTAAAGCGCACCGGTTGCTGAAAAGCAAAGCTGATGCCTCGTTGGGCCCGCTCGGTAACCGAAAGGGCGGTAATGTCTTCCCCGTTGAAGAGGATCTGACCGGAGGTGGGAGTATAGATCCCCGCAATGATCTTGGCGAGGGTGGATTTCCCGCTGCCGTTGGGGCCGGTAATGGCCACAAACCGCTCATCCACCGTCAGATTGATATTTTTTAAAATTTCCTTTTTACCTTCTTCATTTTCGGCGGTATAGGAAATATTACGCAGTTCCAGCATTTTTAAACTCCTATATATATGATATACCAAATTATATTCTAACCAAACTTTTAAAAAAGGTCAAGCATAATCCAAAAGAATTCCGCCAAAAAACGATATTTTTCATAGAGTCTGGTAACGCTTGCGGTATTGGGCGGGGGTCTCACCCCGCTCCCGCAGAAATACCTTGCAAAAATAGGATTCATCGAAAAAGCCCAATTCATCGGCGATCTCCCCCACCGAGCGATCGGTGGAAAGGAGCAGACGGCAAGCCTCCTTCAGCTTCCGCTCTGTGCGATAAGCCACCGGCCCCATACCGAATTCCTTAATAAACAGCCGCCGAAGACTGCTCTCGCTGATATTACAGCGGTGGGCGATCTCCCCTACCGACAGCTCCTGCTCCAGCAAGGAAGCGGCCTGCTCCAGCAATTCATTTTCCTGCCCTTTTAGGCCAAGGGTCAGTTGATGCAGCAGGCGGCAAAAGCGGGCCTGAAGCAAATACGGCTCATTGCGGTCATAAGATACGCGCACCTGCTCAAAAAGCTCCTCAAACAATTCCATATGAGAACCTACCCGAAGAGGTACTCCGCCCTCCTGCCCTTCGCTTTCAAAATTGAGGATAAAATCCTCCACCTCTTTGTCCGCCGCCTTCATCTCCACATCATAGCAACAGCCCTTGGGCAAAAAAGCAAGATCCCCGGCCTTTAAAGAAAGACTGCCGCCTTCCCAGGTATAGTCCATCCTCCCCTTCAGCAGAAGGATCAATCCCCATTGAGGGCGGGGAGTGGATACATAGCCGCTCCAGCGGGAATTGTTCCATTGGTGGCGCTTGATCTCTTGAACCGTCATCGGGCGGAAAACATCAAAAAAGTGTAAATTTACACCGCTTTTCATGGCACATCTCTCCTTTTCTTCACTATACCACGATTGCCCGAAAAATACAACAAAAAGTTCAAACAGCCTCCTAATATCTTGTTTTGATCAAGAAAAATACAAAAATCCCTTTGGCCGGCCGTTTCCGACCGACTCTGCAATAAAAAACACCCGTTGCATCCGCAACGGGTGTTTTTCTCTTTACAGTTCGTATCCGTTTTTCTTTAAATACCGCATAGCCGTTTCAAAATCGGGCACACTCTCCCGCGCGCCGACGGCGGTGCATTTCAGCGCCGCTACTGCGCTGGAAAAATGGCAGCATTTCAAATAATCATAGCCCTTGATCACAGCCGCCCCAAAGGCGCCGTGGAATACATCGCCGGAGCCGTTGGAGTCCACCACCCTTGCGGGATAGACGGGATAGGAGATCTCTTGCTCTCCGTCATAGAGAAGGCCGCCTTTTTTGCCTTGGGTGATCACCACCACTTCAGGATGATAGGTTTCATACAATTTGCGCGCCGCTTCCTCAGCAGTAGCGCATCCGGTATGTCCTAAAGCAAACTCCTCCGAAGGGATCATAATATCGGTCAGCGCCAGAAGCGCTTCAACGCCCTCATAGAGACCGCCGCAATCGTAAAGGACCTTGACGCCGGCGGCGCGGGCAATGCGGGCGCCTTCCAAAGCGGCCGTCATTTCATTGCCGTCCACCATCAGGAGCTTTGCCTTTTGGATGGCCTTCTTTTGGGCATCATTCAGCATCAAAGGAGGCAGATCTCCTTTATCAAACACACAGGTACGGCTGGCGGTATCGGCGCAGAGCCAGAGCACCGAGGCAAAAGAACGATAGCCCGGTTTTACCTCGATCCATTGGGTCTCTACTCCGTATTTTTCAAAATCCTCTTTTAGAAAACGCCCGCCGTTATCATCCGTGAGGCAACCGATATAAGCCCCCTGAACGCCCAATTTCCGAGCCGCCACAAGGCCGGTTGCAACCGGCCCGCCGCCTGCAGTTTTACTGCTCTCGGCTCTCATTTTGGTATCTTCGGCGGGATAGGTGGGGACAGAGATCAGCGTATCAAACACGCACGCCCCGATGCCAACGATTTCTGCCATAGTTTATGCCTTTCCGGCCGCGCCGACCAAGTTGATTTTTTCCAATGCCAGCTTCTTCACCCTTTCAATGGGGTGCTTCATAAACAGATCCACTGCAAGGGAACGGTTGGGATCCGCCAGGGTCTCTTTTGTCCCGTCAGCAAAAGCACAGCATACATCGGTACCGATATTCATTTTGCGGATACCGGCTTTAATGGCCGCCTTTACCTGCTCATCGGGGATCCCGGAGCCGCCGTGAAGAACCAGCGGGATCCCGCCGGTAGCCTTTCGGATCGCTTGGATCCGCTCAATATCCAGGCAAGGGGTCTTCTTATAATGCCCATGGGCATTGCCGATCAGAACAGCAAGGCAGGTAACACCGGTTTCCTTCACAAAGCGCGCCGCTTCCTCGGGATCGGTGAATGCATCCATGGCATCGTCGTTTACACTGCCCACATGGCCGATCTCTCCCTCAACACCGACACCGACCGCTCCGCACACCTCCGCAATATGCTTGGTGATGGCAATATTCTCCTCTAAGGGATGAACCGAGCCATCCAGCATAATGCCGCTGCATCCCCAACGAAGGGCGCGGGTCACCTCATATTCAGAGGGGCCGTGGTCCAGGTGGAAGCATACGGGAACAGTCGCCCGCCGCGCCGCCGCCACAACAGCGGGGCAGAGATAAAACCCCACCTCCTCATTGATCAAACGCGGATAGATCTGAATGATCACAGGCGCCTTGGCTTCTTCCGCCGCGGCCACAACACCCATGATCGTTTCGGTATTGTATACATTGAAAGCAGGGATACAATATCCCCCTTCTTCTGCCATCCCGATAACGGTTTGAAGATTTACAAGCATCGTTTTTCTCCTTTATTCAACAGAATGATCCAAGGTAAGATTGGGAATATACTTGCAGAATTCCAGAATCTCTTTTCGGAAATCTCCTTCGATCTCCACAAAATGGTGAATATACGGGCCCTCCATCAATCGGTCCTCCACCGCCTGCAGATCCTTGAATTCGCCCCAGAAATAACTGCCGTGCGTTTGGGGGCCTTCCGTGGTCTTACAAACAAGGGGCAGGATCATATAGTTTCCGCTTTCCTGATCCATTCGGGCAACGGTATATTCCCCGTCCTTCGCGCGAAGCCAGACCCGCTGGTTCACCAAGCGGGCTTCGGTTCCTTCTGCTTTCTGGCTTGGAGAGAAGGGACCGCAATGCCAAAGCAGCTCGGCATTTTTATTCTCGGGGTGGCGAACCGTAAACTCACCGAACAAGGGCGCTTTCTTCCCCAGAGCCGCGCTTTTCAGCAGTACCATGGTCATGGCGCTGTGAATATCGCTCTCGCAAGAGATCATATAGCCCAGTTCATTGAGCAGGCCGTACACCGCGCAGGGCGCAAGCCCGTCAAACATGATCGGGGTTGCGGTCCAGCACTCCGCCGAGAGAACATCCAGGCGGAATTCTTCAAATAAATGCTTATACATTGCCGCCATGGTCGCCATAGGCTTGATGTATTGAGGAGTCAGCTCGTCCAGACGGAAGTTTTTCAGGAAATACGCTTCATACTCTGCGATCTCCTCCCCATACAGCTCGGGCGCCGCCTTCATCCGTTGCTCGATCATGGCAAAGTTGATGGGAATGATCCGAATGCCGAATTTTTCCATCAATTCCCCCTCATTCCAGATCACGGAATAAAAAGGAGTGGGGCGAGCGCCGATCTGACCGATCCGCAGGCCCTTAAAATTCTTAACCATGCAAGCCACCCGAACAAAGCGCTCAAAGCCCTCTTTAAATTCCTCGCTCTCTACTCGGCAGCAAGGCAGATGAGAGAAAGGAATATGGTAACGCTGCAGCTGCCTGGAAACGCCGAACAAGCCGCATTGGGAGTCGGTGGGGCGCATTCCGTCCACATAGTATTCATCATCCAAGGGAGCCCACAACAGCACCGGCTTCCCCAAGGCTTTGGCAATATCGGCGGCGGCCTCTTCATTGCCGAAATTGCAGTTGATGATCATCACAGCATCCACCGCCTCCGCCTTGAAGCGCTCCACCACCTGAACGGCGGTAGCATCATCAAATACCAGATCCCCGATGCCGATGCCTTTATTATTCACAAAGGAGACCTGCTCGCTTGCGAAGTTTTCTTCGATATACTTTACAAACTGCTCTCCCCGTTGCTCCGCAGAATACCAGGTCAGAAAGGTACCGCGGGGGCGGTCTGTGGTATTGCGGCGCATAGCCACCAAACCGATCTTGACATTATAATTCAACATAACAGCCTCCTCCTTTATTCCTCTTCAAAAACAACGGTGGATACCGAATCGGGCAACAGCTCCACATACCACCATTGATCCTTCAGGAAAAACTGAACCTGCCGCTTGGTATCGTTATGGTTGGCCAGAACCAAGACGCGGCTGCCGTCGGCATTCTCTGCCATCACCGCCTCCATGGGCTCGCCCACCTTGGGATACTGATGAATGGCAGGAGCATCATAAGTCACCCGAACGGGATAAACCTTTGCCCCGGGGCGCACAAAGCGGGAAACCTGCATAAAGGCTTTATACTGACCGCTATAGCTGAGAGCCCCGTCCATGGTATTGCGGGTCACCAGACCGCCGCAGAAGAAGGGGCCGATATTGGGACCGCCGGTTTCATCCAGCATCAGATTCCAGCCGGTAAAGGTGGAATAGCCGCAGGAGAGCACCTTAACCATCATGGTGACCCATTTGCACCAATCGGTATCGTAATGATCATAAAGGCGGGGGCCTGCTTCGGTAAAATGATATTCCAGATCAGGATACGCCTTTTGCACCGGCGCGGTATCCTCAATGCCGTGATTATAATAATGGAAGGCAACCCCCTTGCAGGCTTCCTGCAAATGGGGATTCTGATCCAGCAGCCATTTCACCCGCGGCCAATAAACGAAGGAATGATCATGCATCCAGATATCCACCTTCATTCCTGCCTCATCCAGCTTGCGGCGAAGAATGGCAATAAACTTTGCCTCCAGCTCGGGATGCCATTGGCAGGCAGGCATCTTTCCGTATTGCTGGGTCTCGGGCTCATTTTGCGGAGTCAGCGCCGAGATATGAATCCCGCGCTTTTCATACTCCTGCAAAAAGCGCAGGTAATACTCTGCATAGCATTCCAGATATTCCTCCCGCATATAGCCGCCGCACATACTGCCGCCGGTCTTCATCCAGCCGGGAGGGCTCCAAGGAGAAGCAAAAAGCTTCAGCCGGGGATTGATGCTGAGGATCTCTTTGATCATGGGGATCACATAAGCCTCATCCCTCTCAACGGAGAAATGCTTCAGCTCCACATCCCCCGCCACATCATCATAAGAATAAACCTCCGCCGAATAGTCGCTGGAGCCTACCGACAGTCTTCCAATGGTCAGCCCCAGACCTTCGGGGGTGAAAACCGATCGGATGAGAGCCTTCCGCTCCTCTTTTTCCATCAGGCTGAGATTATAGCAAGAGGAACCGGTGATGGCAACACCAAAACCGCCAAAGGTTCTTTGAAGAGGCTCTTTTTCCACCTCTAAAGTAACCGCGCCGCCCATTTCCACCGACGGAAACACCGGACGAGCCACAAAGGAATGCGTGGCATCTGTAAAATATTGCGTTCCCTTCATTGGTCTTTCTCCTTTTTGTACTTTTTTCTTAATTAAATCAAATTATTATCTATATATCAAGGTGTTTTTTCGCCATTCTATTGTATTTTTCGGTCAACTATTCTATTCAAGTCCCAAGAGGATGGCGACCAAAAATCACGGTGTAATTTTACACTTTTCAAAAAAATAAAAATACGGAAGACCGTTGGTCTTCCGTATTTTCTTACTCAATGATCACAAAGGTGATGGCGCCGAGGGAATGGACCTCTTGCCGAAAGGCGTGAATATCCTCGATCTTGGAGGTCACAATATAGATCCCCAGGCAGCTGCTTTTTCCGCTTTTTGCGGGGATGATCTCCATCATGGCATCATGATGGAGCAGTTCGCGGATCTGATCGGTCACCGCCTCCACAGTGGAAAGATCCTCCACCTCCAGATAGATCTGGGTGGATTTTTTCCGCTTGCGCTCCATACGGGTCAGCACCGCGGCCACAAAGACACAGACCAGAGTCATAATAATGGCCCCGCTATAGAACCCTACACCCAGGGCGATGCCGATGGTGGCGGTGGTCCACATTCCTGCGGCAGTGGTGAGCCCGGTGATGGTATTACCGTTTTTCACAATGATCATCCCGGCGCCCAGAAAACCGATGCCCGAAACCACCTGGGCGGCAATACGGAAGGGATCCCCGTTATAGCCCATATAGTTGACCGCGAAGGTACCGATCAAGGAGGTCATGGTGGCGCCCAGGCAGACCAGAATATGGGTCCGAAGCCCTGCGGGGCTGCCATGGCGCCCCCGCTCATTGCCGATGATCCCGCCCAATACCGCCGCCATCACAATGCGGAAGGTAACGGTCAGGAGATCGCTTTCCAAAATCCAATAAATAATCTGCATCAATACTCGCTCCATAAGCACCGCCCCTCTTTCGAGGGGCGGTTTGTTTTTTCTATTATTTCAACAGCTGGGCGAAGATCTTTTCGTAGGTCTCTACCTTGCTATGACATTCAAAGCGGTTTTCGCCGCGGGTCAGGAAATAGACCTTGATCTTGGGCTCGGTGCCGGAGGGGCGCACCACCACATGGGTACCGTCTTCAAACACGAAATACAGCACATCGGAGGTGGGAAGGCCGGTATCCTTCTGGGTACCGCTGACCAGATCCTTGATCTTATGGGTCTTATAATCGCGGAATTCCACAACAGTCTTTCCGTCCATGGAGGTGGGAACATTGTCCCGAAGATCCCGCATGATCTCATTCATCCGCTGCTGGGGCATTACCGCCTCGATCTTGAAGCTTACCGTTTTCTCCTCGGTATAGCCATAGGTCTTATAAAGAACCTCCAGCGCCTGAGCCAGATTCTTCTTTTTATTCTTATAGTACATAGCCATCTGGGCGATCAGCATAGAAGCCACCGGGGCATCCTTATCGCGGGCATAATCCCCCTTCAGATAGCCGTAGCTCTCTTCAAAGCCGAAGAGATATTCATGGGTTCCTTCCGCCTTGAAGCGCTCCATCATTTCACCGATATACTTAAAGCCGGTCAGCACCTCGAAATAGGCCACTCCGTTTTCCTCGCAGATCTTCTTGGGCAGCTTGGAGGAAACGATGGTGGAGACTACTGCAGGATGAGCAGAAAGAGTACCCGCCTCTTTTTGCACACGGATCATAAAGTCCACCAGAAGAGCGGCGATCTGGTTGCCGGTAAAATAAACCACACTATCGCCGTTGATGGCGGCAACGCCCACCCGATCGGCATCGGGATCGGTAGCGATGATCAGATCAGCGCCCACCTTACGGGCCAATTCCAGACCCAAGGCAAAGCCTTCCTTCTCCTCGGGGTTGGGGCTCTTCACGGTGGGGAAATCACCGTCGGGCTTCATCTGCTCGGCTACATAATGAACATCCGCCCCCAGCGCCTCAAAGATGGCAGGCACCAATTTATGGCCGGTGCCATGGAAGGGAGTATAAACGATAGAGAGCTTCTTAGCCTCTTCCGACAGCTCGCCCAAGGGCAGCTGCTCTGCCAGGACCCGCTTGAGATACTTCTCATCGGTCTCAGCGCCGATATACTCCAGAAGCCCCTTCTCCAAGGCCTCAGCCTCGGTGATGGTATCAATAAAGAGGGGATCTACCTTCTGCATCTCGGCGAAGATATAATCCGCCTGATCGCCGGAGATCTGGGCGCCGTCTTCGAAATAGGCTTTATAGCCGTTGTATTCCTTCGGGTTATGGGAGGCGGTAATATTTACACCGCCGATGGCGCGGAAATCCCGAATGGCAAAAGACAGTTCGGGAGTAGGGCGCAGGGCATCAAATAAGCGCACATGGATGCCCAAGGCACACATGGTCAATGCGGTCTCCATGGCAAACTTGGTGCCGTTGTTGCGGCAGTCATAGGCGATGACAATACCGCGGTCCATGGCCTCCTTGCCCAAGGAAACAATGTAATTACCAAAGCCCTTGGAGGCGCGGCGAACGGTATAGATATTCATCCGATTGGTACCGGCGCCCATCAGCCCGCGCAAGCCTGCGGTGCCGAAGGTCAGGTCGCAACCGAAGCGGGAGCGGATCTCATCGTCGTTGCCGTGCACCGTAATGAGATCGGCCTTCAGCCGCTCGTCTAACTCGGGATTTTTCAGCCAGCGTTCGTATTCTTTGCGATGATCCATATTAGTGTTCCTCCTGATATTGAATTAAGGCCTGAGCCAATTGGTCGGGGCACGAGGTCCCCTTATATCCGCAGGAAATTCCTGCAAGTCGCTCAATGGCATCCTCGATCTCCATCCCCTCTAAAAGGGCGCCGATGCCTTGAAGATTGCCGTTGCACCCGCCCTCAAAGGAAACATTACGGAGCAACCCCTCTTCATCCACATCGAAGAAGATCCGGCGGGAGCATACGCCCCGCGGTTGATAGGTATTCATTCAAAAGACCTCCTGTTTTCCATAGCGCGGGTCAAGGTAAGGCTATCGGCATATTCCAGCGTTCCGCCTACCGGGATCCCCAGCGCAAGACCGGTCACTTTTATCTCAAAGGGCTTCAGCAGCTTATGGAGATACAGCGCAGTCGCCTGCCCCTCCACATTGGGTGAGGTGGCCAGAATGACCTCCTCCACCGGCTCCTCTGCCACCCGATGCAACAGCTCGCGGATCTTCAGCTGATCGGCGCCGATCCCGTTGACCGGCGAGATCAGACCGTGGAGCACATGATAAGTGCCATGGAAGGTACGGGTACGCTCCATGGCCTCCACATCCTCGGGCTTTTCCACCACGCAGATGGCGCCCTTGCGCTTTTCATCGGCGCAGATCGGGCAGATGGCCTGATCGGTAAGATTCTGGCAACGGGGGCAGCAATGGATCATATTCTTGGAGGCCAGAAGAGTATCGGCAAACTCCTTTACCGCGCTCTCCCCCTGAGCAAGAATGAAATAAGCCATTTTCTGGGCGGTTTTAGCACCCACCCCCGGCAATTTGGCAAACTGCTCGATCAGTTTATTCAGCTGATTAATATTCGGCATACCGCTTAAAAGAGGCCGGGCATCCCGGGCAGGTTCAAACCGCCGGTCACTGCACCCATCTTGCTTTCCATAGCGGAATCCGCCTGCT
Source organism: Eubacteriales bacterium (assembly GCA_045603925.1). Lineage (GTDB taxonomy): Bacteria > Bacillota > Clostridia > Oscillospirales > QAKW01 > QAKW01. The sequence goes on from JAZUNB010000025.1 coordinate 17,029, forward strand.
TCATACATTCATTGACAGCGGCAACAATGAGATCCTCCAGCATTTCCACATCCTCGGGATCCACCACCTCGGGCTGAATTTTAACTTCCAGCACCTCTTTTTTACCGTTGACCTTGGCACTGACAGCGCCGCCGCCTGCGGCCGCCTCAAATACAGAGGCCTCCACCTCTGCCTGGGCGTTCTGCATATCCTCTTGCATCTTCTGCACACGGCGCATCATATCGCCCTGCTTCATATTGTAACCTTCAGGTAATCTTGCTTTCATTTTTATATCTCCTCTAATTCATTCATTGGGTCGTCTTTGGCCAGGGTGGCCGCCGCTTCTCTTACCACAACGGTATAAGCGGTTCCGCTTGCCTGCAGGGCGGCCTCTTCCATAATTTTTCGTTGCTCGGGCTGATCCATCATATTGCGGCAGAATACCTGGTCGCTGGATAAGATCAGCCGATTGCCCTCAATGGAGGGGGTAATGTCCAGTAAAAAGCCCATCAGATTGGCGTGACCCGTATCCTGCAGGGTCAGCTTCAGTTCCTCCCAGAAGGGGCAACCCTCGCTGTTTGCCGCGGCAGGCTCTGCCGCAATGGGTTGAGGCGCAGGGGCGGGTTCCTTGGTCTTGGGG
>JAZUNB010000026.1:0-9277 GCA_045603925.1 Eubacteriales bacterium
TTTTTCCACGCGTCTGTTTTTTATGCCACCAAGAAGGTGGGATCGATGGCCTGATCGTTTTCCCAAAGCTCATAATGGAGATGATGGGTCTCGCCGCATTCCAGCAGCATGGATTTGCCCACGGTCCCGATGGGATCGCCCTTGGCAAGGGTCTGGCCCTCCTGCACCGCGATGGTATCCAGAGAGGCATAGCGGGAGATCTTGCCGTCGGTATGGCGCACAACCACCGTATTACCCATCAGATCGTCGGCAGAGGCCGATTCCACCACCCCTTCGCAAACATTCAGCACCGAACTGCCCTCTGCGGCGGCGATGTCGATGCCGCAATGGGTGCGCCAATCCTTCAGGGTATAGGAATAGACCGGCTGATCGGGGGAATAATGGGCAATGACCTCTCCGCTTAAGGGGGCGGTATATTCCGCCGCCCGGATCTGAGGAGCGGCTTCGGGAGCGGCAGGCTCTTCTGCGGGCTCCTGCCGATCGTCGGGCACATTATCCTCCACCTTCTCCACATCCTGGGTATCCGGTGAAAGGGGTGTTTTTGCCTCCTGCTTTTGCGCCTGCCGATAGGAGAGAAAGCTGACCGCGCCCACCGTCAGTACGCAAAGCCCCAATACCATGTAATAGCCTTTGGTTTTTAAAAAACCGATGATCTTATCTTTCATTGCGTTTCATCCTTTCGAAACTTGCTGTTTCTAATATGGACAAAAATCTTCGCAATTATTCGGTTTTTAATGAAGTTTTGGGATAATAATAGGCCAGGATCCGATCATAAGAATAACCGTTTTCCGCCAAAACCGAGGCGCCGTATTGGCTCATGCCCACCTGATGCCCATATCCGGAGACTGAAAAAACCGCATTTTCTTCATCAAATTTTAAGGTAAAGCGGGTGCTCCGAAGGTTAAAGAGGGTACGCAGCTCTCGCCCGGTAAAGACCGTATCCCCCAGAACCTGGGTGGCCACCGAGCCGCCTGCGGTGAGAACGGTGGCGCCCAGGGCATGATCGGTCTGCCCGATTTTTTGGCAAAATTCCTCCAGGGGAACGGTGACCTCCGAGGAAAAGCCCTTGGCCGCCCGATCCCAATGGGAATCCACCGAGGTAAGATACGGCACCTCTGCGCCCCAAACATCAGCGGCGGTTTCGGTGCGGCCGCCGGAGATGGCGTGAAAGACCGTATTGGCGGGTTCGCCCTCATAAAGAACCACCTGCCCCGCCACTGCGGTCACCGCCCCGCGGATCCGCTCAAAGGAGGCATCATACCAGTCCTCGCCCCATTTTAAGATCGCCTCGGCGGGGGAGAGATAGGCCTTGCAATGATCGGGATCATCGCAAACATCCCCCGGATGCCCGAAATCGGAGGAGGGATTGGCGGCCATGGTGTTCTTGCGATGAAGGAGATAGGTATAGGAGGCTACGGTTTGCGCCTTCAGCGCCTCTTCGGGATAGGAGGCGGGCATCTCTCCCGCCACAACACCCCAAAGATAATCGGTCAGCGCCAAGACCTCGGTAGCGGCGGTCTCATGGTGATAGAGGGTCACCGTTTCCCCTTCCGGCAGGGGCGGCTCCTCCGCCTTGGGGAGAAAGAGCAGTAATAAGAAAAAGGGAAGAAAAAATAATAGGATATACGTCAGGATCCATCCTTTGGACATCTTTGATCACCTCGGTACAAGCCTATGCCGAAGGGAATAAAAAAATGCGGGCATCTTTCGATGCCCGCAAGCGCTTATGCCTTGTTGACAGAGCCGAAGAGCTCCATCTTTTCTTTCACAGTTGCCTTGATCGCCTCAAAGCCGGGAGCCAGAAGCTTTCTGGGATCGAAGCCCTTGCCTTCCAGATCCTTGCCTGCCTCGATATACTTGCGGGTAGCATCCGCAAAGGAGAGCTGGCACTCGGTATTACATTGATCTTGGCAACGCCGAGAGAGATGGCCTTCCGGATCATCTCGGCGGGGATGCCGGTACCGCCATGGAGCACCAGGGGCATACCCATAGTAGCCTTCTGGATCTTCTCCAGAGCTTCAAAATCAAGACCTGCCCAGTTGGCGGGATACTTCCCGTGGATATTGCCGATACCGGCGGCCAGGAAGTCTACACCCAGATCGGCGATCTTCTTGCACTCATCGGGATCTGCCACTTCGCCGCGGCCCACAACACCGTCTTCTTCGCCGCCGATGGAACCGACCTCGGCCTCCACAGACATTCCCTTGGCGTTGGCCAGAGCGATGATCTCCTTGGTCTTTTCGATATTTTCTTCGATGCCGTAATGGGAACCGTCGAACATAACGGAAGAAAATCCGTCTGCGATCACCTTCTTGGCACCTTCATAGGAACCGTGGTCCAGATGAACGGCAACGGGAACAGTGATGTTCAGCTCCTCGATCATACCCTTGACCATGCCCATAACGGTCTTGTAACCGCACATATACTTACCTGCGCCCTCGGATACACCCAGGATGACAGGGGACTTATTTTCCTCAGCGGTCAGCAGAATGGCCTTGGTCCATTCCAGATTGTTGATGTTGAACTGACCAACAGCATAATGACCTTCATATGCCTTTTTGATCATTTCTTTTGCAGATACGAGCATTTTTTTCTCCTCCTTGAAATTTCTGACACTTATTATACGGCAAACCTTTAAAAAAATCAACAATTTCTTTGACATTTCGTCAAAGATAAGTTATATTATAATAGTAAAACTGTGTTTGAAAGGATGTTTTGCATAATGAATAAAGTTATCGTTACTGCCGACAGCACCTGCGATCTTTCCCAAGAGATGATCGAGCGGTTCGGCTTTAAGATCGTTCCTTTATATGTAAATCTGGGGGATGACTCCTTTAAGGACGGCGTGGAGATCCACCCCGATCAGATCTATGATTATGTAGCGGAGAAGAAGCAGCTGCCCAAAACCGCCGCCGCCTCCATTCCCGACTATATGGAGTTTTTCTCTCAATTTACAAAAGAGGGCTGTGATGTGGTTCATTTCAACATCTCCTCTACCATGTCGGTGACCCATCAGAATGCGAAGATGGCCGCTGAAGAGGCGGAGGGTGAGGGCAAGGTCTATGTGGTAGACAGCGCTAATCTCTCCACCGGTACCGGTCTTCTGATGCTGGATGCTTATGATATGAAGGAAGCGGGCAAGAGCGCCGCCGAGATCTATGAAGAGATCCTGAAGAGAGTGCCGCTGGTGCGCGCAAGCTTTGTGGTGGATCAGCTGGACTATCTGAAGATGGGCGGCCGCTGCTCTTCGGTAGCCGCCTTGGGCGCTACCATGCTGAAGCTGCATCCCCGTATCTTTGTTGCCGATGGCAAGATGGGCGCGGGCGAGAAGTATCGCGGCAGTATTGAGGGTGTTATGGTGCAGTATGCCAAGGCGATGCTGAATCAGAATGCCGATAAAATTGTGAAGAACCGTTGCTTTGTGACCTATACCAAGACCGATGCCGCCACTGTGGAGAAGGTCAAGGCGGTGGTAAAAGACTCCGGTTTGTTTGAAGAGATCTTTGAGACCATGGCCGGTTGCGTGGTGACCAGCCATTGCGGCCCCGGTACCCTGGGCGTGTTGTTTGAGGTCAGCGAATGATCCAAGTGGCCTTAGGCTTGAGCGGTGGGGTAGACAGCGCTGTTGCCGCCGCTCTGCTGCGGGAGGCGGGCTATCAGCCCATCGGCGTGTATTTGCGGATGCATCGGATGGGGCAGGAGGAAGAAGCCGCCCGTAAGGCAGCGGAAGAGCTGGGGATCCCCTTTTATTTGAAGGATATGACCGCCCTTTTTGAGGAGAAGGTCATGCGCCCCTTTGCCGCTTATTATAAACGCGGCGAAACGCCGAACCCTTGCATTTTATGTAATCCCGCCGTAAAGTTCCGCGGCCTCTTGGAGGCGGCGGATGCCTTGGGCTGTCAAAAGATCGCCACCGGCCATTATGCTTCGGTGGAGCCGAAGGGCGCTCTGCATCTTATCAAGCGGATCCAAGGGCAGGAAAAGGATCAAAGCTATATGCTCTATGGCCTTTCAGAGGCCTGCCGTTCCCGTTTGCTGTTGCCCTTGGGCACCGATCGGGGAAAAGATGCCATCCGCCGTATTGCGGCGGAAAAAGGCCTTTCGGCGGCATCCAAAAAGGATTCGCTCGATATCTGCTTTTTAGAGGAGGACCGCTCCCACGGCGCCTTCATTGAAGAATACACCGGTTCCCCTGCGGCGCCGGGCGATATTATCGATGGGGCAGGGAAGGTCTTGGGTCGCCATGAGGGGATCTATCATTATACCGTCGGTCAGCGGCGGGGCTTGGGGGTCTCCTCCGATCAGCGCCTTTATGTGACCGCGCTTGATCCTGCCTGCAATACCGTTACCCTGGGTCCCAGAGAGGAAGCGGAGCAGTCAACGGTTTATTTAAGGGATGTGATCCTCCATTGCCCGTTGCCCCAAGAGGGCTTGCGGGTAAAGATCCGCTCCCGCGATCAGGATGCCCCCGCCCGCCTGGAATTGGGGGAAGAGGGGCGCGGTATTCTGACCTTTGAAACGCCCAAAATGGCGCCGGCGCCCGGTCAGAGCGCGGTATTTTATTGCCGGGATCTGGTGATCGGCGGAGGAATTATCGAAGTTCCTCATAAAAAAGTATAATTTTTCGATTTAGGTACTTGAAATTTCGTATCTTTTATAGTAATATATATCTGTGTATATATACAATACCCGGATGAGGAGGTCGCTTATGGCTGATATGGAAAAGCAAGAACTCTTGCTGGAAGAGATGGATGAGCAGCAGGAAGGCTTGCGATTGGAAGAATTGGAAGCTTTGGCGGATGAATTTACTTTGGAGGATCTGGCGGAGCTGGATGAAGGTTTGGTATTTGAATCTTCGGATCTGGCTTACCTGAAGCCCTCCTATACCAAAAAAGAAAAACTGAAAATGATCCTGATGAACAATACGGTGTTCTCCATCATTAAATGGTGCTTCGCCGGATTGGGTCTGGTCGGTCTGATCTTCCATGTATTGGCATTGATCTCTTCCGACATCAGCGAGGCCTTGAGCACCAGCATCTCTGCCGGTCTGCGCAATGGCCTGACCGCTGTTTCCAGTATGCTGACCGTCTCCTTGATGGAGATTCTGGCCATTGTGGTTCTGGTCGGTATTCTGGGCTATGCAGGATTTTTGATCTTCAAGACCATTAAGGAAAAAGAGGGTGTGAAGATCGCCGGCTTCTGGGTGCAGTTCGGCTATGTGCTGGTTGCCATCTTCGGATTTGGCTATCTGCTGTTCTCCCTGTGCTACGGCGTGACCACCAATCGTCCGATGCTCTATAAGACCTATCTGGAAGATTATAAGCCCAATTATTTCACCGAGTCCCGTCTGGACACCGGTATGCTCTATTACATTGATCAGGTCAACAATGTGGCTGTAGACGGTAGAGAGAATATCTTCTATACCACCGCAGGTCATTCCCGCTATGCCTCCACCGGCAGCTCCATCGAGGAGATCGGCGAGGCTGTGGACCATATGTTTGATCTGGCCTCTGAGGATTATAAGTTCCTGGAGGGCAATGATGTAACGGTGAAGGAGCTGATGGCGGCTCCCATGTATACCGCTATGGGCATCGGCAGTATCTACTGCCCGCTGACCGGCGAAGTATTGGTCAACCCCGATTATCCCGAAGTGATTATCCCCATGCAGATCGCAAGAGGTATTGCTAAGCAGCGCGGTATCACCAATGATGCCGATGCCAGCTTTGTATCCTTCCTGGTGCTCACTGAGTATTCCGATGTGCTGGGCAGCCTCACCGATAAGTATAATACCGATTACATTAAATATGCCGCCTATATGGATGCCTACTTAGAGGTTGGTACCATGGTTTATAACCTGGGCGAGGATATGCATCTTTATTGCGCTTCCGCATTGAAAGAGAGCGCTAAGAAGGATGTTGTGGCAATGGTCAAGCAGCTGGATGTGCTGTATGGCAACCGCTCCAATCTGGTGGAATTCCAGGCCGCTGATAAGAAGACCAGCACCTCCGCCTATAAGGATCTGGCAAAGCTGCTCTATGTAGAGTTCAACCGTCGCTTGGAAAATGAAAGCATCAAACTGACCTATGATGATCCCGAAAATCCCGTTCGCGCCGGAAGCAGATATATGTATCTGCGCTATCTGATCGCTTATTACTCCAATGATCTGGAAGGCGATTGGGGCGAGGATGTTGTGGATGTATATGAAGAGTATAATCCCAAGCCCGAAGAGAATAAATAATTTAAAAGAGCGGAACCGATCGGTTCCGCTCTTTCTTCATTATATATAAAAGGAAAGAGATGCTGAAAAATCCAACAGCATCTCTTTTTTGCTTAGTCTAAATTCAAGGTGTTCAAAAGGTCTCTCAGTGCCTTCAGTTCTTCATCGGTGAAGGAAACGCCTTTGTTCATCTTGGTACCATCCGGAGACCATTCTCTCAGATCGAACTTTGCGGGCCGCTCCATCCAGCTGATCTTGTTGAGCTGCTTGGCCCAACCGTTGGCGTTTTGCGGAAGATCGCCGTAATGCTCGGTGATTTCATATTTGAATTCTGCCATGGTGACACCTCCCTTATATTAATATAAAATATATTATAAAATTATTATATAAGCAACATTTATAAATTGTCAAGCAAATATTCATAATTTTTTCATATTCAGGTGTTGACAACAGGCTAAAATAGTGGTAAAGTATCATTGTTAGCACTCGAAAGGTGCGAGTGCTAAATTTTGAAAGGATAGGTAAAAGGATGAAAGAACGGCTGAATGTCATTCTGAAGGCCGCTGTGGAGGCGTATGTGGATACCGGAGAGCCGGTCTCCTCCAAGCTGATTTTGGAATGTGCCAACCTAACAGTATCTTCCGCCACCGTTCGCAATGACCTTGCGGAGCTGGAGAGTCGGGGATATCTGGAGCAGCCTCATACCAGCGCAGGCAGAGTTCCTACCGAAAAAGGCTACCGCTATTATGTGGACCATCTGCTGCAGGCCGCCATTCTTCCGGTGGAGCGTGCCGCCATCATCGATGAAGCCATCGAGGATCCCACCGGCAATGTGGATGAGTTTTTAAAGCATGCTTTATCGCGGTTCTCGGAGATCACCGGTTATACTGCCGCGGCGGTGATGGCTCATTCCGATGAGGATCGCATCATCAAGGTGGAGCTGGTCAAGACTGCCGATAATTGCCTGAATTTGGTGGCGATCACCCGAAGCGGTACGGTGAAAAACAGTTTTTGTCGCTTTTATTTTCTGGCCAGCGATGAAGATATCGCCGATCTTTCCGAGGTGCTCAACAGCTTCTTGGGGGATGTTACCTTCTCCCGCCTGACCGATGAGGATTTTGAAGCGCTGGAAAGCCGCCTTTCCGCCCTCCATCAGAATTGGAATTTTGTGGCAGGTGTGGTGAAGAATATGGTCAATTCCATCCGCAATCCCAAGGTCTTTGTGTCGGGGCAGAGCAACCTCTTATCCCATCCCGAGTTTTATGAGGTTCATAAGGTTCAGAATGTGATGAACTTCTTAAGCCGTGAAGATGAGATCCGTACCTTATTGAGTAATCAGGGCGGCGAGGAGCTCTCCATCTCCATCGGCAGTGAGATCGCAGGGATGAATTTCAGCGATATGGGCTTGATCGTCCGAAAATATGGCAGTAAATCCGGCTTCGGAGCCATCAGCCTGTTGGGCCCCAAGCGAATGGACTATGGCGCCAATGCTTCCCAGGTGGAGTATTTCGCCAAATGTATCGAACAATATTTAAAGGATAGAGAATGATGGAAGAAAACAAAACTACCCCAACCCCCGAAGAAGAGGTCAAAGCGGAGACCCCTAAAAAGAAAAAGAAGAAAAACGAATGGGAAGAAAAGTTCAACGCGGAGCACGATCAGTATTTAAGACTCTATGCAGAGTATGATAACTATCGGAAGCGTACCGCCAAGGAGCGGGACCGCCTGGTGGGCGACGGTGTTGCCAAAGCCATTACCGCCATCCTGCCCGCCATTGATAATCTGGAGCGCGCCCTTGCCGCCGCCGGAGAAGAAGAGGGCGGAATGAAGAGCGGTGTGGAGATGACTCTGCGCCAGCTGCTGGAATCCCTGAAGGGCATCGGCGTATGCCCCATGGGCGAAGCGGGGGAGAAATTCGACCCCAACCGCCATGAAGCCATTATGCACATAGAAGATCCCGAGCTGGGGGAAGACGAGATCGTCGAGGTATTCCAGCGGGGCTATGTATATAAAGAAGAAATTGTTATTCGACCCGCAGTTGTAAAGACTGCCAACTAAGTAAAGGAGAAAAAGATTATGAGTAAGATTATCGGAATTGATTTAGGTACGACCAATAGCTGTGTTGCTGTTATGGAAGGCGGCGAGCCTACCGTTATTACCAATAGCGAAGGCGCAAGAACCACCCCCTCTGTTGTGGCATTCAGCAAGACCGGCGAGCGTATGGTGGGCCAGCCTGCTAAGCGTCAGGCTGTTACCAACCCCGACCGCACCATCGCATCCATCAAGCGTGATATGGGCTCTGCCCGCCGCATTAATATCGACGGTAAGGATTATTCCCCCGAGGAGATCTCCGCCTTCACTCTGATGAAGCTGAAGGCCGATGCCGAAGCCTTTTTGGGCGAGACTGTTACTGAGGCAGTCATTACCGTTCCCGCATATTTCAGCGATTCTCAGCGCCAGGCAACCAAGGATGCAGGCCGTATCGCAGGCTTGGATGTAAAGCGTATCATCAATGAGCCCACCGCGGCCGCTTTGGCCTACGGTGTGGATAAGGAAGGCGACCAGAAGATCATGGTCTATGACCTGGGCGGCGGTACCTTCGATGTTTCCATTCTGGAGATCGGCGACGGTGTTTGCGAAGTATTGGCAACCGCCGGTAATAACCGCCTGGGCGGTGACGATTTCGACCAGCGGATCATCGACTGGATGGCAGCCGATTTCAAGGCGGCCAACGGCATCGACCTGAAGGCCGACAATATGGCCAATCGGCGCCTGAAGGAAGCCGCCGAGAAGGCCAAGATCGAGCTTTCCAGCGGAATGTCCACCAATATCAACCTGCCCTTTACCAGCGGCGGCCCTGCCGGCCCTCTCCATCTGGATATGACCCCTACCCGCGCTAAGTTCAATGAACTGACCGCTGATCTGGTGGAAGCCACCATGGGCCCTGTTCGCCAGGCGCTCTCGGATGCCGATCTGAAGACCTCCGATGTGAAGAAGGTCCTGCTGGTGGGCGGTTCCACCCGTATCCCCGCAGTAGCAGAAGCCATCAGCAAGTTTATG
>JAZUNB010000027.1:0-12584 GCA_045603925.1 Eubacteriales bacterium
ATCACCACCGGCGGCAGCGACCTGCTGGCGCTGCTCCTCCAGCGGAAATTTCCCGCCCTTTCCTTCGGCGGGATGGTGCTGATCATCGATGTGGTGATTGTATTGCTGGGTGGGGTGGTCTACGGCGAGGTGGAAACGGTGCTGTATTCGGTTCTGCTGGCAACGGTCTTTACGGTGGTGCTCAATACCTACCTGAAAGGCAGAACCGCAGGGCGGATGGCCTGGATCGTTTCTGCCAAGGATCTTGCCCCCGTTATTATTCAAGAGGCGGAGCGGGGCGTTACGGTTTTAGAAGGAAAAGGCGGTTATACCGGCGACGGACGAAAGGTCTTGCTCTGCGCCCTTGCCACCGGTGAGGAAAAGGCCTTGCGCCGCATTGTTTATCATGCCGATCCCGCCGCCTTTATGGTGGTGGCCGAGGCAACGGAAATATTGGGATTCGGCTTTGCCGATCCCGGAAAAGAGAACATTCAATGATCGATTATCTGAAAGAGCTGGTGGATCTTCGCCCCTATATCGGGCAACCGCCCTTGGCGGGGGTGCGGTATAACCGCAGGAAGATCACTCGGGAAGAGTTTCTTAAAATCGCGCCCTTCGGGGTGCGTCCCGCTCCTTTTTATGAGGACGGGTTCTACATAGAAGAAGAGGGAAGCGGCAACCATCCCTACCATCAGGCGGGGCTTTATTATTTTCAGGAGCCCTCTGCCATGAGCGCGGTGACTGCTCTGCAATTGCAGGGGGAGGAGCGGGTATTGGATCTTTGCGCCGCTCCCGGCTCCAAGGCTACCGCCATCGGCGCAAGGCTTCGGGCAGGGCTTTTGGTGGCCAATGAGATCCAGCCGAGCCGTGCCTCGGTGCTGGCGGAGAATATGGAGCGGATGGGCATCTCCCGCGCTGTGGTGACCAACAGCGATGCAGGGAAATTGGCGAAAGCCTTACCCGCCTATTTCGACAAAATTCTCATCGACAGCCCCTGCTCCGGCGAAGGAATGTTCCGTAAATATCCCCGCATCTTGGAGGAATGGAACGAGGATCTGGTAGCCCTTTGCGCCGCCCGCAGCCGCGAGATCTTAGAAGAGGCGGCGAAGATGCTCCGCCCCGGCGGGCGGATGGTCTATTCCACCTGCACCTTTAATTTAGAGGAAAACGAGCGCACCATCCTTTGGTTTTTAGAGCGCCATCCCGAATTTGAGATGGCCGAAACGGGGATTTCAGGTGCAAGCCAGGGCTTTTTGGGCCTTAGGGAGGCCGTTCGCATCTTTCCCGCCGATGGAGGAGAGGGGCATTTTGTCTGCGCCCTTCGGCATCGTGGAGAGGGAGAAGGCAAAAACGCTCCTGCCTTCAAGCAGGAAAAGAATCCCGAGGCCAAGGCGGCGCTGGGGGAATTGCTGAAAAGCCCCCCTCAAGGGAACCTGATCCGGCGAAACGGGCGGTATTTCCTTTTGGATGAGGATCTGCCCAATCCTCAAGGGGTTCGCATCCTGCGGGCGGGGCTGGAGGTTCTGGAACTTTTGGGCAAGCAATGGAAGCCTGCCCATCATTTAGCCATGAGCCTGCCCAAAGAAGCCTTCCGCTATGGTCAAGAATTATCCTTGGAGCAGGCTACCGCCTATCTGCGCGGCGAGACGGTCCCCTGCGACCAAAAGGGCTATGGCGTGGTCACCGTTGAGGGCGTCCCCTTGGGCTGGATCAAATCCTCGGGCGGTATCGGCAAAAATCATTATCCCAAAGGCTTGCGCATCTTAAAATAGCATCAAAAGACGACCCGAAGGATTGCCCTTCGGGTCGTTTGGCTTTGCGTTATTTAAAAGAGCAGCAAAAGCGTCGCGCCCAGCCATTCAATGATCAGCGTTAAAAAGATTTGCAGCGCCAAAGCACCGATCAAGTGCTTTTTCTGCACTGCCTGCTTTCTCAAAAGGAAGAATTCCGCCAGCGACAGGATAAACAGCCGCACCAGCGGGCGCAGGCGGTAGATCACCAGCAACAGCGGAACCGCAGGAAGGGCAAAGTTGCCGATCAAAAGTGGAAGAAACGCGTGCAGAAGTTCCAAAACCGCGCCCAAGATCCAATAGAGATGAGCGCCCTCTCGGCGGACAGGCTTTGTAAGAGAGGAAAGCCAGACTGCGCCCATACAAAGGATGGCAATTATCAGGTTGAACAACAGCTCCATAATAGATGGACCGCCTATCATCAACTCCATCATTTCGTACATATTGTTTGGTACCAATGAGGATGCAATCATAATTAAAACTCCTTTTATAAAATTGCTGCGCCGATGGCCGTTACAAAGGTGGCATTTTCGGGGATGATAAATTTCAGCCCCGGATTGAGGATCTCCCGGTTGCCGATCTCACCGATGGAAAGATCCACATTGGCAAGATCACCCTTTTCTGCCAGGGCGATGATGGATTTAAATCTTATATCGAACTGTTTGCAAGGATACCTACATTTTTTTCATAGAGGAGGTACTTCCCTTCACTGAATACACCAATATAATTATCGGTAACATCAAAATAAGATACTTCGTTTGGAAAGGTATATATTTTTGTTGTTTTCTTTGATGTGAAATCATAATGTTTTAGGTTCCCGTTGATATCAAAGGTGTATATTCCTTCTTCATCAAAATCAAGAAGAACCGTTTTTCTTTTCTTATACACAAAAATGGTTTCAAAATCATCGCCTTGAGGATCGTAACGGATGATCTTGGAAGAATCAATTCCTTGCATTAGGGCAAAGCCGCTGTTGTAGTGATGGACGTCAGAGGTTGTGATGGAAAACCATAAGTCATTTTCCATTGGTTTTATTGTTCCGATAACATCATAATGGGGGTCGGGGTATGTTTCGTATATATTCTCCGCATAATCTAAAATAGTTTGCTGAGCGGGGGTCACATGCTCGAGTCTCTGGAATTCATATAAAAGGTCGATCTCAAAAGACAAGGTTTCCGAGGGAGGGAAGATCTCTTCAAAAAAGACGTCTTTTGGAATGGGGTCTCCATGATAGGTGCGACTTAATTCCTTCCCTTCATAATTAAAGGTGAAAACAGTATCTTGGAACTGACGAATGTACTTGTCGCTTTCAGAGTCGTGGTAATTGGTTACGAGAAAAACATGCTGTTCAAAAGTCGATTCATGAAAAACGCACTTATATGTGTATGGTCCTTTGTAGTAAACATTTAGTGCGTTCGGAGCAGTAGCGTAGGTGTTGTAGTCCAAGAGTGTAACAGTTCCAAGCTGTTTATTGATCAGAAAAGAATCGGTCACCAGATAGGTTTCGTTTTCAAAAAAAGAGCAGGTGTTTATTGATGGAATATATGTTGCTTGCAATAAATAAGTGCACGCGCTGAAAAAAGGAGAAGCAATACCGATCAACACTATAATTTTGAAAACGGTTCGGCCTATTGTTTGGTGGAATTTCATACAAGTTTCTCCTTTAATTTGGATTATAAAATTGCTGCGCCGATGGCGGTAACAAAGGTGGCGTTTTCGGGAATAATAAACTCCAGATCGGGATAAAGGGCCGCAACCGCCTGCAGCAGGTCGTTTGCCTGAGGCAGGTCCGCTACCGAGCCGGTGAAGAGCACCTTTTGGATGCCCCGCCCTCCTGCGCAGAAGGCGGCCAGAACCCCTGCGGTCTGATAGATCATATTGAGAAGCCCCAAGGCAAGATCGGCTTTGGTGGCGGTGCTTTTGATCTTACCGAAATTGGCGGCGGTGATGTTTTCGGGCAGGTTGGGGAACTCCTTTTCCTGACCCCAACGGCCAATGTAGCAAATGTGAGGATGATGGCAATCAAAAAACATATTTTTTCTACTTATTTTTTATTGATCTTTCGATATTGACTCAAGGTGGTGTTGGTACGCTTTCGAAAGAACTTATTCATGGCATATTCATCGGCAAAACCGCAAAGATCGGCGATCTCATTGAGGGAAAGGGAGGAAGAAGCGGCAAGCCATTCGATCTTTTTCAGCTTCTGCTGAGCGATGGCACTGCTGACCGTTCTTTCAAGATGTTCCTGAAATAAGCGGTTCAGATGGCGAGGGCTGACCCCCACCTCCTCGGCCACCGTTTCCACTCCGATGCCGATCCCGTTGCTGCGCTTAATGATGCTCAAGGCCTCCTGCACCAAAGGATGAGTGCCCTCCGTGGTTGCAGGGGGCACCTCTTGGGAGGCTTCTGCCAAAATATGATCCAGCACCTCCAATAAGAACCCGCTGATCAAAGCATCCAATAATTCGCGGGTTAAGGGCGAGTCCTCTTTGGACTTTTCCAAAAGTAACAGCAGAAACTGTTGCATACGGGGAGAGGCATCCCAAACCGCAGGCTCCTTGGGAAGGGTCAAGCCGGTTCCTTCAAAGGAAAAGGCCATAATAAACCGCGCCCCCACCGCATCGCTTTCGGTGATCTGATGATAGGTGTTTGGCGGGATCAGGGTAAATTGATCGGGGGAGAGAAGAAGCCTCTTTTCTTCCTCCAGAAGAAACCCCGATTTTCCTTGCAGAGCATATTGAATTTCATAAAAAGTATGCTTGGTGTATTTGGTGAAAAGGCTTTCGTTTTCACTGCTGACCATCTTCGCCCAATAGACCTTGCAGGCAAACCGTTTGTTCTGCACTTCCGTCACAAATCGGCTTAATCCGTTGTGAGAATAAAGAGGGTTCATAAAACACTCCTTTCCGTTTCATTTCTTATATATCACACTTTTTTTGAAAAAGCAAGTAAAATGTCTGATTTGGCGGTTTATTTGTCCGTCTTTTCCCTTGTAAAGCGAAGTTAAAAAGGCTATGATAAAGATGCAAATTCAAAAGAGGGAGGATGTGCTGATGCAAACGGTGCTGTTACAATCGGTTTTGCTGTTTGTGCTGTTGATGGTGCCGGGGCTTTTGCTTGGCAGAAGCGGATTGATGCAAAAAAATGCATTGCCCACACTGACCAATATCTTGCTTTATGCGGCAATGCCGTCGCTGGTGTTTCAGGCACTTTGTCGGCTGGATCCCTCTACCGTTGATGTGGGAGCACTGTTGTTGGTCGCCGCCGTTCCCGTGGTGTTTGAAACCCTTTGGATCCTGCTTACCGCCCTTTTTGCCAAAGAAAAATCGGTTGTCCGGTTTTGCAGTGTTTTTTCCAACTGCGGATTTCTCGGTGTTCCCCTTGCAAGTGTGATGTTCCCCGATGCCCCCGAAGTCACGGTGATGGTCTCCGTCTTTAATGTGTTCAGCAGTATGATGCTTTGGACCGCAGGGGTGTTTTTGCTTTCCGAAGACCGCCGTGCCATCGCACCCCGCAGAGCCCTTTTGAATCCCTTGTCCTTTGCCTTGGTGCTGGGGGCGATCTGTATGTATAGCGGCTTTGGTACACAGGTTTCTTTTCTTGTGGATTATGCAGGATACCTTGCAGGACTCACTACCCCCTTGGCGATGCTGGTGTTGGGCTTTGAATTTTCCGCCCTTTCTTTGAAAAAACAGAGCATATTATGGAAAGATCTTCTGCTGACCTGCGCCATTAAGTTGGTGGCGTTTCCTTTGAGTATTTCAACATTGCTGTATCTGTTGAAGCTTGCGGGTGTTGCGGTTTCTTACGAACTGTTTGCCGCATTGTTTTTGGCTTCTGCGGTGTCCACCGCGGTAACCGCCCCCGCTTTGGCGGAAAAATATGGTGCCGATGCCGAAAGTGCATCCATCCTGACTTTGGCAACCACATTGGGTTGTGTAGTCACATTACCTTGTTTATTCTCGCTTTTGCATCCATTGTTTTAGGAGGAAGTTTTAATGAAACGAATTTTATTGCAAGGAGATTCCATCACCGATTGCGGCAGAAAGCGGGATCGGTTCGATGATCCGGGGGCAGGCAGAATGAAGATCGGATTCGGCACCGTCTGTTTTCGGCGGTATGAATTGGAGCGTTGCCTTGCCGCAATGCGGGAGGTAGGCTTTGAGTATTTTGAGACCCAAGCCACCGTCCCCTTTTGTAACCATGTGGATGTGTTTCAAGACGACCCCGAGCATTTGGTGCGCTTAAAGAAAAAATACGGTTATAAAGAGATCACCGCCCTTTGGGCAAAAAGCGGAAACCTTTTGAGCGATGCGGATTTTCCCACCACCGTCGGTGTAGTGCTGGAGTGGGCAAAGGCGGCAGGGATCCCCATTGTGCATATCGGCGACGGAAACCTTCCCGCGGGTATGAGCCAGGAAGAAGGAGTAAAGCGGATCGCCGACCGCCTTGCCGCCGCTTGCGAAAAGGCAAGCGCCGCAGGAGTGAAGCTTGCCATTGAGCCGCATGGTCATTTTTCCCTCACGGAAAAGGGCTTGAAGATGCTGATGAGCTGTGGTCCTGCCGATGTGCTGGGCATCAATTACGATTGCGCCAATGTCTTTCGCGCAGGCTATGTGGAAACCACCCCCGAAGGTCCGATCTGGCGGCGATTGAACACCGAAGAAAATGAAGTTTCGGTGTTGGATGGGGTAAAGGAGCGGGTGATCCATTTTCATATAAAGGACACCGATTTGAATGGAAACTGTGTGCCCCTGGGCGAGGGTCTTGTGCAGGCGAAGGAATGCGTGCAGTTGATGAAGACTTACGGCTATCAAGGTGCCCTCTCTTGGGAGACCGAAGGGAACGATGATTTTGAGCGCGCCCTTGAAAACGGAAAAAAGGCATTTGCTTTTATGAATGAATGCTTGAAATAACAGGAGGAAACGGAAATGAAGATCAGTTACAGTACCATCAACTTCAGACAGTTTGAGTTGGAGCGGATTTTGGGCGAGATGCGCGAGGTGGGCTTTGAGTATTTCGAGACCCAATCCACCACCCCTTGGTGCACCCATGTGGATGTGTTTCAAGACGATCCCGAAACCTTGGTGCGCCTGCAGAAGAAATACGGCTATAAGGGCATCACCTCCCTTTGGGCAAAAGACGGCGGCTTGGTCTCCGATGAAAACTTTTTGGAGTCCATCGGTCGGGTGGTGGAGTTTGCCAAAGCGGCCGATATTCCCGTGGTCACCATTACCGACGGTAAGATCCCCAAAAAGCGCCGCCCCGATATGACGGTGGAGGATGCCAAACGGCAGGTGGAGGAGCGCTTCGGTCCCGCTTTGGAAGCGGCAAAGAAACACGGTGTGAAGCTCTCTTTGGAAAACCACGGTCTCTTCTCCTTGAACTCCGGTGACCTAATGGCGTTGATCAATCACGGTACTCCCGATCTTTTAGGGGTTACCTTCGATACCGCTAATGTGCACCACGGCGGTCAGCAGGATGAGGTAGAGATGCTGAGGGCGATCAAGGATCGGGTCTTCCATGTTCACGCCAAGGATAAGAATGATGAAATGAAATGCGTTGCCTTGGGCGAGGGTCCCGTGAAGCTGAAGGAATGCCTAAAGATGCTGAAAGAAAACGGCTATGAAGGCGCCTTCTCTTGGGAGACCGAGGGAACCGATGATTTTGAGTCGGAAATTTTGGTGGCAAAGAAAAGTTTTGCCTTCTTAAATCAGTTTGTAAAGTGAGGAAACAGCGATGAAAAAATATAATGTAGGAATCATCGGCAGCGGTGCCATTTCGGGCAACTATCTGAAATTTGCCAAGCAGGCATTCTCTGATTATTATATCATCACCATGCTTGCCGATCTGGATTCCGAGCGGGCAAAAGCAAAGGCGGAGCAATATGAAGTGGAAAAGTGGGGCACCACCGAGGAGCTTTTGGCAGACCCTTCCATTGATCTGGTGATCAACCTGACCGTTCCCGCCGCCCATGAAGAGGTGACCTTAAAAGCGCTTGCGGCAGGCAAGCATGTGTATTCCGAAAAGCCCTTGGCATTGGATCTGGAGGGCATCCGCCGCATTGAGGCAAAAGCCAAAGAGGTGGGTAAGGTGGTCGCCTGCGCCCCCGATTCCTTTTTAAATAATCCCTTCCAGAGCGCCCGTAAATGTATCGAAGACGGTTGGATCGGAAAGCCGGTCGGCTTCTCCGCCATCTGTACCGGCAGAGGCAATGAGCTTTGGCGCCCCGATTCTGATTTCTTCTATCAAATGGGCGCAGGCCCCCTGATGGATATGGGCGGCTATTATATGAATGTTTTCGTCAGCCTTTTGGGTCCTGTGGAAAGCGTTATGTCCATGAATAAAATGACCTTTCCCGAGCGAACCATCAAGGCGGCTCCCCGCCGCGGGGAGAAGATCAAGGTGGAAGTGCCCACCCATGTGGTCAGCCTGATCAAGTTTGAAAACGGCGTTATGGGTACCTTCACCGATACGTGGGATGTTTGGAGCAGTAACGCTCCCCATATCGAGATCTACGGCACCAAGGGTTCTATGGTCTTGGTCGATCCCAACCGCTATAAAGGCGATGTTTTGGTGAAGCGGATGGATGAGGCGGAATACCGCGTGGTGGAGCCCTTTAAGGAGTATGAACTCTATGGCAGAGGCATCGGTATTATGGATATGATCCGTCATATCGAAGAGGGCACCGAACTGCGTGCCTCCACTGCTCTGGCATACCATGTGACCGATGTGATTTTGTCGCTGGAAAAATCCGCGGCGGAGGGCAGAGAGGTCAAGGTGGAATCCACCGTGAAACAGCCCGCAGGACTTTATGAATACGAAGAACCCATGTACTATTAATTGAGAAAGGCTCCGTACCCAAGGGTACGGAGCCTTTCTTGGCGGTCTGCGCCTTTTTCAAATGCCGTTTATAATATTGCTGCGCCGATGGCCGTCACAAAGGTGGCGTTTTCGGGGATGATAAACTCCAGATCGGGATAAAGGGCCGCAACCGCCTGCAGCAGGTCGTTTGCCTGAGGCAGATCCGCTACCGAGCCGGTGAAGAGCACCTTTTGGATGCCCCGCCCCCCTGCGCAGAAGGCGGCCAGAACCCCTGCGGTCTGATAGATCATATTGAGAAGCCCTAAAGCAAGATCGGCCTTGGTGGCGGTGCTTTTGATCTTACCGAAATTGGCGGCGGTAATATTTTCGGGCAGGTTGGGGATCTCCTTATTGCTGATCTCCCCGATGGAGAGATCCACATTGGCAAGATCCCCCTGCTCTGCCAAAGCGATAATGGCATCAATATCGCTCACCCCCAGCAGCTTGGCGGAAAGCCCTACCAAGGTGCCGCCGCCCACACCGCTTCCGCCGATATGGGTGATTTTTTCTTTGGAGGCATCCACATAGGAGGTGCCGGTGCCCATACTGACCACCAAGGCCCGCTCCTCGCCGCTTAAAAGCAGAGCGCCCTTGCCGATGGCTTCAAATTCGGCGATGGTTACGGTGGGAATGCCATAGAGATCTCCTTGGATCAGCGAGGCGCCCACCCCGGTCAATACGATCTTTTCCACATCGGAAAGCGTCAGTCGATGAACCTGCAAAAAATGGCCGATGGCACCATAGAGAGAGGTCAGCTGATCGCCGGCGCGCACCTGCAGCATTCCGATGATCTTCTTATCATAGGCCACGATCTTGGTGGTGCTTCCGCCCACATCGATCCCCAATACAACAGACATTTTGTTCTCCTTGAAAAATTCTTTTTTTCATTATAGGCTTTTTCTTTGAAAAAGTCAAATAAAACGCCCCCTGCTCGGCAGGGGGCGTTGTTTATGAATGAGATTTATTTCTCTTTCTTGGCCAGGATCAGGTTCACAATGATACCCAGGATCAGCGCGCAGGCGATGGAGGTCAGGGTGATCTTGCCGAAGCTGATGCTCAGACCGCCGATACCGGCGATGAGGATGGTGGAGACCACAAAGAGGTTGCGGTTGTCTTCCAGATCCACCTTCTGGACCATCTTCAGACCGGATACGGCGATGAAGCCGTAGAGGGCCACGCAAACACCGCCCATGACGCAGGAGGGAATGGAGTTTACGAAAGCAACGAAGGGAGCAAGGAAGGAGATCAGGATGGCCAGAATGGAGGTGGTGAAGATGGTGGAAACGGAAGCGTTGCCGGAGATGGCCACGCAAGCCACCGACTCACCGTAGGTGGTGTTGGGGCAGCCGCCGAAGATGGCGCCCACTGCGGAGCCGACACCGTCGCCCAGCAGGGTGCGATGGAGACCGGGGTCTTCCAGCAGATCCTTCTCGATGATGGAGGAAATATTCTTGTGATCGGCGATATGCTCGGCGAATACAACGAAAGCAACGGGAGCATAGGCCACCAGAACGGTGCTGATATAAGCGGCATCGATATCGGCGATGCCCTTCATAGCGGTCATAAAGGTGAAGTTGGGCAGGCAGATAAAGGTATTGAGGTTCACACCCTCTGCCCAAAGGGCGGTGATCTTGGTGAAGTCGATGATCTTCAGCGCGTCGATGCCGGCGGCATTGCCGATCACCGTCAGAACAGCGCCCACCGCATAACCGGCCAGAATACCGATGATGAAGGGGATCATCTTAGCCATCTTCTTACCGAAGGTGGAGCAAAGAACGGTCACAAACAAGGTTACAAGACCCACCAGGATCGCGATCTTGGGATCGGCAACGGGAACATTTTCCGCATTGAGAACGCCGCCCTTCTGCAGATCGCCTACTGCGTTGCCGGCCAAGGAAAGACCGATGATGGCAACGGTGGGGCCGATAACCACTGCGGGCATCAGCTTATTGATCCAGTTGACACCGGCAAACTTTACGATGATGGCGATGACCACATACACCAGACCGGCGCAGGCGGCACCGATGATCAGGCCCACATAGCCTGCGGCGGTGGAAACAGCGCCTGCAAAGGCGGCGGCCATAGAGCCTAAGAAGGCAAAGGAGCTGCCAAGGAATACGGGGCTGCGGAACTTGGTGAACAGCAGATACACCAGAGTACCCACACCGGCACCGAAGAGAGCGGCCTCAGGCGCCATACCGTTGCCGATGATCACAGGCACGACCAGGGTGGCGGCCATGATCGCCAGCAGCTGCTGGATGGCAAACACAATGTTTGCGCCGAACTTGGGTTTTTCATGGGGTTGGAAAACAAGTTTCATTTAAACTTCCTCCTAATTTTAATTTCCATATAACTCCACATCGACGGTTTGGTCGAAGGGAGGGATATGCACTTTAATGAGCTCGCTTTTGGCGGTGGGCACATTTTTGCCCACATAATCGCCCCGAATGGGCAGCTCCCGATGGCCGCGGTCGATCAGAACCGCCAATTGGATCCGCGCAGGGCGGCCTTGGGAGAGCACCGCCTCCAGCGCCGCTCTGGCCGAGCGGCCGGTATAGATCACATCGTCTACCAAGATCACCGTCTTGCCCTCCACCGGGCAACCGAGATCCAAGGGGGCAAGGGGCTCCTGCTTTTCCTGATCGTCCCGAAATTGGGTGATGTTGACCGAGCCGATGGAAACCTTAATATCGGAAAACCGCTCAATGTTTTCCCCGATCAGCCCCGCCAGGGGCAGGCCGCGGCGCTCCACCCCGATCAGACAAAGCTCGCTGGCATGGCCGTTGCGCTCGATGATCTCATGGGCGATCCGCGCCAAGGCGCGGCGGACATCCGCCTCTTCCATAATACGGGAACGAAATTTTGCTTCCATACGACACCTCAAGACATAAAAAAACGGTCTCCCGAACCTTCGGCAAGACCTTTCTATATTGCGGTGCTTGCCGATGTCTCGCATCGATTTAAAGACCGAAGTAATCCTCTGTCAGTATAGCATAGAGAGATGATTTTGTAAACCTCTTTTTGCTAAATTCCGCGTTTTTTTGTCCTTGACAAAGACCTTTCGGAGTGATACTCTTTAATTAAAGAATTTATGAAAAGGAAGTGCGCTTTATGGGCAACGTTACCGTTTTTGATCATCCTTTGATCCAGCATAAAATCTCCATTTTAAGAAATGTGGAGACCAGCAGTAATCAGTTCCGCGCCTTGGTGGAAGAGATCACCATGCTGATGTGCTATGAGTCTATGCGGGATCTGCCGCTGGAGGAGGTGGAGATCACCACCCCCATCGCCAAGACCAAAACCAATGTCATCGCCGGCATTAAGCTGGCGGTCATCCCCATCCTGCGGGCAGGCCTGGGTATGGTCAACGGCGTGTTGAATCTGGTGCCCTCCGCAAGAGTGGGCCATATCGGGATGTATCGGGATGAAGAGACCCTTCAGCCCCATGCCTATTATTGCAAGCTGCCTGCCAATATCGGCAAGCGCCTGGCCATTGTGGTGGATCCCATGCTGGCCACCGGCGGCTCCGCCATCGATGCCATTACCCAGATCAAAGAGCTGGGCGGCAAAAAGATCAAGTTTATGTGCCTCATCGCCGCTCCCGAGGGCGTGAAGGCCTTGACCGAGGCCCATCCCGATGTGGATATCTATTGCGCCCATGTGGATGAGAAGCTCAATGAAAAGGGATATATCGTCCCCGGCCTGGGGGATGCGGGCGACCGTATCTTCGGCACCAAATAAGACCGCTGAAAATGGCGAAGACCGAAAAAGACTTCCTTGGGGCAGACCTTCGTAAGGAATAAGTGCCTTAAAATTCAAGATTTTGGTGCAAATCTGTGTTAAAAATACTCGCCATCCGTCAGGATGTCTCGCATTTTATGCCTTGCTTTGCATCCAAACTTTTGAATTTTAAGGTGCGGAGCAGTTTTGAGATACAGATTTTTCGTTCAG